>NZ_CAXAPG010000027.1:0-82847 GCF_963970585.1 Pseudomonas sp. RL_105y_Pfl2_101
ACGATTCACTCGGGCTGTGTCCTTGCTTGATCGGTGTGTGTTCGCAACTATCACCGTAGACCAAGGCCAGCCTTTTTTCATTTTTTGCAGCCGTATCAGTTAGTTAGCCGTTAAGTAAGTGCCATTCAAATCTGTCCCCTTTTTTCTGTCCCCTTTTTTCGCTTTTTTCGATGTGATTGGGAGACGGTTGCGAGCGCAAGCTGCTGGGTAACGAAAACGGGCAACCTTTGGGTCGCCCGTTTTTCACATACGCGGAGAGCAAAATGATTGAGACCTTTACAGAATTTGACCCCGCAGAATATCTCAGTACTCCAGAGGCCATTGCGGAGTTCATGAGAGATGCCCGGAGTTGGCTTTTAGCCTTGACTTGAGACCGGCTAATGGGTGTTCCCTTTTTCCATCATGTGTAAAGTCTCCTCAGGGGACAGACCACATTTTCTATCTAAGAAACCGCACAGATAACGTGATCCGTCCCCCCCGTTGAAACAGCTAATCAGGCACTATCTTTTGCACCAAACTCGCAACCTCAGTTCTAAGCATTTCGTCGTCAAGCTCATACTCTTCCCTTGACTCGCTTGGCTCGTACATATCCGCAGCACAAAAAATACTTGATAGACACTCATTTAACGAGGGTTCATCGAGTTGAAGGACGTTCCTATCTCGCTCAATCTTCCAAAGTTCAATATAAGCCTCAGCGAAAATTTCGGCTGTCAGTCTTCCCGCTACAAACGATCGTGCAAATTCTAAAATAGTAAGGCTCATCGCAGCACTCCATTTTTAATGAAATTCTCAAACTGCTGAGTTCCTGGAGAAAGCTTAAACCCCGTCACAAAATTTCCTGTCGCATCAAGCACAACAGCGTTGTTGGTGGCCGAGTTAAAAAACACTTTTGAATCTTTTACAAACCCGTATGTACCTTGCTGAATCGTAGAAGTGGATGCCATATGAGTTTTGATTGCAGATTCATACTGGGCCAGTGTTTCAGAATTCTTCTTTGTTGTCACCACACCAAAATCAGAGGCATGTTTAAATTTCTTATCGAGCTGTTTCTGTGTAACACCAGTTAAGGCCTCAGCAAAACCATTACTTTTTGCACCGGCAATATTTTTCTCTGCATCAACCAACCCCGCAAGATTACCCCCAGCCTTCGGTGTCAGTCCATTACTAGTCTCAAGGTAGAGCTTTCCGTCCGCTGCCAACACCTCCGTGTTACCAGTTTTAGTGTTGATGACCCGACGGTAGCCCTCCGGTAACCCACCCCTCTCGTTGAAAGCCGCACCTACGGAATTACCTTCGCGATAACCTGCCGGCAAAGCAGTTTTCTCCGCCGTTAGGGTCGCGCCCGTACGTATGGCCTTGGCTTCCGTGAACTTATCCAGAGCCGCCTGAACCCTAGGCGAAATCCCTCCTTCGCCAGCGCCAGCACCACGCGCGCCGCCTGAGGTCGGTATGACCAGCGCAGCCACGCTTGTTGCGTTTTCCCACGTGTCAGTAACCTTCGCCAAGTTCGTCAGGTCGTTCAACGCACGCTCAGTCAGAGTGTCCTTGTACTGCGTGCAAGTCGCCGTCGTGCAATTGAGGTCATTCAGTGCGGTTAGCCCGCCCTGGATCGAGGTCAGCAAGGACTTCGCAAATGCACCACTGACGGCCTTCTCCGACCAATCGGTGATTTTGTTACTGATCTGATCGTACTTCCCCCCTTCCCATGTTTTTTTCTGACAAATCTCGTTGTTACCACAGGCATCCATGTCTCCAACAAAGTCGCTCATGTCATGGTGATTGAGGTTGTTGTACTGGGTTGCATTGCCAGCCACAAACGAGCCTGTCTGCAGGCTGTTCGCGTCATCACCAGCCACAGCGGCAGCGGCCACCACACCTAGCAGTTGCGAGGACATGAGCATCAGGTGGTCGCGATTTTGCGGGTCCATCTGGGCCGACATACGCCGCAGCTGGTTGGCGAACGCCTCGTTCACACCAGCCGCCATTGCACCGACTGCGAAGTCGCTGCCCGAAGCTTCGGCGATCATGCCGCCTACTAACGCGTGCAGGGCGATTTTCTCCGGGCTGCCGGTTTTCAGACCGACGTTACCCGCCTGGTCGAAGGAGTAAGCCGCCAAGGTGCTGTAAACCGTCGACTGTAGGATGCCAGCCAACGTCACGTCTCGACCAAAGGCCTTGGAGATTGCGGCAGCGGAAGCATTGTTGACCAACTGCTGGCCCGCAAAATGACTGACGGCTTCGACCGATCCCAAGTCGACTACCATCTTGCCATTGACCTCCTTGGTCATGGTCATGTCGCCCAGATAGTTCTCGGCAACGCCGGCAGTGATGGTCGCAATCGCGGCGTTGGTAAGGCCGTCCTTGCTAAGGATTGCTTTATAACCGGCGCCTATGTCTCCTTTGTTGTTGATGGTCGCAATCGTGCCGGTGGTAGCCACGCTGGCCGCGCCTGCTAGGGTTGCACCGCTCAGGCCGGCGCCAGCAGGACCGAGCAGAACCGTCATCAAAATGGCGACTATCATTTGCGCGGCTGGGCCCATGCCCGAGTTCGCGTATTTGAAGCTGGTGTGGATCTCCTGCACCTGCCGCCAGTCAACACCGCCCTGCGCATCAAGCTCCTTGAGCCACGCCAGTTTTGGGTCGGCCTTGGCCATCGCATCGATAGATTCGCTGACCGTCTGCTTGTTGACCTGCAGCACGTCCGCATGGATCTTGCCCACCGCGCTGATGGCCAAGTCGCCTTGAGCAGTCAGTTCGCTTTGGCGTAGCGTCTCGTCGGTGCGGCCCTTGCCCTTCATGCTGAACCAGACGGAGCTGGACTTGCTTTTCTCGTGACTCTCCTGATGCAGATCCTTGACGCCCTCGAAGGTAATCGAGCCTCCACTTTGCAAGGTCAGGTCGTTGCCACTGTTCAGCCTCGCTACCTGATACCGCTGATCCTCACCGGAAACCAAGGTCAGATCGCCCCCGGTGGTGATCTCACTCCCCACATGAGTCACCTTGGTCAGCTCATCACGCCGACTCTGTTTTTTCCCCCAACTGCCCTTCTTCTTTTTCTCATACAGCGAATAGTCGCTGTCCTGTGCGGCCAGAAGTGCCAGGTTTTCTCCAGCCACCAGATAAGCTTCGCCACCGGCGTTGATACGGCTGGAGATAAGCGTCATATCTTTTCCAGCATCCAACTTCACGTCACCACCAGCACTGATAGCACTGCCGATCTGTTTGACGTGGTCCTCTTGGGCCGTGACTTTTTTCGACTTGTAATAAGAGTGGGTTTCGTTAGCGCCGGAGGAGATCGTCATGTTCTCGTCGGCGGCCAAGGCCACATTGCGGTCGGCACTGATCTGGCTCGCGATAGCGTTGAAGTCTCGACCTGCGTTCACAATCACGTCGCGACCTGCATCCACCTCCGAGCCCAGTTGAGTGATCGAACTTCTGCGGGTACCACCGGTGTTGGAGGTCTGTTGCTGCGCAGAGACGATATTCACATCTCGCCCTGCATCGATTTGCGTGTCGCGTCCGCTGACCATGACGCTGCCAACGCTGTTGACGTCTCTACCGACGCCCATGGTCAGGTCGTTCGCCGCCTCGATACGCGAGGCGTTATCCGCGTAGTCCTGCCGCTGGGTGTAGCCCTTGTTGCTGATACTTGCGGTGGTCAACGTGCGCTCATTGATGATGTCGCCAACGATCGCATTCATGCTGATGTCACGCCCGGCGATAATGCCGCCGGATTTATTGACGATGTCGTTGCCGGCCAACAGGTCAAGACGGTTTCCGGCTTCGATCAATCCGCTGTTGGTCAGGTTCTCGCCAGCGGATGCGGAGAGGTTCTTCGTGGCCCGAAGCGTGCCGGCATTTTCCAGATCCTTGCCGGCAATCAACGTAACGTTCTGACCGGCAATCAACGCCCCATTAGGCGCCAAGCGATTATTGGCCTGGGCCATATACAGAACCGGCACCAGGACTTTTTCGCCGTTCACTTCATGCTCTTCGAGCCAGACGATGTCGTGGGTCAGGGCGGCGACTTGTTGGGCGGTGAGGGTAACGCCTACCGACAGGTTGAGGGCGTCCTTGCTGGCGATGGCGTTGTTCATCAGGTACTTGAACATCGCCTCGTCGGAGGTCTGGCCGTCGATGAAGCGTTGGCCGGTGCGGGCGACGACGGCCTGCTGGATGAGTCTTTGTTCGAACAGGCCGTCGCCCAAGCGCTTGGCGCTGGTGTCAGGGTCGTAGCCGAGGTTCGACAGCAAATAATCCGAACTCATGAATTGCTTGAGGTCGGTGAGAACCGGATTGGTCTCGATCAAGTATTTTTGCGGTTTGGAAGCCACGGTTGCGCTGGGTAGCCCCGTGACCCGCGCCACCGTTTGGCCGGTGACAGGCACTGGCGCGGGGCGACTTACGTCGATCGGCGGCGTGCCCGAAGTGCCCAGTGCAATGTCGGCACCATGGGTGACGGTGCCGTCAAGGGAATGCCCTGGCAGTTGCGGCGTGCCGGGGGATGAGTCCGTTGGGGCGGTGACCTGAATGGCGGACGCGCCGGCGGTGACGCCGCCGCTGTCACGATTCAACAATTGCAACTGTCGTTCGGCGGCGGAAACCTGGGTGACATCGGCGATCTGGATGTCGCGTACATTGGCGGTTGGGGCGGCGGTGGATCGATTCGATGCGCTCACGCTGGCGCCGCCGATTGTCCAGTTCTGCGACACGGCCGGCGTCTGGGACACTGGCGCGTCGCTGGCGCCCTGCCCGCTCAATCGAAACAGGCCGTTTTGCCCGGTAGGGAGGCTGAAACCGGGGAGTGTCAGGGGGTTTATTTGTTGTTGGGCCAAGTCCGGTGGGAGTTGGCTGTTCAGGGTCACGACCGTGGTTTTGCCTGAGCCTGAAGCGGCGGTTGTGGTATTACGGGACGAAGTGGCTATGCCGGTGGAGAATGGGCGCTCCACACCGTTGTTGATTTTGTTTGTTGCGGTAATTGAGACGTTGCCGCCGGCTTGGATGATAGCGGGTACCAAGTGGTCGGACGACGTCGATGAGACAACTACCTGATCAAACGAAGTTGCATTTTTTATAAAGCTTGGTAATTCCGTTCGAACACCGGTCGAATACTGCGAAACAGGAAACTCAATTTCAGGAAGTACTTTGTCTCCATTTCCGCCTCGCCTAATAACAACCGGGCCAAATCTTTGATAATATTCCTTCTCAAAGGGTTTAGCTCCGTCCTGCCCTTTCTGAGAGTAAATAATAGATTCGACACCCGCAGCATTCCAGAAATGCATACCACCATTATATTCGGCATCATTGTAGACATTATAATTTACAAGCCCAGCCATATCATTATAAGTAGGCTTATAATACGAATAATAATCCCGACTTACATAATCCCCTAATGCGGCACCAGAATTTTCAAAATCACCAACAGAAATATCTATATTCCCTGCGGCAGACACCATTGAGTTAGAGTTTGAAAACGACCCACCTTTAATAACCACCCCCCCTGCAGAGACTAATGAAGCCGCACTGGAGTTGACATCTCCAGAAACTTTCACTTTATATTTTTGTTCGTAGACATAATATGAAGCAGGTTGCCGATCATTCCAGTAGCGTGGAAGTCCATCACAGTCGTAACATCCAAACCCTATAGCAGAAGAATACAACTCCGTCTCAGTCTTAAAATCCCCCCGCTTATTAATAATCGAATCCGCATTAATAGAAAAATTCAGCCCACTCTCCATAGTGCCCGAATTATTCTCCATCAGCGCCGACCGTCCACCCAGGTCATTGCGCGCTACATCAATATTCCCCAACGCATAAACATCCGACTTGCGGTTGGTCAAACTCCCCACCCGAAATTTCATATCCGCGCCACTGAACAAAAAGCCACCCTGGTCGTTCAGCAAGGTCGAAGCCGTCAGTTTCAATCCATCCGCGCCGGCCACGGTCCCGTAGTTATTGATGGTGCCCGCATTGATATTCAACGCGCCCGCCGATGTCAGTCGCCCGTAGTTATTCAGGCTGCTCAAACCACCGCGGCCACCAATCGTCGTGGTCGCGCCGCCGGTAATGCTTGCCGTGCTGCTCAAGTCGATCGCAGCGGCGTCTACCGTCATGTCGCCCAGACTGGTGACTCGGCCATTGCCGCTGTACCGCCCGGTCAACTGCAAGCCCATACCACCATCACTGGCGATCAACCCGTTGTTAACCCAGTTCCCGCCCTTGCCTTCCAGTTGCGTCGAAGCCAGCAGTTGCCCGGTCGCGGTCTGGGTGAAGTTGTTGACGTCGACCGTCAGACGTCCGGCCTGGATGGCGCTGGTGTTGGTCCAGGTGTCGGCTTTGAGCGTCAGGCCGCCACGGGTGACGATGTCGCCGCCGGCGCCGGTGACGTTGGCCAGGGAGATGTCGAACGCGCCGTCGCCCAGATGCAGCAATTGGCCGCCGCTGTTGAGGAAGCTGTTGGCAGCCAGAGTGAGGTGAGTGTTGGCGCTTTCCAGCTTGCCGTTGCGGTTGTCGAAGAGGCTACCGATCTGGAAATCTGTTTTGCCTGCTCCCCCAAGCGCTCGCAGTTGACCTGTCTGGTTATCAACGCTGGCGGCGCTGACCACCAAGGTGCTGTCGCTTTCCAGAATGCCGCCACGGTTGGTCAGGGCGCCGTCCAGATCCAAATGGATGGCGCTGCCAGCGAGTTGGCCGGCGGTGTTGTCCAGGCTGGCACCGGTGCCGGCGACCTTGATCAGCCCAGAGGCATAGAGACCACCATTGCGGTTGTTCAGGCTGGCGGTGTCGATGACGATATCGCCCGACTGCGCGGCGATTCGACCACCGTTGTTGTTCAGCCCGGCCAAGGTGCGCAGGTCCAGGCGTTGGCCTTGAATCACGCCACCCTTGTTGTTCACATCGAAGCCGTTGCGCAGCACACCCACGGTTCTCGCCTCAAGGGCGCCCTTGAGGCTGGCGAGGGTGCCGCCACGGTTGTCGATGTTGGCCGCGGTCAGGTTGACATCGCCGGTTTGGGCGATGAGTTTGCCGCCCTGGTTGTCCAGGCCTGCACGTAGTTCAAGACTCAGGCCGGTCTGGCCTTGCATCTCACCCTTGCCGTTGGCAAGGCTCGCGGCATTGAGTGCAACGTCGGCCGTCTGGCTGTAGATCAGGCCGTTGGTGTGGTTCTGCACGGCTCCGGAGGCTGTGATTACCAGCGCATTTTTCGCGGCGACGGTGCCGGTATTGCTGTTGTCCAGGCCATCGGTGAGCAAGGTCAACAAGCCCTGGCTGGCGATCTGACCACCTTGGTTATTGATTTGCGTGGCGCGCTCGACCCGCAGTGGGCCGACGCTGGCGATCTTGCCGCTGGTGTTGTTCAGGGCGCCGAGCAAGTCCAGGGTGACAGCAGAGTTGCCGACCAGCTTGCCACCGCTGTTGTCCAGTGTGGTGCCGGTGAAGTTCAAGGCTTTTTGCGCGTTGACGGTACCGCCGGCGTTGCCCAGGGTCATGGCGTTCATGACCAAGAGGGCGCCGCTGTCGATCAGGCCACCTTGGGCGTTGTTCAGCAAACCGCCGGTGACGGTCAGGGTCTGGTCGCTGCCGCTGGACAGAATCCCGCCGCTGCTGTTGTCCAGGCTGGCGGCGCTGACGGTGAGGTTTTTCTGGCCGACCAGCGCACCGCCAGCGCTGTTGAGCAGTGCCCCGCTGAGGGTGACGCCGACGTCGCCATTGCGGCTGGAGAGTGTGCCGTTGTTGCGGTTATCAAGACTGGAACCGTTGACCAGCAGCCCTTGCCAACCAGAGATCAGGCCGTTCTGGTTGAGCAGACTGTTGCCGTCGAGGCTGAGCAGGTTGCTGCTGATCAGCTTGCCGCCGCTGTTATCGAGTGTCTGGCCGCTGAGGTTGAAGCTCTGGCTGCTGGAGATTTCGCCGCCCTGGTTGTTCAGGTTGCGCAGCCCGTTAACGGTTAGCAAACCTTTGGTGGTGACCAGGCCATTGCGGTTGTTCAGGTCATTGTTGCCAAGGTTCAGCGTGACGGCTTTCTCGCCCAGCAGGCGCCCGCCGTTTTGCGTCAGTGCCGCCAGGGTCAGATTCATGTCGCCCTTGGCCGACACTTCGCCGCCATTGCTGGAGTCCAGCGAATCGGCGCCGAGGGTGAGGTCACCTTTGGCATTGATCAGGCCACTGGCGCTGTTGTTTAGGGCCATGGCATTGAGGACCAAAGCATCGCCCGCCAGCACACTGCCGCCTTGGTTGTTCAGGTCACCGCTGTCGAGCGTGAGCAATTGCGCGGCGCTGATCAGGCCTTGAGCCTGGTTATCCAGTTGCTGATCGACCGCCAGGACCAGATTCCCACGGCTGGTGAGCGTGCCGCCGTTGTTGTTCAGGCTTTGGGCGTGGGTATCGACGCTGGCCGCACCGATCAGGCCTTTGACGTTGTTCAGCGCCTGGGCAATGCGCAAGGTCAGGCCCTGGTTGCTGAGCAGCCGGCCGCCATCGTTGTTGAGGTTTTTAGCCGCCAAGGTGAAGGCTTGGGCGCTGGAAATTTCGCCGCCCTGGTTGTTCACGCCGTTGAGGTTTTTCAGCAGCAACACGCCGGGGGCGTTTATCAAGCCGCTCTGGTTGTTGAGCTGGCCGTTGTTCATGTCCAGGCTCAGCGAGGTGTTGCTGAACAGTTGACCGCCCTGTTGATCCAGGCCGGAAACCGATGCGGTCAGCGCGCCTTGGCTGCCGATACGACCGCCCTCCTGGTTGGTGACCTGGGCGGCCGTGAGGTTCAGCGTGCTGCCACTGTTGAGCCGGCCCTTCTGGCTGTTGTCGAACGCACCGGTGGTGACGCTCATCGCGCCTTTAGCGCTGATGTTGCCCTGCTGATGATTGTCCAGTGCCGCGCTGGTGAGCAGCAACGCGCCGTCGGTGACCAGTTCGCCGCCCTGGTTGTCCAGACGCCCCAGGCTGTGCAGGGTCAGGTCCGCCGCGATGGACAGGCTGCCGCCGGTGTTGGTCAGGCTGGCGGCGCTGACATTCAACGTGCCTTCACTGCTGAGCTGGCCTTGGGTGTTGAGCAGATCACGGCTCAGGTTGATGCGCTGGTTCTGCAGGCTGATCAGGTAACCACCGCTGTTGTCCAGCGCGCCGCCCTCCAGGTCCAACCCGGTCTTGGCACTGAGCAAGCCTTTGGTGCGGTTGAGCAGCTTATCCACGGTCAGTTTCAGCGCTTGGCCGGCGAACACCTGGCCGCCATCGCTGTTGTCGAGGTTCTGGCTGAGCAGCGTGACATCGGCGTTACCGGACAGCTCACCGCCACGGTTGTCGAGATCGTCAACGTTAAGATCCAGCGCTTTTGTCGCGCCGATCAAACCGGCCTGACGGTTGTCGAGACTGGCGGCTTTCAGCGTCAGGGCGTCGGTGCTGATCAGCGTGCCTTGACGGTTATCCAACGTGTCGACGGTGGCGTTGAACCCGGTCTTGCCGGCGATGCTGCCGGCACGGTTGTCCAGGCGATCAGAGACCAGCAGCAACGCACCGTCGGCAATCAACGAACCGCGCTGGTTGTCGAACACGGTTGCAACATTCAAGTCCAGGCGGTCACGACTGCTGACCAGGCCATCGCTGTTGTCCAGGCTGTCACTGCGACTGTCCAGGGACGCTGCCGAGATCACGCCGCGGGCGTTGTTGAGCACCTGGGCGGTTCTCAGTATCAGGCCTTGGCTGCTCAGCAATTTACCGCCGTCGCTGTTATCGAGGTTTTGCGTGGTCAGCGTGAAGGCTTGCTGACTGGAGATTTCCCCACCCTGGTTGTTGACGTTCTTGAGGTTGCTCAGCAGCAACGCACCCGAAGCGCTAATCAGGCCACCCTGGTTGTTCAACTGGCCCTGGTTCAGGTCCAGGCTCAGGCGAGTGTTGCTGAACAGTTCACCTTGCTGTTGATCCAGCCCGGTGACCGACGCGGTCAGGGCTTGGCTGCTGGCAATACGGCCAGCGGCGTTGTTCACCTGCGTGGCGTTGAGCTTGAGCGTAGTGCCCGAGGTCAGGCGCCCGCCCTGGCTGTTGTCGAGCGCTCCGGTCTTGACTTGAGTCGCGGCTTTGCCCGAGATCAAGCCCTTTTGGCTGTTATCCAGGCTGGCGCTTTCAAGGGTCAGCGCGGCGTCGGTGCTGATGGAGCCACCCTGGTTGATCAACACGCCACCACTGACGATCGACAACAGGGCGGCGCTGCTCAGGCTGCCCGCGGTGTTATCAAGGCTGCCTGCGTCGACACTCAACTCCCTTTCGCTGCTGATCAAGCCTTTGTTGTTCAACAGTGCGTTATCGAGAGTGATCACCAGGCCGTTGAGGCTGTTGAGCACGCCTTCGCTATTGTCCAGTGTGCTGCCGCTCAGGGTCATGTGGCCTTGGGCGTGGAGCAGCCCTTTGCTCTGGTTGATCAGCTCAGCGACTTTCGCTTCCAGGTCAGTGCCGGCGATGAGTTTGCCACCCTCGCTGTTGTCCAGTCGCTGGCCGCCCACCTTAAGGCCAAGACCTGCGGACAGTTCACCCGCGCGGTTATCGATCTACCCGACCTGCAGATCCAGCGATTTTGTGGTGCCGACCAAACCACCGTTGCGGTTATCAAGACTCTTGCCGGTCAGGCTCAAATTACCTTGGGCCACCAGCGCACCGCCCTGTTGTTGCAGGCTATCGATAACAGCGGTGAGGTCGGTTTGGCTGGAGATACGACCGAGGCCGTTCTGTACTTCAGCGGCCTTCAAGGTCAGCACACCAACGCTTGTCAGCAGACCCGCGCTGTTGTCCAGACGCGAGCCTTCGAAGGTGACGCTGCTTTTGCCCGCGATGACGCCGTTATCACGGTTATCCAGTTGACCGACCGTCAATTGCAGCGCCTTGTCGGCGCGCAGGTTCCCGCCACGGTTATCGAGCGAATCGCTGCGCAAGGTCAGCAGGTTATTGCCGGCCAAGCGGCCACCGCGGTTATCAAGGCTGCCGGTTTGCAGGTCAAGCGCGCCTTTGGCAAGCACTTGGCCTTGGTTCTGATTGTCCAGCAAACCGCTGATGCGCGCGGTCAGGGTGCCGTCGCTGATCAACTGGCCGCCGTCGCTGTTGTTCAAGCTGGTCGCCTTGATATCCACGGCCTTGCCCGAACCGAGCACACCATTGCGGTTGTCCAGCGCGCCGCCGACGTCAATATTCAAGGCATTGTCGCCCAGTACCTGGCCGTTGCTGTTATCCAAGGCCATCGCGTTGAGCCGGGTCAGGCCCGCGCTGGAAATTTCGCCATCGAGGTTGGTCAGCGTGCCGTCGACATTTACGCTCAGGTCCGCATCGCTGCCCAGGTTGCCGCCGCTGTTGTCCAGACTGGCTACGCGTACCTCAAGGCCGTTGGCTGAGATCAGGCCTTTTGCGTTATTCAACGCCTGGGCAATGACCAAATCGAGACGCTGCTGGCTGATGATCGAACCGGCGCGGTTGTCCAGGCTTGTGGCATTCAGGCTGAACGCCTGATCGCTGGAAATCTCGCCGTCGCGGTTGTTCACCGCCGCCAGGTTCTTCAACAACAGACTGCCCGGGGCGTTGATCAGCCCGCCCTGGTTATTCAACTGCCCATGGTTGAGGTCGAGGGAAACGCTGGTGTTGCTGAACAATTGGCCGTTCTGTTGATCCAGGCCGGTGACACTGGCATTCAGGGCTTTTGCGCTGGCGATGCGGCCAGTGGCGTTATTCACCTGGCCGGCCTTCAATAGCAGCGTGTCGCTGCTGATCACGCTGCCTTGGGCGTTGAGCAGTTGCCCCGCCAGGTTCAGGCTCAACCCTTGTTGGGCAAAAAGCGATCCCTGGCGATTGTCCAGCGAACCGGCGATCAACTGAGCGCTTTTACTCGCCGTGAGATGTCCGTTCTGATTGTTCACCTGTCCGCTGGCGTTGATGTCGAGCATCTGCCCCGCCGCCACCAGACCTGCCACGTTATCCAGCGAGGCGACGCGCAACGTGACGTTACTCAAGCTGTTGAATTCACCGCTGCCATTGTTCAACTGCCCGACATTGGCCGTCAGGTTGCCATTGCTGCTGACGACGCCCTGGGTGTTGAGCAGCTTGTCGGCGGTGACGTTCAGCACACCGTTGCTCAGGACGCGGCCTTTGTTCTGGTTGTCCAGGGTCCCAGCTTTCACCGTCGTGGTTTGCCCGGCGCTCAGGGTCCCGTCCTGGTTGTTCAACGTTTGCGCAACGTCGGCGGTGAGGTTACGACTGGCGACGATGCTCTTGCCGCTGTTGTTCAGGCTCTGCGCAGTAACGCTCACATCACCCATGGCATTGCGCGTGTTATCGGCATTGACCCCGGCTTCAATGATGCCGTTGTTGCTCAACTGCCCACCCGCGTTCAGGACGATGCCGTCCCGCGCCGCCAGGGTTTGTTGGTTAGTCAGGTTGCCTTGGGTCTGGGCGTTCAGGGTCGTGCCGGCATAGACCGGTCCTTGGGCATCGAGGCTCGCAGCCTTGACGTTGACCGCCCCGCTGGCCGAGGTATCGACCATGCTCAAATGCCCATTGGCATCGAGCTGAATATCACCTCCACTGGCGATCAGTTTGCCGTCCAGCTTCACGCCGACGCCGGCTTCGGTGCCCACCAGTTTGATGGTGCCTGCGTACATACCGCCCAAGGCCGAGGAATCGATGGCCAGTTCCGGCTTGGCGCTGCCGTCGTCCGCGCGGGCGGTGGCGTTGAGGGTGTCGGCGTTGACGTCGTTGCGCCCGGCGACGATGGTCAGGTTCTTGGCCTGGATCTCGGCGTTGATCTTGGCGCTGCGGGTGATGATTTCGAAGTGATCGACGTTATTGGCGTTCAGGCCCGCGCCTTCAATCGTGACGCTGCCCTGGTCCACCTGGTAACGACTCAACTGGCCGTTTTCCACCACCGGTTTGCCGGTGCTCAAGGTCACTTTCGGGCTGTTGATAAAACCGCAGCCATTACAGGTAATACCGTACGGGTTGGCGACGATGACGTGGGCCGATTGCCCCGCCACTTCGGTGTAGCCACGTAACTGGCTGGGGTTGCCGCCGTTGACTTCGTTGAGGATGGTCTTGGCCGCCGTGCCATTGAGGTTCGGGTTGCCAAGGATGATCCCGCCCAACTGGGTGGACTGGGTGCGCGAAGTGGCGTTGTTGAGGATCACGCCGTTGCTGCCGACGTTGTAATCCTTGAACTGGTTGTGGGACAGGCCACTGCCGTTGGGCTTGGCGATATTGACGATGGGCACGCCGTTGCCCGCCCGGTCCAGGCCGGTGCCCGGCGCGCTGACCACGATGCCGTCGGCCTGGGCCCACAGCGGTTGCCAGAACATGACGTTGGCCAACAGGAACGCCAGGCCGCGCTTGGGCATGCCCCAGAACTGCTCGCGGGTTTGCAGGGCAGCGGAAGGCTGGCGGGCCAGGAAGGCGTGTTGGCGGTCGTCCATGATCAGGTCTCGCTGCAGCAAAAATTAGATGGATACATCCACGCGGAAGTAGATCGGCGCTTCGCGCTCGGTCAGGGCATCCGGACGTTCCAGGGAATGGGCGAAGGTGACGCTGGCGTTCAGGTGCTCACCGCGGGCAAACAGCTCCAGCGAGTTGCTCGACATGCGCCCGTGCTGGTCGCCGTTGTAGCGATCCCCACGAATCACGCCTTGGTCATAACCGAGGCTGGTGCCGTATTCGGCGAACACCGGACGCAGCCACTCCAACGTCACCGGGCGACTCCAGCGCAGGTCGTTGCGCCAATAGCCGCCGCTGTCGCCGGACAGCGACTGATCCTTGTAGCCACGAATCGACGATTGGCCGCCCAGGCTCATGCGCTGCGGGCTGAACAGCACGTCTTCACTGCGCTGGCCGGTCATCAGGCTGCTGAAGCTGAAGGATTCGCCCCACACCTGGAACGGTTGCAGGTAGCTGGCGGTGGCGGTGTATTTGCGGTAGCGGGCATCGGCCTGGCCGGGCCCCGGATCGTTGTCGCCCTGGGCATCGAAGGCGCCGATACCCTCTTGCATGCCCAGGTCGAGGTTGACGAAGGCACTGCCAACCCGCCGGCCATGGTTGATGCCGAACTGGGTTTCGCTGAGGCGATTGCTGCTCACCGCCAGCTTGCTGTCTTCGATGAAGTTGTTGGTGCGCAGGTACGCCAGGCCCGTGTTGAGGGAGGTCTTGCTCAGGGCATCACGGTGGATCACCCGCTCGACCCGCAACTGATGGTTCTGGCTGTCGCCGGTCTGCTTGAAGTTGAAACCGTTGGCTGGGATCTGCGAGCGGTATTCGCTCTGGCTGTAGGTATAACTGACGTTCCACCAGCCAAATGGCAGGTTGTAATAGAGCATGGCGTTGCGGGAGGTGTGCTGGTGGTCGGTCATCGCGTCGTGACCACCGCGCAACATCAACTGGTCGGCCAGGCCCAGCGGGCTGTCCCATTCGAAACTGCTGCCCCACTGCTGCTCGCCGGTGCTGCGCTGGCCGTCGTTGCTGCGCGACAGTCCGGCGCGCCAAGGTTTTTTCGGTTCATTGGTGACCCGCACGTCACTGCCACCGACGTTCTGGCCGGGGGTCAGTTCCATCTTTGCCTGGTTCGACGGCAGGCGATTGAGCTGATCGACCATCTGCTCGATCTCCCGCAGGTTGACCAGCTCGCCGACTGCACCGGGAAAAGCCATCGCCAACTCGCGGTCCGACAGCTTGCTGTTCTCGGCGCCCTTGAGGCCTTCCAACCGCCCCTCGACCACCAGCACTTGCAGGTGACCGCTGGAAAGATCCTGCTGCGGCAGGTAGGCGCGGCTGGTGACCAGGCCCTTTTCGATGTAGTGGTCGGTGATGACTTTGAGCAGCTCGTTAAGCTGCGGCACACCCAGACATTGGCCGATGTAGGGCGCAAGCAACTGCTCGCGTTCGCCAGCGGAAAGACTGTCGGCGCCCTTGAGTTCGATGGTCTTGATGGGGAAGCAACGGGTATCGGCAGGTGCGGTCGGCTGGGTCGGCTTCGCCTCCTTGCCGGGCAAGTCCTTGAGCTCTTCCAGGCGACGACGCTGCTCTTCGAGCAAACGGTTCTGGCGCTCGCGGATCAGGTCCGTGTCGCCAGGCGTGGGGGCGGCGTGAGCCAGGGTCAGTGGAGAAAGGCACAGCAAAGCCACGCACAACCTCGCCCAAAAGGCGGGTGAGGACATGTTCGATCCCTCGAGCGGAAAGTGACATCAAAATAGTGGCGCGATATTAATGAGCCATCATTTTGACGTCAACTAAATGGATTCGGCTTTGAGGCTATTGCGCAAACCATTCGTCTGAAATCAGACGGCTCCGGTACGGGGGTACGAAAGATCCGGCGCGGAGCTGGAAACCTCCTACCAAACGGACACACAACTCCTCAGCCAATGAACTTTCCACCCCGCACCGGCCTCAACCCATTACCTGCCCAACAAGGAATATGAGGCCCTGCCATGAAAACCCTCTTGAAACTCACCCTCGCCGCCACCCTCACCTGCGCCCTGCCCGCCTGGGCCACTTGTACACCAGAGGAAGCGACCGCCAAGCGCGAACAGTTGGCAAAAGAAGTGACCAAGCTCACCGAGCAGAACCCAGCCAAGGCCAAGGAAATGAACGACGAGTTAAAGGCCATGGACCTGGAGACTGCCAGCAAGGACGTGCCGGATAAGTGCCAGTTGATTGATAAGCGTCTGGAAGAATTGAAGAACGCTGAGAAGAAGGCTGGATGATTAGCCACAGCCGAGCACAACCCGCTTTTGTGGCGAGGGCGCTTGCTCCCGCTGGATCGCAGGAGCTATGTAGGCGCGTAGGAGCGTAAGAGCTGTCGAGTGCAACGAGGCTGCGATCTTGCCTCCTACAATTGAGTCGCAAGCGAAAGATCAAGATCAAAATCAAAAGATCGCAGGCTTCGCCAGCTCCTACAGGTCCCTCGCCACAGGGTTTTGTCAGTTTCAGTCACCCATAAAAAACCGGGCTCAAGGTCCGGTTCTTTTTATAAAACGCTAACGCTGACTCACTCAGCCGCCGGCGCCTCTGGCTTGCGCCGCTTGAGCGGGGCCATGCCGTCCTTGCTGACCAGCGACGGAGTGTCGCTCTTCGGACGGTTGGCGGTCTTGCGCTTGGTCGGGGCCTTGGCGCCGGTTTTCTTCTTGTCGCCCTTGGCGTCGACCTTTTTCTTCTTCACTCCTACGGCCTTGCCCGAGGCCTTGACCTTCTTCGGCCCGCCGTAGGTGCCTTTGACTTCCTTGATGGTGCGGCGCTCGAAGCTCTGCTTGAGGTAGCGCTCGACGCTCGACATCAGGTTCCAGTCGCCGTGGCAGATCAACGAGATCGCCAGGCCGTCGTTGCCGGCACGGCCGGTACGACCGATGCGGTGCACGTACTCGTCGCCACTGCGGGGCATGTCGAAGTTGATGACCATGTCCAGGCCATCCACGTCCAGGCCTCGGGCAGCGACGTCGGTGGCGACGAGGATCTTCACGCCGCCCTGCTTGAGGCGGTCGATGGCCAGCTTGCGGTCCTTCTGGTCCTTCTCGCCGTGCAGCACGAACGCCTTGTATTCCTGGGCCACCAGGCGACCGTAGATGCGGTCGGCCATGGCCCGGGTGTTGGTGAACACGATGGCTTTTTCGTAGGTCTCATTGGCCAGCAACCAGTTCACGATCTGCTCTTTGTGCTGGTTGTGGTCGGCAGTGATGATCTGCTGACGGGTGGTGGAGTTCAATTGGCTGACCGCGTTGAGCTGCAAGTGCTCTGGGTTGTTCAGCACCTTGGCGATCATCTCGCGCAGGCCCGAACCGCCGGTGGTGGCGGAGAACAGCATGGTCTGCTGGCGGTTGGTGCATTCATCCACCAGGCGTTGCACGTCTTCGGCAAAGCCCATGTCGAGCATACGGTCGGCTTCGTCCAGCACCAGCACTTCGACTTCCTTGAGGTCGAGGTTGCCGGCGTTCAACTGCTCGATCATCCGCCCGGGGGTGCCGATCAGGATGTCCGGCACCTTGCGCAGCATGGCGGCCTGGACCTTGAAGTCTTCGCCACCAGTGATCAGGCCGGACTTGATGAAGGTGAACTGCGAAAAGCGCTCCACTTCCTTCAAAGTCTGCTGGGCCAGTTCACGGGTCGGCAGCAGGATCAGGGTCTTGATGCTGACGCGGACCTTGGCCGGGCCGATCAGGCGGTTGAGGATCGGCAGCACGAACGCGGCGGTCTTGCCGCTGCCGGTTTGCGCCGTCACCCGCAGGTCACGCCCTTGGAGCGCGAGCGGAATAGCCGCTGCCTGCACCGGCGTTGGCTCGACAAATTTAAGCTCGGCCACGGCTTTGAGCAGGCGTTCGTGCAGGGCGAATTGGGAAAACACGGGTGCTACCTCGAAGAAATGCAAAAAAACAGCTGCATAGGGTAACGGTTTCGAGCGCGAAGGCCGAGTTTCTTTATACAAACGGCGGTAAATCAGTGCATTTTTATCAGCCGTTATTGCATCAACGGTCACTTGACCGGACTTAAATGCTCTAATCGCTCCGTCACGTCTTTAGAGAAGAACCGTTTCGTCCATGGACATCAAACAACTCTGGGTCAACATCCAAGACCTCTGGGGTGCCCTTGACCAGCACCCGATCCTGCATTCCAGCCTCACCCTGATGTTGCTGCTGGTCATCGCCCTGGTGCTCGGACGCGTAGCGCGCTACCTGATCCTCCACGCGGCCAAATTGCTCGGGCGGCAACCGGCCTTGAACTGGGTCAACGACCTGCGCCAGAACAAGGTCTTTCATCGCCTGGCGCAGATGACACCCTCGTTGATCATCCAGTTCGGCCTGCACCTGGTGCCGGAACTGAGCACCACCAGCATGACTTTCCTGAGCAATGTCGCCCTGGCTTTCACCATCCTGTTCATGGTGCTGAGCCTCAGTGCCCTGCTCAGCGCCATGCTGGATGTCTACGCCCGCACTGAGCATGCACGTACCCGCTCGATCAAAGGCTACGTGCAACTGGCGAAGATGATGCTGTATATCTTTGGCGCGATCATCATCGTTGCCACCCTGATCGACCGCTCGCCGCTGTTGCTGCTGTCAGGCCTGGGGGCGATGTCGGCAGTGATCCTGTTGGTCTACAAGGACACCCTGCTGTCGTTCGTCGCCAGCGTGCAACTGACCAGCAACGACATGCTGCGGGTCGGCGACTGGATCGAGATGCCCCAGGTCGGCGCCGACGGTGACGTGGTGGACATCACGCTGCACACCGTCAAGGTGCAGAACTTCGACAAGACCATTGTCTCGATCCCCACATGGCGCCTGATGTCCGAGTCGTTCAAGAACTGGCGCGGCATGCAGCAGTCCGGCGGGCGACGGATCAAGCGCAGCCTGTTCATCGACGCCGGCGGCGTACGTTTCCTGCACGACGAGGAAGAACAGCGCCTGACTCAGGTGCGCCTGTTGACCGACTACATCGGCCGCAAGCAGGCCGAACTCAAGGCCTGGAACGAGGCCCAAGGCAACGTCGCGGCGATGTCGGCCAACCGCAGGCGGATGACCAACCTGGGCACCTTCCGCGCCTATGCGCTAGCGTATTTGAAAAGCCACCCGGAGATCCAGCCGAACATGACCTGCATGGTCCGACAGATGCAGACCACCGCCCAGGGCATCCCGCTGGAAATCTACTGCTTCACCCGCACCACCGCATGGGCCGACTACGAGCGTATCCAAGGGGATATTTTCGATTACCTGCTGGCGGTGATGCCGGAGTTCGGGTTGAACCTGTACCAGCAGCCAAGCGGCACGGACCTGCGTTCGGGGCTGCTGCCGGCGGTGTTGGGGGCGAGCCAACTGCCGGAGCCGCAGAAGCAGCTGGTTTGAGGTGGTCTGCCCCCCCCCCCTTCAAGTCTAAACATACAAGCGAGCTTGCTCGCGATGGCGGCGTATCAGTCAGCATCCCTGTTTCTGACACACCGCTATCGCGAGCAAGCTCGCTCCCACAGGGTTCAGGACTCAGGATTCAGGGTGAAGGCTGAGGTTGGCGTACCCCCAACCGACTGATCCACACCGCCGCCAATATCACCGACCCACCCAGCAGCAACCGCCCCAGTGCCTCGTGCTGGTTCCAGATCAGCAGGTTCACCAGTAGCCCCACCGGCACGTGCAGGTTGTTCATCACCGCCAGGGTCCCGCCATTGACCAGGCACGCGCCTTTGTTCCACCAGTACAGCCCCAGTGCGGTGGAGACCAGGCCCAGAAACACCAGCACGCCCCATTGCAGCGGCGCTTCGGGCCAGAAGTCGGCCTTACCGAACAGCAGGAATGCCGGCAACGCCACCATCAGCGCACCGAGATAGAAATAACCGAAACGCCGGTAATGCGGCAGGTCGCTCGGGTGGCGGGCCACCAGGTGTTTGTAGAGCACCTGCCCGGCCGCATAGGTGAAGTTGGCCAATTGCAGCAGCAAAAAACCCATGAAGAAATCCGGATTGATCCGGTCGATGCGAATCACCGCCGCACCGGCCACCGCCACCAGCGCCGCGATCAGCGCCCAGGGATTGAAGCGACGGTTCAGTGCGTCTTCGATCAAGGTCACGTGCAGGGGCGTCAGGATGGTGAAAAGCAGCACCTCGGGCACCGTCAGCACGCGAAAGCTCAGGTACAGGCAGACGTAGGTCACGCCAAACTGCAAAGCGCCGATCAACAGCATGCCGCGCATGAACGCCGGCTCCACCTGGCGCCAGCGCGTCAGCGGAATGAACACCAACCCGGCCAGCAGGACCCGCACCAGCACCGCGAAATAACTGTCCACATGCCCGGCCAGGTACTCGCCGATCAGGCTGAAGGAAAACGCCTGGATCAATGTCACAAAAAGTAGATAGCCCATGCCGCCCTCGTTTCGAATGGCGGCGAAGATAGCGCTTTTGAACGGTGGGAGCGAGCTTGCCCGCTCCCACCGTTATCCCATTAACTCGGAATTTCATCCACGACCCAAGAATTGGCCTGGCGCTGGTGCCGGTGGTTGGCGGCACGCTGGAGCACTCGGGTCAGCGCCTGGAAGTTGGCCGGTTTGGTCAAGATGTCATCGGCACCAGCGGCCCTGAAACGTTCTATCTCGCTGGAAAAAACACTCGCGGTGAAAGCAACGATGTAGCAAGTATCGCCCTGGGGTAACTCGCGGATTCTACGCACCGCCTCCATCCCATCCATCACGGGCATGTTGATATCCATCAGAATGATCTCTGGCGTCGAAACCATGCAACGATTGACCGCTTCCAGGCCATCTGACGCAAGGTCGGGTGCATAACCCAACTCGTGTAGCATCGCCATGGCCACTTTCTGGCTCACCGAATGGTTCTCCACCAGAAGGATATCGAGCGGATAATCCTCGGCAAAAGACGAGTCGAAGCCAACCGCCGCATGATCATCCCTGTCGGGTACTTCCGAGACTGAAAAAAGCGCCATGGGGAGAGAAAAGGAGAATGTCGAGCCGACACCTGGCTGGCTGGTGAACGATAAAGTCCCCTGCTGCGCCTCGAGCAGGTTCTTACAGATAGAAAGGCCCAGCCCACTCCCCGTGAAGCGTTGGCTAGCCGGCCCTTTGAACTGGGTAAAGGGCTTGAACAGATTGTCTTGCCGTTCGGCGGGGATACCGATGCCGGTATCACGTATGGAGAAGTCGAGCCACGCTTGAGCGCCGTAACCGCTGGTGGTGACCAGGAGCGATATTTTTCCGACTTCGGTAAATTTGACCGCATTGCCCAGCAAGTTGATCAATATCTGGCGAAGGCAGTCCATATCGGTTTTGACCAAAGGCGGTACGTCCGGGGAAAACTGCGCCTCCAGCACTATGAGTTTGTCCTGGATATTTTGCCGGATTAGCTCCATACAGGATGAAACCAGTGCTCTCACTTCGAAAACACGAGGTTTCAATTCAAGTTTGCCCGCTTCGATTTTTGCCAGGTCGAGAATGTTATCGATAAGAGACAGCAGGGTCCGTCCACTGGAATGAATCGTTGTGAGAAGACGGCGTTGCTCGGGATCGAGGGCGGACCGGGCCAATAACTCGGTCGCGCCAATGACACCGTACATCGGGGTGCGAATTTCATGACTCATGGTTGCCAGAAAGCTGGTTTTTGAACGATCAGCGTCTTCGGCGGCATTTTTTGCCTGATTCAATACCTGCTCATTGACTCGCAGGTGCTGGAGATGAGCGCGCATGCGTAACAGGAGGAAAGCGAGAAATACCAGGATGGCCAGGATGATGTGGTACAGGGAGTCATGATTAAGTTGTTGATAGTAGTCCGCCAAGGTAACTTCCGCCCCGACAACATACACCGTACCGTCTTGTGATTTTATTGGGACAAAGACTGCGCGAAAATCCCCCCAATGATCCGAATAATCAATCCAGGTTGGCTCGGTGCGCTCAAAACTGTCGAGTAAAGCCTGGCTGGCATCGGGATAAGGGTCGAAAAAACGCACGAAATTCTGCTCTTGAATTTCTTTTTTCGATGCGCTGGAACTGACCAAGTAGGCCTTTGCACCTCGCTTGATCACGCTATAGACAAACGCAGTGCCCATGGACTCGTTGAAGCCGGAGAGCCGCTGAATGGTATCCCAGTCCTGCGCTTGCGATTTGGATTGTTTATCGAGCAGGTTGTCATGGTAACGGTCGCCGAGGATGGCCGAAGCGCCCAGCGCGGCATGCAGCAATTTATTATTGATATTGTCGGTGAGGACGCTTTGCGTTTCGACATAGAGGTAGTAGATATAGCTACTCGCCCCCATGAGGTAGGCCAAAAATAAAACCCATGTTTTCCGTTTGACTTTGAACATATCACAGTCTCCCTACTGTAATTGCGCGCATAAATTACCACAGCAGGCGTCGGAAGACTTGCCCAATCCGGGTGAAGCTAGGGCCTGCACATTTTCCAGCCCTCAAGACTTGAAAGGCCGTCCATCTAAAAGGGCCGTTGTTTCCATTTCCCCAAAAAAAAGCCCGATTTCGCTAAAGCGTTCAATCGGGCTGATGCACTCAGGAGCAATAAGTGCAAAGGGAGGTTCGATGCGCAAAACGGTTTGAAGGGAAGCGCCAAGCCACTAGACCACTTGGCGATTACCTGAAGATTAACGGATCAGGCGACCTGGGACAGTTTGGCGTTGGCCTGATTCAAACCCTTCTCCTGGAAGTCGCCGCCCAGGTTCATGCCCTCGGCATGGATGAAGGTCACGTCGTGGATCCCGATAAAGCCCATAACCTGGCGCAGGTAGGGTTCCTGATGGTCAGTGCTGCCGCCGGCATGAATGCCACCACGGGCGGTCAGCACGAATGCGCGTTTGTCGGCCAGCAGGCCTTGGGGGCCGGTGGGGGTGTATTTGAACGTCACGCCGGCACGCAGCACGTGGTCGAGCCAGGCTTTCAGGGTGCTGGGGATGGCGAAGTTGTACATCGGTGCCGCCATCACCAGCACGTCGGCGGCCAGCAATTCATCGGTCAGTTGGTTGGAGCGTTCCAGCGAGGTGGTTTCAACGTCGTTGCGCTGCTCGGCAGGCTTCATCCAGCCACCCAGCAGATTGGCATCCAAGTGCGGCACCGGATCGATGGCCAGGTCGCGAACGCTGATTTCGTCGGCCGGGTGCGCCGCTTTCCACTGGCTGATAAAGGTCTGGGTCAGTTGACGGGACACCGAGTCTTGCTGGCGGGCACTGCTTTCGATGATCAGAACGCGGGACATGGCTTGTAGGCTCCATCTGAGAATGTTGTCAGTCGATGGAGTGAAGGTTAAACGCGAGCATATCGATGAAAAAGCGCAAATAACTGCTGCAAAGCATCGATAAATTCGTTTATAAGCAGGGCAAGCAATATTGCCTGCCCCACTGTCGGGCTATTTCGGCTGACAGGTCAGTTTGATGCGCAGCTTGATGATGTTGCGGTTGAACTTGGCCGTGGCGTTCTTGAACTTGCCGGCGGCGACTTCCAGCTTGCGGGTACGAGGTGCTTCAGGGCCATTTCTGAAGACCACGGTACAAGCTGCATCGGTGCTGCCGTAGTTGTTGACACGGATGGAACCGATATCGGCATCGGTGTCATAGGCGTTGTAGTCGATGCTCAGGCCATTGAGGTGTTTTTCCACATCAATCGGGTAGGCAAACGCAGTCAGTGGCAGCAAGGCCAGCACCGCACAACAGATTTTCTTCATTCGGCAGTCTCCACCAAGGGACTGTCAGCTTAGGACAAGAGGAGCCCGATATGAAAGCGCCCCGCGTGACCCTTGATCAATGGCGCACCTTGCAGGCCGTGGTGGACCACGGCGGTTTCGCCCAGGCCGCTGAAGTGCTGCATCGCTCCCAGTCGTCAGTGAGCTACACCGTGGCCCGCATGCAGGATCAGCTCGGCGTGCCGTTGCTGCGCATCGATGGGCGCAAGGCCGTGTTGACCGAAGCCGGTGGCGTGCTGCTGCGCCGCTCCCGGCAACTGGTGAAACAGGCCAGCCAACTGGAAGACCTGGCCCACCACATGGAGCAAGGCTGGGAAGCGGAAGTGCGCCTGGTGGTCGACGCGGCCTACCCCAACGCCCGCCTCGTTCGCGCCTTGACCGCGTTCATGCCGCAAAGCCGTGGCTGCCGGGTGCGGCTGCGCGAAGAAGTGCTGTCGGGGGTCGAAGAGGTGCTGCTCGAAGGCGTGGCCGACCTGGCCATCAGTAGCTTCAGCATTCCTGGTTATCTGGGGGCAGAGTTGAGCGACGTTGAATTCGTCGCGGTGGCGCATCCCGAACATGCCCTGCATCGCCTCAACCGCGAGCTGACTTTCCAGGATCTGGAAAGCCAGTTGCAAGTGGTGATCCGCGACTCCGGACGCCAGCAACCTCGCGACGTGGGTTGGCTCGGTGCCGAGCAACGCTGGACCGTCGGCAGTCTGGCCACCGCAGCGACTTTCGTGGGTAGCGGCCTGGGCTTCGCCTGGCTGCCCCGGCACATGATCGAGCGGGAAATCAAGGAAGGCACGCTTAAACAGCTACCCTTGGACCAGGGTGGCAGCCGCAACCCGAGCTTCTATTTGTATTCGAACAAGGAAAAAAACCTGGGCCCGGCCACGCAAGTCCTGATCGAATTGCTGCGCACCTTCGATACTGCGCCGCTGGATGCACCGTTCGCCGCCCCTGAACAAGCCTGACAAGGACTTCGCTGATGGCCTATTTCGAACATGAAGGTTGCAACCTGCACTACGAGGAATACGGCCACGGCGCGCCCTTGCTGCTGGTCCACGGGCTGGGTTCCAGCACCCGGGACTGGGAAAAGCAGATCCCGGTGCTCTGCGCCCATTACCACCTGATCGTGGTGGATGTACGCGGCCACGGTCGCTCCGACAAGCCGCAGGAGCGCTACAGCATCGAAGGTTTCAGCGCCGATCTGATCGCCTTGATCGAACACCTGGGCCTGGGCCCGGTGCATCTGGTGGGTTGGTCCATGGGGGGCATGATCGCTTTTCAGTTGGCGGTGGATGAGCCCCATAGGGTCAAGAGCTTGTGTATCGTCAACAGCGCGCCAGAGGTCAAGATCCGCACGCCCGACGATTGCTGGCAGTGGTTCAAGCGCTGGAGCCTGATGCGCCTGCTCAGCCTGGCGACCATCGGCAAAGCCCTCGGCGCCAAGTTATTCCCCAAGGCCGAGCAAACCGAGTTACGCCTGGAAATGGCCCGGCGCTGGGCAAAGAACGACAAACGTGCTTATCTCGCCAGCTTCGATGCGATCGTGGGCTGGGGCGTGCAGGAACGACTTTCGCAGGTTGCCTGTCCAACCCTCGTCATCTGCGCCGACCACGACTACACCCCCGTGGCGCTGAAAGAAGCCTATGTAAAACGGCTGCCCGATGCACGGCTGGTGGTCATCGCCGATTCACGGCACGCGACCCCGCTGGATCAACCCGAACGCTTCAACCAAACCCTGCTCGACTTTTTGACCGCAACCGACTCCACCACTCAGGATCACTGACCCCATGTTGAAAAAATTCGCCCTCGCCGCCGGCACCGTACTGTTTGCCGCCAACCTGATGGCCGCCACGCCAGCCAAGGCACCCCATGTATTGCTCGACACCACCAACGGTCAGATCGAAATCGAACTGGACCCGGTCAAGGCCCCCATCAGTACCAAGAACTTCCTTGAGTACGTAGACAGCGGTTTCTACACCAACACGATTTTTCACCGGGTGATCCCGGGCTTCATGGCCCAGGGCGGCGGGTTCACTCAAGCCATGCAACAAAAAGAAACCAAGGCGCCGATCAAGAACGAAGCCAGCAATGGCCTGCACAACGTTCGCGGCACCTTGTCGATGGCGCGCACCTCCAACCCGAACTCGGCCACCAGCCAGTTCTTCATCAACGTGGCCGACAACGCCTTCCTCGATCCGGGCCGTGACGCCGGTTACGCGGTGTTCGCCAAGGTGGTCAAGGGCATGGACGTGGTGGACATCATCGTCAACTCGCCAACCACCCAACGCGGCGGCATGAAAGACGTGCCGGCCGATCCTGTGATCATCAAGTCGGCCAAGCGCATCGACTGAAGAGGCACACGGCAAGCCTGGGCGGTGCGGTCATCCCGCGCCGCTCATAGCAATAAGGAGAGCCCCTGCCAGGGCATTGAGTGATGGTTTATCGCCGCTTCGAAACACTGATCGATATTTTCCGCGACGCTCCTTCGTCGGCCCCGCCGAATCGCGTCCTGCCCTTCTACACCTATTACCTGAAACAGGTCTGGCCCAGCTTCGCCGTATTGCTGGTGGTGGGTCTGATCGGCGCGCTGATCGAAGTGGCGCTGTTCAGCTACCTGAGCCGCATCATCGACCTGACCCAGGGCACGCCCAATGTTGACTTCTTCAGGGTCCATGGCCTGGAGCTGGCCTGGATGGCCGTGGTGGCGCTGATTTTCCGGCCCATCTTCGTGGCCCTGCATGACCTGCTGGTGCACCAGACCCTGAGCCCTGGCATGACCAGCCTGATCCGCTGGCAAAATCACAGCTACGTGCTCAAGCAGAGCCTGAATTTCTTCCAGAACGACTTCGCCGGGCGCATCGCCCAGCGCATCATGCAGACCGGCAACTCCCTGCGCGACTCGGCCGTGCAGGCCGTGGATGCCCTTTGGCACGTGCTGATCTACGCCATCAGCTCCCTGGTGCTGTTCGCCGAAGCCGACTGGCGCCTGATGATCCCGTTGCTGATATGGATTGCCGCCTACATCGGTGCACTTTGTTATTTCGTGCCACGGGTCAAGGAGCGCTCGGTGGTATCGTCCGATGCCCGCTCCAAGCTCATGGGCCGGATCGTCGACGGCTACACCAACATCACCACCCTGAAGCTGTTCGCCCACACCAATTTCGAACAGCAGTACGCCCGCGAAGCCATCCAGGAGCAGACCGAAAAAGCCCAGTTGGCCGGCCGCGTGGTCACCAGCATGGACCTGGTCATCACCACCATGAACGGGCTGCTGATCGTCGGCACCACGGCATTGGCGTTGTGGCTCTGGACCCAGTCGCTGATCAGCGTGGGTGCCATTGCCCTGGCGACCGGGCTGGTGATCCGCATCGTTAACATGTCCGGCTGGATCATGTGGGTGGTCAACGGCATCTTCGAAAACATCGGCATGGTCCAGGACGGTTTGCAGACCATTGCCCAACCGGTCAGCGTCACCGACCACGACCAGGCCAAGCCCCTGACGGTGAGCCGGGGCGAGGTGCGTTTCGAGCATGTGGATTTCCACTACGGCAAGAAAAGTGGTGTCATCGGCGATCTGAACCTAACCATCAAGCCCGGCGAAAAAATTGGCCTGATCGGTCCTTCCGGCGCCGGTAAATCCACGTTGGTCAATCTGCTGCTGCGCCTCTATGACGTGCAAGGCGGGCGCATTCTCATCGATGACCAGAACATCGCCGAAGTCGGCCAGGAAAGCCTGCGCGAGCGCATCGGCATGATCACCCAGGACACATCGCTGCTGCATCGCTCGATTCGCGACAACCTGCTCTATGGCAAGCCCGACGCCACCGATGCGCAACTCTGGGAAGCCGTGCGCAAGGCCCGTGCCGATGAGTTCATCCCACTGCTGTCAGACGCCGAAGGCCGCACCGGCTTCGATGCCCATGTGGGTGAGCGCGGCGTGAAACTGTCCGGCGGCCAGCGCCAGCGCATCGCTATCGCGCGGGTGCTGCTCAAGGACGCGCCGATCCTGATCATGGACGAAGCGACGTCAGCGCTGGACTCGGAAGTCGAGGCGGCGATCCAGGAAAGCCTAGAGACCTTGATGCAAGGCAAGACCGTGATCGCCATTGCCCACCGCCTATCCACCATCGCCCGAATGGACCGGTTGGTGGTGCTGGAGAATGGCCGCATCGCCGAAACCGGCAGCCATGCCGAACTGCTGGCCCATGGCGGGCTGTATGCGCGATTGTGGCAGCATCAGACAGGTGGGTTTGTGGGGATCGATTGATACACCTCTGACTCAGATGTTCCCTGTGTAGGAACTGTCGAGTGCAACGAGGCTGCGATCTTTCCCCAAACACTTGAATCTCAAGCAAAAGATCAAGATCAAAAGATCGCAGGCTTCGCCAGCTCCTACAGGGCCCATGCGCCTTTGCCACAGGGTTCGGATTGAATCAGCGCGGTCAGGGCAACATCCAAGGTATTTCTGAAAAAATCTGTCCAGGATCCATTTAGCCCACACCGCAACCACATACTCCCCACCGACCACGGCCAAAACCACCACCGCCCATGACTCTGGCGGTTTTTTTGTCGCTGGATTTGTCGCAAAGCTCTGCTGTACTCAGCCCAGGTTCTGGAGATGAACCTGTCGTAATACTGCTGGATGCATAACCGATGATCACGACTGTTTTATCAAGGATTGCTTATGTCTTTACTCAAACGTTCAACGACTGAGTTGTTGGGTACGTTCTGGCTGGTATTGGGCGGCTGCGGCAGCGCAGTATTGGCCGCCTCCGGGATTGGCGTGCTGGGGGTGGCCCTGGCGTTCGGCTTGACGGTGTTGACCATGGCCTTCGCCATCGGGCACATCTCCGGTTGCCATTTGAACCCGGCCGTTTCGTTGGGTTTGTACGTGGGCGGGCGGTTTCCGGCCAGGGAGTTGCCTGCCTACATCATTGCCCAAGTCATAGGGGGCGCGTTGGCCGCCGCGTTGATCTACTTCATCGCCAGCGGCAAGGAAGGCTTTGACCTGGCCGCGTCCGGCCTGGCAGCGAACGGTTATGGCGAACATTCGCCTGGTGGGTATTCAATGGCAGTCGGTTTTGTCACCGAACTGGTCATGACGGCGATGTTCATCCTGATCATCCTCGGCGCCACCGATAAACGTGCGCCGGCCGGGCTGGCACCGATTGCCATCGGCCTGGCCCTGACGCTCATTCACCTGATCTCGATTCCGGTCACCAACACGTCCGTCAACCCGGCCCGCAGTACCGGTCCGGCGCTGATTGTCGGTGGTTGGGCCATCGAGCAACTGTGGCTGTTCTGGGTGGCGCCGCTGCTGGGCGCCGTCATCGGCGGTGTTTCGTACCGCTGGCTGGGCCAGGAAAACCGCTGAGTCACACCCGCGAAAATCAGCACTGCCGATAAGGCAGTGCTGTCTTCGCCTCTTCGGCATACGCCAGCACACCCTCCTGTTCCCTCATGAGAAAATCCGCCACTGCCGCCTTCAAGCCTGGATGGCGCAGGTAGTGCCATGAGCGAGTAATCACCGGCTCAAACCCGCGAATCAATTTGTGCTCACCCTGGGCGCCGGCGTCGAAACGCTGCAAGCCGTGGGCAATCGCGTAGTCCATGCCTTGATAGAAACAGGTCTCGAAGTGCAGGCGGTCAAACTCCGCCAGGCAGCCCCAGTAGCGTCCGCAGAAACTGTCGCCGCCCACCAGGCTGAACGCCATCGCCACCGGCCGTGAACCTTGCTTGGCCAGCACCACGCGAATGGTCTCGGGCATGCGTTCGGCCAGCAGACTGAAGAACGCTCGGGTCAGGTATGGCGCCTGGCGTCGTATCGCGTAGGTGTTGGCGTAACAAGCGTAGACAAAATCCCACTGCGCCTCGTCCAACTGATGACCTTCGAGCCATTCGAACGCGATGCCCTGCCCCGCCACTTGTTCACGCTCCTTGCGCATCTGCTTGCGCTTGCGGGAACTGAGGGCATCGAGAAAGTCCTGGAAGTCGCGATAACCGCGATTTTGCCAGTGATACTGGCAGCCGATCCGCTGCAGCCAGCCTTCTTGCCCGGCGAGCGCCGCGTCGGTGAAGGCATCGGTGAAGTTGATGTGGGCGCTGGAAAGTCCTTCGATTTCCAGATACCCCGGCAAGCTGCCCAGCAGCTCCAGGCCATCTTCCCCGCGCGCCGCCAGCAACCGCGGGCCACTGACCGGGCTGAACGGCACCGCTGTCAACAGCTTGGGGTAATAGTCGATGCCGGCGCGGGCGCAAGCGTCGGCCCAGGCGTGGTCGAACACGTATTCGCCGTAGGAATGCCACTTGCGGTAACTGGGCAAGGCCGCCAGCAGATGACCGTCTTCAATGTGCAGCAAATGCTCGGCTTGCCAACCGGAATTCGGCCCCAGGCTGGCGCTGTCTTCCAGGGCGCTGAGAAAGGCGTGGCGCAGGAAAGGCTGGTTGGCGGGCACCAGCGCGTCCCACTCGTGCGGCGCGATGGCGGACAGGCTGTCCAAGACGTGAAGCGGCATGCGATTCCTCGATAGCCAGACGACGGATGGAGCGAGTATCGCCGATCCTGACCAGGCGCACATAAAAAAACCCCGCCAGTGGCGGGGTTCAAAGGAGCGCTTTAACGGATGAAGTCAGAGCGGTTGTATCGAGTCAGCGCGATTTAGAACACGTACTGGGCACGCATCACAAAACCGTCGCCATCGTCGTCGCCATTGGCGTTGGTGACTTTGTCGGTCTTGGCCTTGACGTAGGTAGCGGAAATTTTCACCGCTTCGTTGGCGTACCAGTTCACGCCCAGGTTGTGCACCTTGGCTTCGGCATCGCCCACGTCACGAGTCGCCGAGGCGGTGGTGATGTTGTCGTCTTCGACGGTCATGCTGTCAAAGCGATAGAACACTTCCCAGGCGCCGATGGATTTGTTCTGGGGCTTGATTGCATCAAATTTGCCGACTTTATAGCCGCGGGACTCACCAGTGAGGGTGTAGGCACCCTGGACATAGAAGCCGTGGCCTTTGATGTCTTCGAAGGCGTCGCTGTCAGCCTTGGTCTTACGGGAGATGTATTCACCCTGGATCGAAGCAGGCCCCATGGCGAAAGCGGCTTCCAGGCCGAAGGCGGTGTCACGGTCGTACGAACCGGCCGGCGAGTTGTTGGCGCCGCCTAGAAGCGGACGGTTGCCGTTAGGGCCGGCATCGTTGCCGCCCTGGGTTTCAACACCACGCATGCCCAGGCGGGAGCGATAACGTGCGTCGAATACGGTGTCCGAAACGTCACGCGAGGCCACGTTCAAACCCAAGTGCAGCACGTTGCCGGAATCGTGCATCGGCGCGAATACGAAGCGACCATTGACTTGTTTGACGCTGTCGCCGTCGGTGTCGTTGTTGTCCTTGGCGAATACGCCGGCGGAGGCATAGAACGAATCGGCAAAGGTGCTGGAAGCTTGCAGGCCCAGACCGTTCTGGTGGCCGTTGGCCCAGTCGATCAAATCGTAGGCGGCGTTACGCTCTGGTGCGGTAACCCACTTGGAACTGGTGGCTTTTTCCAGGCCGAAGTCCGGGTCGAAACGACCGAACTTGATCGAAACGGGCTTGAAGCCGTTGTAGGCCATGGACGCTTCGTCGAAGTAACCGTCGTCCGAGTTGCCGGCGTTGTGAGAGAAGTCGTAGCTGATGACGTAGGCCCAATCCGTGTACAGCACGCCGGACAGTTCCAAGAAGGCGCGACGGAAGTAAGCGGCATCGGCCGAATTGCCATTATCGGTGTAGATACCGTCGAACTGGCTGTAGTCAGCCTGCAAACGACCACCGAGCTTGAAGCTGAACTCTTTGTCAGTGGTAGCGACCTCAAGGCCGCCCTTGGTTTTGACCACGATATCGGCGCCATCGGTGGTGACGGTGCCGGCGAAAGCCTGGGCGGTTACTGCCATTGCCAGTGCGCTGGCGGCAACACCTGCGAAGTGCTTGCGGATCATCGAAGAATTCCCCTGTTGGTAGTCTATGCCGTTAGAAAACACGCGGAACTGGGCCCGCTGGTGTTGGGAGGGGATCTTGGCGATGGGTTGTGTCAGCGCAGTTGCTATCAGATAAAGATTTTATGACAGCGGAACTTTTTACTTCGAATAGGAATAACCGTAGGCGCTGGCGAAGCCTGCGATCTTTTGATCGTTCGCTTGAGATTCAATTGGCGGGGGAAAGATCGCAGCCTCGTTGCACTCGACAGCTCCTACAGCTCCTACAGCGCTTAGCGGATGTTTTTGCGGCGCTCGGCGGCGAGTTTCTCGGCGAGGTGATCCAGGTCGGGAATCGGCGGTTGCGGCAGTTTCCTGAGGGTCGCCTGCATCAGGCGCATCTGGCGGATAAAACGCCGGCAGTTGGGGCAGAACATCAAGTGATGACGCACCATCAAGCGTTCACGAAAACTTAACTGGCCATCGAGATAATCGCCCGAGTGCACCATTTGTTCCTTGCAGGTCAGCATTCGCCAGTTTCCTCGAAATGTTCAATGGTCGCGAAGACTTTCAGCCGGGCGCGATGCAACAGCACTCGCACATTGGAGAGCGAGATATCCAGAAGATTACAAATTTCTTCCAGCTCCAAGCCCTGGCGTTCCCGCAGGGTCAGCACGCTGCCTTGCAGTTCCGACAGGCTGAGCAATGTGTGCTCCAGACAATCGCGTAACTCGTCCATCGTGAGCAGCGCCTCAGGCGTGTCCTGATGCCAGGCGAACGGCCCCTGCAGCCAATGACCATCAGCGGCGAAACGATCATCGCCCAGGGTGCCATGGGGCGACGGCAGATCGTCGAGCAACACCTCCCGACGGTTCTGTTTGTAGCGCCCTTTGGCGGCGTTGGCGGTGATGGTCAGTAGCCAGGTCTTGAGGCTGGAACGGCCCTGAAAACCGCTGAGATTGCGCACCACCGACAGCCACGCGTCCTGTACCACTTCGTCGGCATGGCGGCTGCCGACGATGGCATAGGCCACGGCGCGCATCGGGCTCTGGTAGGCACTGACCAGTTCCCTGTAGGCCTGCTGCTCACCGGCCAGGAGACGTTGGAGCAGGAGGGTGTCGTCGGTGACCGTCATTCAAGTCCTATTTCTCGATAGATCGCGGTGGTTGCAGCTTGTGGGAACAAGGCTTGCCCGCGCCTTGGTCTCCCGGGAAACCGAGGCGTCTGCATCGCGAGCAAGCTTTGCTCCCACAGGTCACATAAGTCACAGGCAGGCCACAGCCCAGCCGGAGTAAGTCCTCTGGGCTAAAAGTGGATCAACGCTTGCGCAAAATCACGCTGCCAATCGAATAACCGGCGCCGAACGAACTGAGCACGGCAACCGAGCCGCTGGGCAGGTCATCCTGGTATTTGTGGAACGCAATCACCGAACCGGCCGAACTGGTGTTGGCGTAGCGGTCGAGGATCACCGGAGCTTCCTCTTCGGTGGCTTCGCGCCCCAGCAGTTTGCGCACGATCAGATGGTTCATGCTCAGGTTGGCCTGGTGCAGCCAGAAGCGCTTCACCTCGCCGACGTTCAGCTGATTTTCTTCCAGGTGGGCGCCGATCAGCTCGGCCACCATCGGGCAAACGTCGCGGAACACCTTACGGCCTTCCTGGACGAACAACTTGTCGCGGCTACTCACGCCCTCTTCTGCGGCGCGGTTGAGGAAGCCGAAGTTGTTGCGAATGTTGTTGGAGAACTTGGTCAGCAGCTTGGTGCTGACCACGTCGAACTGGTACGGCGAGGTCGCCAGGTCCGCGCGCTCGATGATCACGGCAGTGGCCGCGTCGCCGAAAATGAAGTGGCTGTCGCGATCACGGAAGTTCAGGTGGCCGGTGCACACTTCCGGGTTGACCATCAGGATCGCCCGGGCCTGGCCCAGTTGCACGCTGTTGGCGGCGGCCTGAATGCCGAAAGTTGCCGAGGAACAAGCCACGTTCATGTCGAAACCGAACCCTTCGATGCCCAGGGCTTCCTGGACTTCGATGGCGATGGCCGGGTACGGACGCTGCAGGTTGGAACAGGCGACGATCACCCCGTCGATATCGGCGACGGTGCGGCCGGCGCGCTCCAGGGCCTGTTTCGCGGCGCCGATGGCCATTTCGCACAGCACCGACCACTCGTCGTTCGAGCGCTCGGGCAAGCGTGGGGTCATGCGCTGTGGATCGAGAATGCCGTCCTTGTCCATGACAAAGCGGCTCTTGATGCCGGAGGCCTTTTCGATGAATGCGGCGTTGGATTCGGTCAAGGCCTCGACTTCACCGCGCGCGATGGCATCGGCGTTGTCAGCGTTGAATTGCGCGACATAGGTATTGAAAGATTGCACCAGCTCTTCGTTGGAGATGCTGTTGGCCGGGGTGTACAGGCCGGTGCCGCTGATGACGACGTTATGCATGGTCGTGTCTCTGATCTGTTCAGGCAGAAAGCATTGGCACCGACGTACCAATACACAAGGGGACTTTTCCCATCCGGGGAAGCAGCCCTGGCATCGCTTTATTCCGATCCGCCCGGGACATTGAAGCTCAAAACCCCGGGACCGGCATTTATAACCGCGAAGTTTGCCATAAACGCTGGCGTTTGGCCCATTCTCCCTTACTTACGACAAAAACCCTGTGGGAGCAGGCTCGCTCCCACAAGGAAACTGGTGCATACCCGGCCTTGTACGATCACCCCTCCACCTGCCCCCACTGCTTGCCCAGGCGCTTATCCGAGATCGGCGCCTTGGTCCCCAGTTGCTGGGCGAACAGCGACACCCGGTATTCCTCCAGCCACCAGCGGTACAGCTCCAATTGCGGGTCGCGCTTGCCTTCCTGGGCGTGTTTGCTGGCGCGGGCCTGGTATTGGGCCCAGAGGTTCGACAGCTCGCCGCTCCAGACCCGATCTTTCTGCACCTGGCTACCGAGCTTCTCGAAGCGTTGTTCGATGGCCTTGAGGTAACGCGGCAGTTCCTTGAGCCACTGATGCGGGGTTTCGCGCACGAACCCCGCGTACACCAAGTGACTGAGCTGTTGCTTGATGTCGTTCAGTGCCACGGCCTGGGCCAGGTCGATCTTGCCCTTGAAGCGTTTTTGCAGGCCATGCCAGAGCTTGAGGATGTCCAGGGTCAGCTTCGCCAGGCGTTCGGCGTGCTCGGTCCAGCCGCCGCGCTTGCGCTCGGCCAGGGAGGCCAGCGCGGCGCCGTCACGGGGCAGGCTCGCTTCGCCTTCGAGCACACAACTGTCGAGGCTGGCCAGCAGGATGTCTTCCACCAGGCTGTCGATTCGGCCCAAGTCGCGGTACAGCAGGCCCAGTTCCGTCAGCCCCGGCAGCTTGCCGCGCAGGAACTTGGCCGACTCGGCCAATTGCTGCATCAGCAAGCGCTGCAAGGCGCGGCGATGCTGGAATTCGGCTTCGGCCGGCGTCGGAAAACGCCCTTCCTTGACCACGCCGCCCTCTTCCACCAGCGCCGGGTAAACCGTCATCGACAGCCCGGCGATCTTCTGTTGGGTTTTCTCGGCCACCAGCGCGAAGACCTTCGCCTCCACCGGTGCCTGGCTTTTCGCTGTTTGCGGTACGGCCAGGGCGGCCTGACTGGCTTCGGCAAAGCGTGCCGTCAACTCGGCCAGGTCGCGGCCCTCGCCGAGGAACTTGCCTTGGCCGTCGACGATTTCCAGGTTCATGCGCAGGTGGCTCTCCACCTGCTGGGCCGCTTCGGCCCAGGCTTCGTCACTGACTCGCGCCCCGGTCATGCGCAGCAGCTCACGGCCCAGGGACTGCGGCAACGAGTCCTCGGCGAAGGTGATGCGCTGCAGCGCCGCCTTGACGAAATCCGGCACCGGCACGAAATTCTTGCGCAAGGCCTTGGGCAGGTTGCGCACCAGGGCGATGCACTTGGCTTCGATCACCCCCGGCACCAGCCATTCCAGGCGTTCCGGCGGCAGCATCGGTAGCAGTGGCGCCGGCACTCGCAGTGTCACGCCGTCACGCCGGTGGTTGGGCTCGAAGTGATAGCTCAGCGGCAAGGTCAGGTCACCGACACGCAAGGTGTCGGGGTAATGCGCGGCGGTGACTTCGCTGGCTTCGCGGGCCAGCACGTCTTCTTCACGCATGATCAGCAGTTGCGGGTCTTTCTGGCTGTTGATCCGGTACCAGCTGTCGAATGTCGCGGTCTGGTGGATCTCGGCTGGCAAGCGCGCATCGTAGAAGGCGAACAGGGTTTCCTCGTCCGCCAGGATGTCGCGGCGACGGGCCTTGGCTTCCAGCTCGTCGAGCTGTTCCAGCAACCGGGTATTGGCGCTCAGGCACTTGGCCTTGGACTGGATCTCGCCGCGCACCAGCGCCTCGCGGATGAACAGTTCACGGGAGACCACCGGGTCCACCGGCCCGTAATGCACTGGCCGCCGGCCAACGACGATGAGCCCGAACAGGGTGATTTGCTCATAGGCCACCACTTGCCCGCGCTTCTTCTCCCAATGAGGTTCGAAGTGGTTTTTCTTGATCAGGTGCCCGGCCAGCGGTTCGATCCAGTCCGGTTCGATCTTGGCCACCATGCGCGCATACAGCTTGGTGGTTTCCACCAACTCGGCCGTCATCAGCCATTGCGGACGCTTCTTGCCCAGGCCCGACGACGGGTGGACCCAGAACCGCCGCTGGCGAGCGCCGAGGTAATCGCCGTCTTCGGTTTTCTGACCGATCTGGCTCAACAGGCCCGAGAGCACCGCCTTGTGCAGTTTCGGGAAGTCGGCCGGTTCTTTGTTGAGGCTCAACTGCATGTCGCGGCAGATGAGACTCAACTGGCGATGGGAATCACGCCACTCGCGCAGACGCAGGTAATTGAGGAAGTTCTTGCGGCACCAATTACGCAGCGGGCTGGCGGTCAGGGCCTGGCGCTGTTCTTCGAAACCGCGCCACAGGTTGACCAGCCCGGCGAAGTCCGAGTCTGCGTCCTTCCACTGGGCGTGGGCCTGGTCCGCCGCCTGTTGGCGCTCCGGCGGACGCTCGCGCGGGTCCTGGATCGACATGGCGCTGGCGACGATCAACACTTCCTGCAAGCTGCCCAGTTTTGCCGCTTCCAACAGCATGCGGCCCATGCGCGGGTCTACCGGTAGGCGCGCCAACTGGCGACCGAGCGGGGTCAACTGGCTGTTGCGGTCCACCGCCGACAATTCTTGCAGCAGGTTGAAACCGTCACTGATGGCCTTGCCATCCGGCGGTTCGATGAACGGGAAATCGGTGATCTCGCCGAGACGCAAGTGCAGCATCTGCAGGATCACCGCCGCGAGGTTAGTACGCAGGATCTCCGGGTCGGTGAATTCCGGCCGTCCAAGAAAGTCTTCTTCGCTGTACAGCCGCACGCAGATCCCCGGCTCGACCCGCCCGCAACGGCCCTTGCGCTGGTTGGCGCTGGCCTGGGAAATGGCTTCGATGGGCAGGCGCTGGACCTTGGCCCGATAGCTGTAGCGGCTGATGCGCGCGGTGCCGCTGTCGATCACGTAGCGGATGCCCGGCACGGTCAGCGAGGTTTCGGCGACGTTGGTCGCCAGCACCACGCGACGGCCCGGGTGGGACTGGAAAATCCGCTGCTGTTCGGCCGGCGACAGTCGCGCATACAGCGGCAGAATCTCGGTGTGTTTGAGTTGCGCCTTGCGCAGCATCTCCGCCGCGTCGCGAATCTCCCGCTCACCCGGCAGGAACACCAGCACGTCCCCAGGGCTGCGGCGCTCGCTGCGCTCGTAGGCGGCGATTTCGTCGAGGGTGGCGAGGATCGCCTGGTCCACGGTCAAGTCGTCTTCGACCCGGTTGCCCTCCTCGTCCTGCTCCAGGGTCAGCGGGCGATACCAGGTTTCTACCGCAAAGGTGCGGCCCGAGACTTCTACGATCGGCGCGTCATCGAAGTGCTTGGAAAAACGCTCCAGGTCGATGGTCGCCGAGGTGATGATGACTTTCAGGTCCGGGCGGCGTGGCAGCAGGGTCTTGAGGTAGCCAAGCAGGAAGTCGATGTTCAGGCTGCGTTCGTGGGCTTCGTCGACGATGATCGTATCGTAGCGCTCGAGGTAGCGGTCATTCTGGGTCTCGGCCAGCAGGATGCCGTCGGTCATCAGCTTGATCAGGGTGTTGGCATCGCTCTGGTCCTCGAACCGCACCTGATAGCCCACCAGCGCCCCCAAGGGCGTGGCCAGTTCCTCGGCCACCCGGCTCGCGACACTGCGCGCGGCGATCCGGCGTGGCTGGGTGTGGCCGATCAAGCCATGCTGGCCGCGACCGATTTCCAGACAGATCTTCGGCAACTGCGTGGTTTTTCCCGAGCCGGTTTCGCCAGCAATGATCAACACCTGGTGCTTGAGCAGCGCCTCCTTGATTTCGTCGCGCTTGGCGGCAATCGGCAAATTATCGTCGTAGCGGATCACCGGCAGGCTCGCCTTGCGCGCCAGCACCTGATCGCACGACGCCTGCATGCGTGTCACCCACTGGGCCAGCTTGGCCTCGTCGGGCTTCTTGCGCAGATCGAGCAACTGGCGCCGCAACCGGTGACGGTCGGCGAGCATGGCGTGGTCGAGGTTCTTCAGCAGCTTGTCGATAGCGGGGGCTTGATCAGTCATCAGGTACGCAAGGGTCGTCGGTTTGAGCAGGGCGCGATTGTCGCAGATTTGCGCACATGTGGGAGCAAGGCTTGCCCGCGATGAAGACGACGCGATCTCCCGGGGGACCGAAGCGTCCGCATCGCGAGCAAGCTTGGCTGCCCCTGGGTTATTTGTTGTTCGGGTCCTTGCGCCGATACGGGAACACGTCAATCACCTTCCCCGCCCGGATCGCGTCCTGCAGGCCTTTCCAGTAATCGGCGTTGTACAACTCGCCGTGCAACTGGTCGAACAGCTTGCGCTGACCCGCATCGGCAAACAGGAACGGGGGAAATTCTTCGGGGAACACGTCCAGCGGGCCGATGGAATACCAGGGCTCGGAGGCCATTTCGTCTTCTGGTGTACGGGGCTGGGGGATGTGGCGGAAGTTGGCCTCGGTCAGGAAGCAGATTTCATCGTAGTCGTAGAACACCACGCGGCCGTGGCGGGTCACGCCGAAGTTCTTGAGCAGCATGTCGCCGGGGAAGATATTGGCCGCCGCCAGCTGCTTGATGGCCAGGCCGTAATCTTCCAGCGCCTCGCGTACCTGGTCAGGGTTGGCGTTTTCCAGATAGAGGTTCAGTGGCGTCATCCGGCGCTCGGTCCAGCAGTGACGAATCAGCACCGTGTCGCCTTCCACCGACACCGTGGACGGCGCCACTTCCAGCAGTTCCTCCAGGCACGTCGGCTCGAACTTGCTCAGGGGAAAACGAAAATCGGCGAACTCCTGGGTATCAGCCATGCGTCCAACCCGGTCGACACTTTTCACCAGCCGGTACTTCTCGATCACCGTGGCCCGGTCGACGTTTTTCGACGGCGAGAAGCGGTCCTTGATGATCTTGAACACCGTGTTGAAGCCCGGCAGGGTGAACACGCTCATGACCATGCCGCGCACGCCCGGGGCCATGATGAACTGGTCGTCGGTGTTCGCCAGGTGGTTGATCAACGCTCGGTAGAACTCGGACTTGCCGTGCTTGTAGAAACCGATGGAGGTGTACAACTCGGCGATGTGCTTGCCTGGCAGAATACGCTTGAGAAAGCCGATGAATTCCGCCGGCACCGGCACGTCCACCATGAAGTAGGAGCGGGTGAACGAGAAGATGATCGACACCTGTGCCTCGTCGGTGATCAGCGCATCGATCTGGATACCCTGGCCCTCGCGGTGCAACAGTGGGATCACCAGCGGCCATTGGTCGTCGCGGGTGTAGATCCGGCCCACCAGGTAGGCGCCCTTGTTGCGATAGAGCACTGAAGAAAACAACTCTACCGTCAGCTCCGGGTCCTTGCAGACCCAGTCCGGCAGGTTTTCCCGCAACTGCGCTTCGAGGCGCTGCAGGTCACCCGGAAAATCGACGTAGTCCTCGCTGAAACGGTAATCGGCGAACACGCTCGCCAGCATCCGGTCCAACTGCCCTTGGGGTTTGTAGGTGCGGGTCTGGGCGGCACGGGCCCGGCGCAGACTGGGCCGGGTGGTGTGGATGAACATGGTGCCGTCGCTGATCAGGTCGTGGCTGAACAGCCCGCAAAAGATCGAGTTGTACCAGGTTTCCGACAGCTCATCGTCGAAGCGCAGGTCGATCAGGCTGATGTAGGCGCTCTTGACCAGCGGCCAGCAGCTCACGTCCATCAGTGTTGGGTCATCGAAGGCCTTGTGCAGTTTGGCGACGGTCTCGAAGACTTTTTCTTCATACAAATTGATGCGCGCCGCCGAAGCCGCTTGCGCCTCCAGCCACAGCGCCTGCTCGAACCGGGCGCGGGCGCCGTCGGTGATCTGCCGGAAATGCTCACGATAATCGTCGAAGCCGTCGAGGATCGAACGGGCGATTTCGATGGCGGGCCATGGCTGCGGCATAGGGTAAACCTCGGCGGTTCATGCTTGTTATTGGCGACTGAGCTTAGAGGCCAATCACGCGGCAACGCAACCATTGCCATCGCTATTCAGGGCGGCGACACTTGCCACCCAATCAAGGAAGGAATGACTCGTGAACCTCGTTGATATCCTGCGTTTACTGTCACTGGCCGCTATCTGGGGCGCCAGTTTCCTGTTCATGCGCATTATCGCCCCCGTCATTGGCACAATCCCCACTGCCTTTTTTCGCGTGTCCATTGCCTTCGTCGGACTGCTGGTGATCCTGGCCCTGATGCGCGTCGACTGGAATTTTCGCGGCAAGCTCAAAGTCGTGATGGGGCTGGGCCTCATCAACTCGGGCATTCCGGCAACCTTCTATTCGTTAGCGGCCCAGGTGCTGCCGGCCGGCTACTCGGCGATCTTCAACGCCACCACGCCGTTGATGGGGGTGTTGATCGGCGGCTTGTTCTTTAGCGAAAAACTCACCCCTGCCAAGGTCAGCGGCGTCTGCCTGGGGTTGTTCGGCGTCGGCATCCTGACCCGCGCCGGCCCGGTGGCGTTCGACCTGCAATTGCTGATGGGGGCCCTCGCCTGCCTGCTGGCTACGACCTGCTATGGCTTTGCCGGTTTCCTCACCCGTCGCTGGCTCGACCAACAAGGTGGCTTGGACAGCCGTCTCTCGACCCTGGGCAGCATGTTCGGCGCCACGGTGTTCTTGCTGCCGCTGTTTGGCTACAGCGTCATTAGCCAGCCACCGGCCAGTTGGGGGGGCTGGAGCGTCTGGTTGTCACTGCTGGGGCTGGGGCTGGTGTGTACCGCGCTGGCGTACATTCTTTATTTCCGCTTGCTCAGTTCCATCGGCCCGGTCAAATCCATGACCGTGACCTTCCTGATTCCGCCGTTCGGCGTGTTGTGGGGGGCGTTGCTGTTGGATGAGCCGTTGGGAATGGCGCATCTGTATGGTGGGGTGTTGATTGCGGCGGCGTTGTGGCTGGTGTTGAAGCCTGGGGTGGTGAAGCAGGCTGAAGCGTCTGCCCGGTAATCCATCGGCGCGGAGCAAGATGCCATCGCGGGCAAGCCTTGTTTCCACAGGTGATGTGTAGTCCTTGGAGCAAGGCTTGCCCGCGATGGCGGTTGTTCAGTCAGCGAGCAGCCAACGCTCAGCCACTTTTACGAAACACAAACACCAACCCCACGATGATCAGCACCATCCCCAGCAAGCTCAACAACGCCAACCGGTTGCCAAACACCAGGTAGTCCATGATCGCCGTCACCGCCGGCACCAGGTAGAACAGGCTGGTGACATTCACCAGGTTGCCGCGGGCGATCAGTCGGTACAGCAACAACGTCGCCAGCACCGACACCACCAGCCCCATCCACAACACCGGCACGAAGAACCCCGTGCTGTACTCGAAATGGAACGGCTGGAACGGCACGAACACCGCGCACAACACCAGCCCTGCCAGGTACTGCACCGGCAGCGTACCCAGGGGGTTGTCGGTAATGTGCTTCTGCATGATGGAACCGGCCGTCATGCTCACCAGTGCCAGCAACCCGCAGAGCATCCCGGCCAGGGACATGCCGGCCAGGCCGATGCCCTGATACACCACCATCACCAGCCCGACCAAACCCAGCGCCAGGCCGAACATCCGCGACCAGGAACGCTGCCGCTCCATGAGCACCACGGTCAGGATCGGTTGCACACCCATCAGCGTTGCCATGACCCCCGGCGTGACATTCATTTGCAGCGCCAGCAGATAAAAGATCTGGTAGGCGCCCAGCAGCACCATCCCGGTGGTCGCCGCGTACAACATCGGCTTGCCGGTCTTGGGCAGCTTGAATTTGAGCAACGGAATCAACAGCACCAGCGCCGACAGCGCGATGGCAAAACGGATCAGCAAAAAGGCGAAGGGGGAAGCGTGGGCCAGGCCCAGCTTGGAAAAGATCGCCCCGCTGCTCCACAGTAAAACGAACAGGCTCGTGGAAGCCGCCGCCAACAAGGCGTTTTTAGAAAGGAAAAACATGGATACCACCTGTAGTCAGGCAAAAAGCCAACTCAGCCGAGGCTGAAGTCCAGTAGTTTTTTCAGGCGGGCACAGGGGACGGCAACCGTTGCCGATCAGCCCTGAATGCCAACACCCGGCGGTGATACGAAGGCGTACACCGATGAGCTACGGACAGGTGGGGGGTATTGACCGATCTGCGCAGGCTGCTGACTCCCACACGGCACGACGCCAGCGTTGAACGCTGGAACCACGACCGCGATGACAGGGGATGCAGGCATGAGCCGATCTCTTGAAGGAGGAGGTTCGAGAACCCGAAGAACGCTGACTATAACCAGCGCTCGACGGACTACGCAATGTTTAAACGAACAACCAATAGCCAAGCGCCGTCAGCACCAGCACGGCCAACACGGGCCGCATCACCCGGTAGGCCTTGGGATGCTTGCGTTTGAATTGCTTGACCCGGCCACTGATGCCGTCGCTGAACGATTTGCTCCAGGCATAGGCCCGGTTGATGCCACCGACGTGTTCATCATCCAGGTTCTGTGGTGCGGTGGCACGGCCGAGGAATGCGCTGATGGTGCGGTTGAGACGGGCCATCAACCGGCTCTTCAAGGGCCGTTCGACATCACAGAACAGGATCACGCGGGTCTGCGGGGTTTCGTTCTTGACCCAGTGCACATAGGTTTCATCGAACATGACGTCTTCGCCGTCGCGCCAGGCATAGATTTGACCGTCGACGAAGATCCGGCAGTCGTCGGAATTGGGGGTGGACAGCCCCAAGTGATAACGCAACGAACCGGCGAACGGGTCTCGGTGGGGATTCAGATGACTGTCACCTGGCAGCAGGGCAAACATTGCGCCCCGGACATTGGGAATCTGGTTGACCAGCTCGACCGTCCTGGGGCACAGCTGCTCAGCCGACGGCAGCGGTTTGTCGTACCACTTGAGGTAAAAGCGCTTCCAGCCCTTCTTGAAGAACGAGCCGAAACCCGCGTCGTTGTTCTTCTCGGCAGCACGAATGTAGCCCTCGTCGAACAGGTGCATGGCCTCATCGCGGATGACTTGCCAGTTGTCCTTGAGCACATCCAGTTCAGGGAACTTACTGCGCTCCAGGTAAGGTCTCGAGGGCACACCGGAGAACAGGTACATCAAGGTGTTATAGGGGGCGAACAGCGCCGAGTGGTTGACGAACTGACGCAACACCGGCAAACGCGCCTTGCCACGCAAATGCACATAAAGCGTACTGCCCAAAAACAGCAGCAACACCGAGGCCTTGGCGGCAAACGAAACGGTCATTTTAAAACTCCTTGTCCAAAACACCTTATGCAACACCATCAGCCCCGCGCAGCGGCCGGCCATGTTATAGGTCATGACCTGGCCAGGGAACCGTCTGGCGCAACATTCACTGTTGAGGATTTCGCAATAATTTCCTTCTTACCATGCGTGACCTGAACGTTGGCTGACGCCCGTCAACGACTTTCTCGAATGCGCTTGAACAGCCTCTTGTGGCGACCGCTGAGCCGTGTAGGCGCTCTGTAGAGCTGCGTAGGAGCTGCGTAGGAGCTGCGTAGGAGCTGCGTAGGAGCTGCGTAGGAGCTGCGTAGGAGCTGTCGAGTGCAACGAGGCTGCGATCTTTCCAAAGACACTTGAATCTCAAGCGAAAGATCAAGATCAAGATCAAGATCAAAAGATCGCAGGCTTCGCCAGCTCCTACAGGGCCCAGCGAGAGCTGGCGGCCTTTCCATGTTCCGCAGGCAGTTACTGCTGAATCTCCTGCTCGGTAAACAGATCACTGAACAACATGCTCGACAAGTACCGCTCGCCCGAATCCGGCAGGATCACCACGATGGTCTTGCCCTGCATCTCCGACTTTTCCGCCAGGCGCACGGCCACGGCCATCGCCGCGCCACAAGAGATCCCGCAGAGGATGCCCTCCTCCTGCATCAAGCGCAGGGCCATGGCCTTGGACTCGTCGTCAGAGACCCGCTCGACCAGGTCAACGATCGACAGGTCAAGGTTCTTCGGCACGAACCCGGCACCGATCCCCTGGATCTTGTGGGGGCTGGGTTTGATCTCCTGGCCCGACATTGCCTGGGTAATCACCGGCGAAACCTCGGGCTCGACCGCCACCGACAGGATCGGTTTGCCACAAGTGTTCTTGATGTACCGCGAGATCCCGGTGATGGTGCCACCGGTGCCCACGCCGGCCACCAGCACATCCACCGCGCCACCGGTGTCGTTCCAGATTTCCGGACCGGTGGTTTTTTCGTGGATCGCCGGGTTCGCCGGGTTATCGAACTGCTGCGGCATGAAGTATTTGGCTGGATCGCTGGCCATGATCTCGGCGGCTTTGTCGATGGCCCCTTTCATCCCCTTCGCCGGTTCGGTGAGCACCAGCTCCGCGCCCAGGGCCTTGAGCACCTTGCGTCGCTCGATGCTCATGGAGGCGGGCATGGTCAGCATCAGCTTGTAGCCACGGGCGGCGGCGACGAACGCCAGGCCAATCCCGGTGTTGCCCGAAGTCGGTTCGACGATGGTCATGCCCGGCTTGAGTTTGCCCGAGCTTTCAGCGTCCCAGATCATGTTCGCGCCGATCCGGCACTTGACCGAATACCCTGGGTTACGCCCCTCGATCTTGGCCAGGATGGTCACACCGCGCGGGGCAATGCGGTTGATCTGCACCAGCGGCGTATTACCGATGGAATGGGCGTTGTCAGCGAATATACGGCTCATGGCTGGGTCCTTGATGCAGCGGGAATGTAAGCCTTTAAAGGTATGCCTGTTGCCCATGGGCGTCCAGTTGCACCGAACGTTCCCGTTGTTGCGACAGTCAATGGCATTAGAAGGCGCTCCCTCAACAAACGCTGGAGACTGACTGACATGAAGCGTCGATACCGTTGGCCATTGTGGGTTCTCGCCGCCATCGCCGCAGTGCTGGTGGCCCTGCATTTCACCTTGCCTTATCTGGTACGCGACTACCTGAACGACAAACTGGCCGACATGGGCGATTATCGCGGCCAGATCACCGACGTGGACCTGGCGCTGTGGCGCGGTGCCTACCGGATCAACGGCCTGGAAATCGTCAAGGTCGATGGCAAGGTCCCGGTGCCGTTCGTCAGCGCGCCGCTGGTGGACCTGTCTGTGAGCTGGCATTCGCTTTGGTATGACCATGCGGTGGTCGCCGAGGTTGAATTCGACCGCCCGGAAGTGAACTTCGTCGACGGCGGCGCCGACCGCCAGAACTCCCAGACCGGCCGGGGCACCAACTGGCGCGAGCAACTGGAAAAACTGCTGCCCATCACCTTCAACGAAGTGCGCATCAGGGATGGCAAGGTCAGCTTTCGCAACTTCAACTCCAAGCCACCGGTCAACCTGCGGGCCACCGACGTCAACGCCAGCTTCTACAACCTGACCAACGTGGTCGACACTAAAGGCAAGCGCGACGCCCGTTTCGAGGGCAAGGCCCGGGTGGCCGAACATGCGCCGTTGGAAATGCAGGCCACCTTCGACCCGTTGAGCAACTTCGAGGATTTCGACTTCCGCCTGCGGGCCAGGAACATCGAGCTCAAGCGCCTGAACGATTTTGCCGCGGCTTATGGCAAATTCGATTTCAATGCCGGCCATGGCGATCTGGTGATCGAGGCCGAAGCCGATAACGCCAAGCTCAGCGGCTACATCAAGCCATTGCTGCACGATGTCGATGTGTTCGACTGGCAGCAGGACGTGGAAAACCAGAACAAGAACATTTTCCGCTCGGTCTGGGAAGCGCTGGTCGGCACAGGCGAAACGGCCCTCAAGAACCAGCGCAAGAACCAGTTCGCCACACGGGTGGAGCTCAGCGGCAATGTTCACCAGCAGGACATCAGCGCCTTCGAAGCCTTCCTGCAGATCCTGCGCAACGGTTTCATCCAGGCCTTCAATGCCCGTTATGAACAACCGCCGCCGTCGTCGGACTAGGGCTTGCGCGTGACGATGTAACGGCTGGGCGCTTCTGCCGCCGCTATTCCCGCTCCAGGCTGCAATGAGTCCCAGCCCAGGCATGCCACGACTCGCCTTTGACGAGGGCATCGCATGCAACAAAGGTATGTTGACGGAAGAGCTCAGGGCGTGAAGCGGCCCCAAAAGCCTGCGAGCGCTGCGCACTCGAGCGCGAGCAAGCTCCCTCGCCACAAGAGCGGCTGACCGCAATACTGGCAAGGCGCCGAGACTGGAGTCAGCATGTGACGCTCCATTCAGAGACTGAATACAGCGTCTGCGTTCACAGTCGGCGGGGCGCCGCGTTATAGTCGGGCACGATATATATTTCGCGCGCCCCGCCTCGCCGGGCCGGCGACACCGTTCGAGGAATTGCAGATGAAGTTCGAAGGCACCAGCGCCTACGTGGCCACCGATGACCTGAAACTGGCCGTGAACGCCGCCATCACGCTGGAGCGGCCATTGCTGGTCAAGGGCGAACCGGGCACCGGCAAGACCATGCTGGCCGAACAACTGGCCGAGTCCTTTGGCGCGCGCCTGATCACCTGGCACATCAAGTCCACCACCAAGGCCCACCAGGGCCTCTATGAGTACGACGCGGTCAGCCGCCTGCGGGACTCGCAGTTGGGCGTGGACAAGGTCCACGACGTGCGCAACTACCTGAAGAAAGGCAAGCTCTGGGAAGCGTTCGAGTCCGAGGAGCGGGTGATCCTGCTGATCGACGAAATCGACAAGGCCGACATCGAGTTCCCCAACGACCTGCTGCAGGAACTCGACAAGATGGAGTTCTATGTCTACGAGACCGATGAAACCATCAAGGCCAAGCAACGGCCGATCATCATCATTACCTCCAACAACGAAAAGGAACTGCCGGACGCGTTCCTGCGCCGCTGCTTCTTCCACTACATCGCCTTCCCCGACCGCGTCACCCTGCAGAAAATCGTCGACGTGCATTACCCAGACATCAAGAAAGACCTGGTCAGCGAAGCGCTGGACGTGTTCTTCGACGTGCGCAAGGTGCCGGGCCTGAAGAAAAAACCTTCCACCTCCGAACTGGTGGACTGGCTCAAGCTGCTGATGGCCGACAACATCGGCGAAGCGGTCCTGCGCGAACGTGATCCGACCAAGGCCATCCCGCCGCTGGCCGGCGCCCTGGTCAAGAACGAACAGGATGTGCAATTGCTCGAGCGCCTGGCGTTCATGAGCCGTCGCGGCACTCGCTGATCCTCTTCGTCCAACAAGAGCGAGGGCGATTGCCATGTTGCTTAACCTGTTCAATGAGATGCGCGCCGCCAAGGTGCCCGTGTCGGTACGCGAACTGCTGGACCTGATCAACGCGCTGAAACAGCGGGTGATCTTCGCCGACATGGACGAGTTCTATTACCTGTCGCGGGCGATCCTGGTGAAGGACGAACGGCATTTCGACAAGTTCGACCGGGCGTTCGCCGCCTACTTCAACGGCCTGGAGAAACTCGACGATCACCTCCAGGCGCTGATTCCCGAGGACTGGCTGCGCAAAGAGTTCGAGCGTTCGCTGACCGATGAAGAGCGGGCGCAGATCCAGTCCCTGGGTGGCCTGGACAAGCTGATCGAAGAGTTCAAGAAACGCCTGGAAGAACAGAAGGAACGCCATGCCGGCGGCAACAAGTGGATCGGCACCGGCGGCACCAGCCCGTTTGGCTCCGGCGGCTTCAACCCCGAAGGCATCCGCGTCGGCGACGCCGGCAAGCGCCAGGGCAAGGCCGTGAAGGTCTGGGACCAACGCGAGTACAAGAACCTCGACGACCAGGTGGAATTGGGCACCCGCAACATCAAGATCGCCCTGCGCCGCCTGCGCAAGTTCGCCCGCCAGGGGGCGGCCGAAGAACTGGACATCGACGGCACCATCGACCACACCGCCCGGGACGCCGGCCTTTTGAACATCCAGATGCGTCCGGAACGACGCAACACCGTCAAGTTGTTGCTGCTGTTCGACATCGGCGGCTCGATGGATGCCCACGTGAAGATCTGCGAAGAATTGTTCTCGGCCTGCAAGACCGAGTTCAAGCACCTGGAGTATTTCTACTTCCACAACTTCGTCTATGAATCAGTGTGGAAGAACAACCTGCGCCGTACTTCGGAGCGCACTTCGACCCAGGATTTGCTGCACAAGTACGGCGCCGACTACAAAGTGATCTTCATCGGTGACGCCGCCATGGCGCCCTATGAAATCACCCAGGCCGGCGGCAGCGTCGAACACTGGAACGAAGAAGCCGGTTATGTGTGGATGCAGCGCTTCATGGAGAAGTACAAAAAACTCATCTGGATCAACCCGTACCCCAAGGACACCTGGGGTTACACCGCCTCGACCAACATCGTGCGTGAGTTGGTGGAAGACCGGATGTATCCGCTGACCTTGCGGGGGTTGGAGGAAGGGATGCGGTTTCTTTCCAAGTAGGTTTTTTTGTTGTCTGACAGGACCTCTTCGCGTACAGGCTCGCTCCCATACTGGATCTCTGGCACATAGGGGATACTTGTGGGAGCGAGCCTGCTCGCGAAGCTTCTAGCGGTGATGAAAATACCGCAGGCACTCAACCTGCTGCCGATGCGCAACCGCCTGCACCACCGGCCGCAACCGCACCTGCGCCCCCGGCAAGCATTGCGCCAGCCGGGCCAGGGCCAACGGGGTCAAGGCGCCCAGGCGTGGATAACCACCGATGGTTTGCCGGTCGTTGAGCAACACAATCGGCTGGCCGTCCGGCGGCACCTGCACGGCACCAAGCGGAATACCTTCGGAAATCATCGCCGGCCCCTGATAGTCCAACGCCGTGCCCAGCAAGCGGATGCCCATGCGGTCGGCACGACTGTCCAGCGTCCACGGGGTGTTGAACGCATCGAACAGGCTCCGTCCACTGAACGCACCGTTCTGCGCACCCAGGATCAAGTCCAGCGGCTGCGCTTGTTGAAAGTCCGGAATCCGCGTGTGCGGCATGGGCCGAGCCATCGCCGAGCCTGAATAGCTTAGGTGCGCGCCACGACTCAGCGCCCGCCCTCGCCCATCCAGGCCACCGAGTTCCTCACGCACCACCGTCGCCCGGCTGCCCAGCACCGCAGGCGCATTGAAACCGCCGGGAGCTGCCAGGTAGGCCCGGGCACCGAGCACGGGCTGGGTGAGCGCCAGCACCTGGCCCTTGCGTAAGCTGAAGAAACGCCACGACGCCACCTCCTGGCCGTCTATCCGTGCGCCCAGGTCCGCACCGGCCAGCGCCAGCACGCAGTCCTCTTCGGCCACCACGGTGAAACCGCCGAGAGTAATCTCCACCGCCGCCGCCCCCAGGGCATTGCCGAGCATCCAGTTGGCCCAGGCCATCGACAACCAGTCTGCCGCGCCACCTTGGGTCACACCCAGATGCCTCACGCCGAAACGGCCAGCGTCCTGCAACAGGCACAGCGGGGTGCTGGCCTCGATCAACAACCGGCTCATGCCTGGGCCTCCAACGGTGTGTCGTCGCCACCCAGCGCGATGAATTGGGTATGGTCCACGGGGGCAAAACGCACCGTGTCCCCCGGCTGCATCAGGCTGTAGCCGTCGCGCTCGCGATCAAACAGCTTGGTCGGGGTGCGACCGATCAGGTTCCAGCCACCGGGCGATACCACCGGATACGCCGCGGTCTGGCGCTCGGCAATGCCGACGCTGCCCGCTGCCACGCGCTTGCGTGGCGTGTCGAGACGCGGTGCGGCCAGTTCCTCGTCCACCAACCCCATGAAGGCGAAGCCGGGAGCGAAGCCCAGGGCAAACACCTGGTACTCGCGCTCGCTGTGGCGGCGGATCACCTGGGCGACCGTCAGCCCGCTGCGGCCCGCCAGCAACTCCAGCTCCGGCCCGACGCGGAGGTCGTACCACACCGGCAGCACGTGGCATTGGCCGGCGGACCGGGCATCCGGTGAAAGGTTTTTCAACGCCTCGTCGATCAATTCACGAGCCTGCACCGGGTTCAGGGCGAGCAAATCGTAATGCACCATCAACGTGGTATAGGACGGCACCAGGTCAATCAGATGCTCGGCAAATACCGCTCGCAGGCGTTCGCTGGCGGCGAGCATCCAGGGCATGTTGGCCTCGGCGATCTCATCGAACAGGCGCACCATCAAACAGTCCACCGCCACCACTTCCAAACGTGGTCTCATGGCCCACTCTGCCGGTCCAGGGCTTCGCGGATGCGTTGCACGGCTGCCACGGAACTGGCGTTGTCGCCGTGAACGCACAAGGTGTTGGCCATAAGGAGCAAGGCACTGCCATCACTGGCGGCCAACGCATCGCCGCGGGCGATGGTCAGGGCCTGCCCGATAATGACCTCAGGGTCGTGGTGCACCGCGCCCGGCACTTGCCGCGAAACCAGGCGACCGGCACTGTCATAGGCGCGGTCGGCGAAGGCTTCGAACCACAGGGTCAGGCCGTACTCGTCACCCAAGGCCTGGGCGACGCTGTTGTCCCGGGTCGCCATGAGCATCAGCGGCAGTTGCCGATCATAGGCCGCGACGGCCTGGATCACCGCGCGCAATTGCGCCGGGTTGGCCATCATGTCGTTGTACATTGCGCCATGGGGTTTGACGTAGCTGACCCGCCCGCCCTGGGCCCGGCAGATGCCGTCGAGAGCGCCGATCTGGTAGTGCAGCAAGTCCTGCAATTCCTGGGCACCATAGGCCATGGAACGGCGGCCGAAGCCCGCCAGGTCCTGATAGGCCGGGTGCGCGCCGATTCGCACGCCGTGGCTCAAGGCCAGGCCAACCGTCTTGCGCATGATGCTCGGGTCGCCGGCATGAAAGCCGCAGGCGATGTTGGCGCAGTCGATGAAGGGCATCACCTCGGCGTCCAGACCCATGGTCCAGCTGCCGAAGCTTTCGCCAATGTCGCAGTTCAATAGCAGGCGGCTCACGGTGAACGCTCCTGTAGGTTCTTTCTTAGTTTAACTGTGGGACATGTGTCCGCAGGTTATCAGTTACTCAGCGTCCAACTGCTTGCCTTTGGTTTCCGGCAGGCTCAGGGCCGCCAGGATCACCACGCCATAGGACACGGCGGCGAACGCCCCAATGCCCACGCTCAGCGGCACTTTCTGGCTCAGCAGGCCAATCAACAGCGGGAACAATGCCGCCACCGCCCGGCCAATGTTGTAGCAAAAACCCTGCCCCGAACCACGGATGCGCGTAGGAAACAGTTCGGTGAGGAACGAGCCCATGCCGCTGAACATCCCCGAAGCGAAGAACCCCAAGGGAAAGCCCAGCCAGAGCATCACGTTATTGCTCACCGGCACCTGGGTGTACAGCAAGACGATGGTGAACGAGCCGACGGCGTACAGAACGAAGTTCTTCTTGCGCCCCAGGATATCTGACAGGTACGCGCTGATGACGTAACCCACATAGGAACCGACAATCACCATCGCCAGGTAGCCACCGGTGCTCAACACGCTCAAGCCACGCTCATTTTTCAGGAACGTTGGCAACCAGGAGGTGATGGCGTAGTAACCGCCCAAGGCACCGGTGGTCAGCAACGAGGCACGAATGGTGGTGAAGCGTATGCCGGGGGCGAAGATCTCGTAGAACTTCGCCGGATTGCTCGGTGTTTGCCGGGCCTTGGCCTGATTATAGACTTGCGGGTCCTTGACCAGGCGCCGGACGAATATCACGAATACCGCCGGGACAATGCCCAGGATAAACAAGGCGCGCCAGGCGTCTTCCGGCGGCAATACCGAGAACAGCAGCGCATACAGAATCGCCGTCATGCCCCAGCCCAGGGCCCAACCTGACTGCACCATGCCCACCGCCTTGCCGCGATCCTTGGCGCGGATCACCTCGCCCATCAACACCGCGCCGGCCGTCCACTCGCCGCCGAAGCCAAAGCCCATCAATGTGCGGGCGATCAACAGTTGTTCGTAGTTCTGGGCAAAACCGCACAGGAACGTGAAGAAGGCGAACCACAGCACCGTCAGTTGCAGGGTGCGCACCCGCCCGATGCGGTCCGAGAGAATACCCGCCACCCAGCCGCCAATGGCCGAAGCGATCAAGGTACTGGTGTGAATCAGGCCTGCCTGCCCGGTGGTAATGCCCCACATCGCGATCAGGGTCGGCACCACGAAACTGAGCATCTGCGTGTCCATGCCATCCAGGGCGTAGCCGATCTTGCAGCTCCAGAAGGTGCGACGTTCCTGCTGATTGATGTTGCGATACCAATCGAATGGGCCGGAACGGGCCCGGGGTTGGGGGACGCCGAGCGTGTCGGGTGCACTCATGGTGGTTCTCCGCAGTTTTATTGTTGTAAGTCTCGACGACGCTGACGTGGAGACCGATGCGCCGATTCTTGAGCGCGCGGCCGATCCCGTCCAACGAATAAAACCTTGGCTGGGTCATAAGAAAAACTTGATTGGATGAATACCCAGATGGCGAATCTGATCGCGGAGGCCGGCGAAACGGCTGGGGCGCGTTGTAGGAGCTGTCGAGTGCAACGAGGCTGCGATCTTCCCCCAAACACTTGAGTCTCAAGCGAAGGAGCAAAAGAGCAAAAGATCGTCCGAACGCGGCCCGAGCCTTCGCCAGCGCCTACAGAATCCAGCGGGAGCAAGCCCTCTCGCCACAAAAGCCCCGCGGTGTCAGAGCCCGCGCAAATCCCGCTCTTCAATCGGCCGGCCCTGGCGCAGGCGCTTGCCGCCCAGCACCACCCAGTCGATCAGGCGGAACAGGCATTCCAGGCCGAACGACAGCAACAACGCACCGCTGATGCCCCAGATCATGGCCTCGGGGGTCAACAGGATCTGGTAGCTGTAGCCGTTCCAGGTTTCCTTGCGGATGTCCGGATCGGCGGCCAGTGCCACTTGCAGCAAGCGGATGTACCACGGGCCTTGCATCGCCTGGAATTGCTTGTCCAGGGCCTGCTGGCGCACGAGCAAGGTGTTCAGGCTGTCGGCGTCGCTGCGAAAAATCGGGTCTTCGCTGGCGCGGTAATGGGCCACCAGGGCTTGCATGTCACCTTTGAAGAACTGGTTGGCGGTGCCCTGGAAACCTTGCAGGCCGGCCTGCGCCTCGATCAGGTGCGCCTCGACCCGCTTGGCGTAATCATTGATGAAACCCGGCACCTGGACCCCAACCAACAGGCCCACCGCGAACAACACCAGCCGTAGATAACTGAGCAACATAGCGTGACGTCCTTATTCGGTCCGGCCGTGGCTGACGCATTCGCCGCGTCGCCACAGGCTCCATTGGCCCGGTTCGTAGCGGGTCCAGGTTTCGTTTTCGGTCAAGGGCTCGGTGGCGATCAGCGTGACCACGTCGTTGGGCGTGGTTTCAGCCTGGAAATCGACAATCACATCCACATCCTTGAGCCGCGCCGGGCCGAACGGCGCGCGACGGGTGATCTGAGCCAGTTTGGTCGAGCAATAGCAGAACAGCCAGTCGCCATCGCTGAGCAAACAGTTGAACACGCCTTTACTGCGGTATTCAGCGCAGGCCTCGATCAACGCCGGTAACAGCTGTTCCGCCTCCACCGGTTCAGGGAAGGCCTGGCGCACGCGGTTGAGCAAATCGCAGAAGGCCGCTTCGCTGTCGGTATCGCCCACCGGACGGTAGAAGCTCACGCCCGGCTGGAATTCGGCGAGCTGGCCGTTGTGGGCAAAACACCAGTTGCGGCCCCACAACTCACGCACGAATGGGTGGGTGTTGGACAGGCAGACCTTGCCGACATTCGCTTGGCGAATGTGCCCGATCACCACTTCGCTCTTGATCGGATAGCGTTGCACCAGGTTCGCCACTTCCGATTCGCTGCTGGCGGCCGGGTCCTGGAACAGGCGCAGGCCACGGCCCTCATAGAAGGCGATGCCCCAACCGTCCCGATGCGGCCCGGTCTTGCCGCCGCGCTGCATCAGCCCAGTGAAGCTGAACACGATGTCGGTCGGCACATTGGCGCTCATGCCCAATAACTCACACATGCTCGAACTCTCGTTTCAAAGGGCAGGCCCGGTTACAGGCGTGGGTCGATACGCGAACGCTGGGGGTTGCTTGGCACGGGCGGGCGACCGTAACGGTCATCACCGGCCACGCCAAACGGTGGCTCGTCCTCCGGCTCATCGGCCGCGGCGGCGGCTTTTGCGGCGGCGGCCCGCTCCTTGCGAGCGTTGGCGGCCCGCTCGATGGGGAAGCGAATCAGCACCAAAATGAAGTAGAGGCCGAAGGCGATCATGCCGTACATGAGCAGATCGGAAGCCGCCCGCCAGACGTTGTTGCCAACTTTGAACAGCACGTCCAGGGCAGCAATGGCCAGGGCTGGGGCGACCTTGTCCTTCACCGGATCAACGATGGTAGGGCAAAACAGCAACACCGCCATCAGCAACCGCAGCGGTTCGCGCAACCAGCGCCACATCCAGCGGGTCAAGCGCATCCACACCAGCAGGCAGCCCAAGGCGGCGAAGGCGTAGAGGCCCCAGGCAATCAGATAGTCATTCTCGGTCATGGTGTCCATGGCAAGGCAGGCAAAGAGGCGCTTATAGTAACGGCTTTTCGCTCGTCAGGCTGCCCCGGCGTCTGGCGAATGGCCTGCGTGGTTGGTTCTGTCCAGGCCATGCGTCCCTTTTCGTACAACGTTCGAGAGCCTTTCATGTCCCTATCTGCCCACGTTTCCAACGCCCCGATTGCCCGCAGGGACGCCGGTGTTGACCCATACGCCTGGCTGCAGGAACGCGACACCGACGCCGTGCTCGACTACCTCAAGGCGGAAAACAGCTACCAGGAGGCGCAACTCGCCGAGCAGGCCGAACTGCGCGAAACCCTGTTCCAGGAGATCAAGGGCCGGATCCTCGAGACCGACCTGTCGCTGCCCTCACCCTGGGGCCCGTACCTGTACTACACCCGCACCACGGCCGGTGACGAATACCCGCGCCACTACCGCTGCCCGCGTCCGGCCGATGACAGCCTGAGCGTGGATGAAAGCCGTGAACAGCTGTTACTGGACCCAAACGCTCTGGCCGGCGGTGGCTTCTTTTCCCTGGGCGCCTTCAGCATCAGCCCCGACCACCAGCGCCTGGCTTACAGCCTGGATACCACAGGCGACGAGATCTACACCCTGTTCGTGAAGGAATTGTCCAACGACAAGGTCAGCGAACTGTCCTTCGCCGATTGCGACGGCAGCATGACCTGGGCCAATGACAGCCTGACGCTGTTTTATGGCGAGCTGGACGACACCCATCGCCCCCACAAGCTCTGGCGCTATCGCCTGGACGGCACTGCCGCCGAAGAAGTGTTCCATGAGCCGGACGGGCGTTTCTTCCTACATTGCTATCGTTCGAGCTCGGAAAAGCAGCTGATCCTGTCCCTGGGCAGCAAGACCACCAGTGAAGTCTGGGTGCTGGACGCTGCGCAACCGCAGCGCCCCTTTACCTGCCTGGCGCCCCGTGTGGAAAACCATGAATACGACGTCGACCACGGCCTGCTCGATGGCCAATGGACCTGGTTGATCCGCAGCAACCGCGACGGGATCAACTTCGCCCTGTACCAGGCCGCCGACACGGGCGTAGCGCCGACCGAGGCCGACTGGCAGAACCTGATCCCCCACAGTGACACGGTGATGATCGACGGCCTGACCCTGAACGCAGGGGCCATGACCTTGAGCCTGCGTGAGGGCGGCTTGCCAATCATCGAGGTTCACCCACAGGGCTTGCCGGCGTATCGGGTGCAACTGCCGGATGCAGCCTACAGCCTGCATGTGCAGAACAGCCTGGAGTTCGTCAGCGATCGCATTCGCCTGCGCTACGAGGCCCTGAACCGTCCGGCGCAGATCCGCCAGTTGGACCTGGCCAGCGGCGCACAGGTCGTGCTCAAGCAAACACCGGTCCTGGGCCCGTTCGACGCCGATGCCTACGTCAGCCAGCGGCTCTGGGCGACGGCGCCGGACGGCACCCAGGTGCCCATCAGCCTGGTGGTCAAGCGCGAAGCCCTCGGCCAGCCGGTACCGCTGTACCTGTACGGCTACGGTGCCTATGGTGAAAGCCTCGACCCGTGGTTTTCCCATTCGCGGCTGAGCCTGCTTGACCGCGGCGTAGCGTTTGCCATCGCCCATGTGCGCGGCGGCGGCGAGCTGGGGGAAGCCTGGTATCGCGCCGGCAAGCAGGAACACAAGCACAACACGTTCAGCGATTTCATCGCCTGCGCCGAACATTTGATCAGCAAGGGTTTCACCACCGCCGAGCAACTGGCAATCAGCGGCGGCAGCGCCGGTGGCCTGCTGATCGGCGCGGTGCTCAATCAACGCCCAGAGCTGTTCAAGGTTGCGATTGCCGAGGTGCCGTTCGTCGACGTGCTCAACACTATGCTCGACCCGGACTTGCCGCTGACCGTCACCGAATACGACGAATGGGGCAATCCAGAGGTACCGGACGTTTATGATCGGATCCGAGCCTACGCCCCGTACGAAAACGTCAGCGCCCAGGCCTACCCGGCGCTGCTGGTGATCGCCGGTTACAACGACAGCCGTGTGCAGTACTGGGAAGCGGCCAAATGGGTGGCGAAATTGCGGGCCACTAAGACCGACGACACCCCCCTGCTGCTCAAGACCGAACTGGGCGCCGGTCACGGTGGTATGAGTGGGCGCTACCAGGGATTACGTGACGTAGCGCTCGAATATGCATTTGTCTTGAAGATTTTGAGGGTGGTCTGAGGAACTCTGTGGGATGACCGGGTCTTAGCTCCATGCGCCGGGCCCAGATAAACCCCAGTCCAATGTAGGAGCAAGGCTTTGTGGGAGCAAGGCTTGCCCGCGATACAGGCAACTTAGTTCTGTCTGTCAGATCAAGCTGATGCCATCGCGGACAAGCCTTGCTCCCACAACCGTCTGTCCCAGAGATCTGCTTACACCCGGGCCAAACTGAACCTGCAACAAACACAAGAAAAAGACCGTGCCAACATGTCAGAACCGACCTTACTGAACAAAGAAATTCGCGACTGGTTGATGGACTGCGGTCTGTTTGACCAGTTGCTGCCCGTCGACTTCGCCGCGGCGTCGGGTTATTTCAGCATCAGCGCCATCGCCGAGGGCGAAGCGATTTTCCGCGAGGGCGATGCCGGCAGTTTCATGTGCATCATCCACACCGGCCAGGTGGCCGTGCAGAAAACCGGCCCCGACGGCCAACCCGTGACCATCGCCACGCTGCGCAGTGGCCGGGCATTCGGCGAAATGGCCGTGCTCGACGGCGAGCGACGCTCGGCCAGTTGCATCGCCGCCAGCGATTGCCAGTTGCTGAACCTGGGCAAGGACTCCCTGGAAAAAATGCTCAACGACGCCCCCAAGATCGCCGCCAAGATCATCCGCGCCCTCGCCGTCTCCCTGTCCAAGCGCCTGCGCATGGCCGATGGGCAGTTGTTGTCGCAGCAGGTCTGACCCCCTCTGTCAGTTGAAACACAGAACCTGTGGGAGCAAGCCTGTGGGAGCAAAGCCCGAACCACAGGTTTTACCATTCAGTTGTTTCATCGAATGACTTCCGGTCTCCCCCCCCCGGCGACTTGGCCTTCACCGGTTTCGGCGCCATGCCCGGTATCGGCTGGTCCTTGGGTGGATTGGGCATTTCGATGGGGGGCAGCAAGGGTGGCCCGCCGCTTCCGGGGCCAGCCTTGGGCACACCGTTGGGTGTGACCGGCGGATAGGGCATGGGAGTGGCGGTGCCTGGCGACCCGGGGATGCTAGGTGGGTTGACTGGAATCGTCGGTTGTTGAGCCTGCGCGCAACTTATTGAGAGCGCCGCCAGGGCAATGGCCGTTAGAATGACGCACTTCATCAATGGCTCCGTGGCTATTGTCTGCTTTAAGGCTAGTCGTTACCGCGCGGTTTGCCCTCCTACGAGATTTCCATGAAACGTTTCGTTCTGCTCGACACCACGCCCATCCCTGATAACGGCGGTGCCTTGTGCCTGTTCGAGTATGGCGAAGACTTCGTCATCAAGATCCAGGGCGGTGACGGCGGGCAGTTGATGAACACCCGCATGCACGGCTCCGAAGATGCCCTGGCAGAGATTCCTTGCCGCAAGGTGGCCGGTCGCTCTGGCTCGCGCGTGCTGATCGGTGGCCTCGGCATGGGATTTACCCTCGCCTCGGCCCTCAAGTACCTGGGCAAGACCGCCGAAGTGGTGGTGGCCGAACTGGTGCCCGGCGTGGTGGAGTGGAACCGTGGCCCCTTGGGTGAAAAGGCCGGGCGACCGCTGTCGGACCCGCGCACAGTGATCCGCATGGAAGACGTGGCCAAGGTGCTGCAAGCCGAACCTCAAGGTTTCGACGCAATCATGCTCGACGTCGACAACGGCCCGGAAGGCCTGACCCAAAAAGCCAACAGTTGGCTGTATTCGGCTGGAGGCCTGGCCGCCTGCGCCAAGGCCCTGCGGCCCAAGGGCGTGCTGGCGGTCTGGTCGGCCAGCGCTGACCGGCAGTTTTCCGACAAACTGAAGAAGGCCGGCTTCAAGGCCGAAGAGGTGCAAGTGTTCGCCCACGGCAACAAAGGCACCCGCCACACCATCTGGATTGCCGAGAAGCTCAAGGGCTGAGCTAAACTCTGTCCAACCGTCATCCGTCTTGTTTACAAAGGTGAACCCATGAGTTCGTCAACGCCACCGTCCAACACCGCCAAGCTGGACCGCATCCTCGCCGATGCCCAGCGCGATCGGGAGATGGGCTACCGCGACAAAGCCCTGAAAATGTACCCCCATGTCTGCGGCCGCTGCGCCCGTGAGTTTTCCGGCAAGCGCCTGAGCGAACTGACCGTTCACCACCGCGACCACAACCACGACAACAACCCGCAGGACGGTTCCAACTGGGAACTGCTGTGCCTGTACTGCCACGACAACGAACACTCGCGCTATACCGACCAGCAATATTTCGGCGATGGCTCCCTGAGCACCCCGAAAATTGCCAAGGCAACCCACAACCCCTTCGCCGCACTGGCCGGGTTGATGAAGAAAGACGAGTAATCCAGCCATAGGGTGAGCCCCGTTTTGTGGGAGCAAGGCTTGCCCGCGATGAAGCCGATGCGGTCTTTCAAAAACCGAGGTGCCTATTTCGCGAGCAAGCTTTGCTCCCACAGGATTTGTGAACCTCACACCTCGGAACTGACCACCCTCCCCCATTCCCCGTATAATCGCGCCTTTTCCCCAAAGGCACCCCGCCCGTGGCCAACAAACGCTATAGCTGCATCGGTCTGTTCAACCCCAAGTCACCGGAAAACGTCGGTTCGGTCATGCGTGCCGCCGGCTGCTACGGCGTGGCGTCGGTGTTCTACACCGGCAAGCGCTATGAGCGCGCCGCCGACTTCGTCACCGACACCAAGAAAGTCCACTACGACATTCCGCTGATCGGTATCGACGACCTGAAGAAAATCCTGCCCCTGGGCTGTGTGCCAGTGGCCGTGGAACTGGTGGAAGGCGCTCGCCCACTGCCCGAATACACCCACCCGGACCGGGCGCTGTACATTTTTGGCCCGGAAGACGGCTCGCTGGACAAGGACATCCGCGATTGGTGCGAGGACGTGGTGTACATCCCCACCAGCGGCTGCATGAACCTGGCCGCCACCGTCAACGTCGTGTTGTATGACCGCATGGCCAAAGGCAACAACACCCGTTCGGGGCCGCAATTCCGCTGATCGGCGCAACATTCGATTGAACAAGGCAATCGCTCGGGCAGTCAGCTTTATACCAATCCCCACACTGGAGACAGATCATGAGCGACAACAATCCGTTCGAGCCGATTGAGAGCCCCCCTTTCCAATCCCATCCGCCACAAAACGTGCATGGCTGGGAACGCATTGGCTCACTGGCCGGCGGTGTGCTGATGATGGGCAAGGGTTTGCGTCGCGGCGGTGTGATCGGGCTGGCGCAACTGGCGATCGGCGGCATGGCGTTGGCGCGGGGGATCACCGGGCATTGTTCTGCCAAGGCCTTGTTGGAAAAGAACCGACAGAACCTCAGCAACGCCCGCGCCCGCATCGAACAGGCCGGTGATGAGCTGAGCCGCCTGAAGGCCAATGCCGAGGCGGCGACTGGCACGGCTACGGTGACGGGAAATGATTCGTTGGATTCGCCGAAGGTTGGGCTCTGACTTTTGCAGTGCCGCTGATGGCCTCATCGCGGACAAGCCTTACCCCCACACTGGATCTTCGCCGGATGAGATATTGGGTACGACTCGATCCAGTGGGAGCAAGGCTTGACCGCGATAGCGGTATTACTGAAGTAACCGGCTTTCGAGCACAGTAGAAGCCCCGCCCAGGACACTTTCACTGAGTTGCACAAACTCCTCGGTATCAACCGTCTCCAGCCGCATCGCCCCCTGCAACACATCATCCAGCGAACGCTTGTTACGGGTTCTCACGCGAATCTCGCGGTCCAGTTCCTGCAATAGCAACACCGCCTTGGCCACTGCCGCAGGGCTGATCTGTTCGCCGCGCAAGGTGGTGACACCCTTGCTCTCGCGGGCGAGCCGGTCATTGAAGGTCTGATAGCGCTCATCACTCAGGCCGCCGGCGCGGCGCAGCAGTTCGATGGCGTAGTACTCGGTCAGCCCCTCGCTGATCCAGTCACTACGATCATGATCATTGACCCGGGCCAGCGCCTGCACCAACTCCCGCAACAACGGGCTACTGCCCCGCTCGCTGACCAGCGGCGGACGGCTGTGCAGGTAGATCGAGTCATGGCCGGCCTGGGCGCCACGCCACAACGGATCACCGGCGCCGACAATCAACAACTTGGCAGGATGGCGCGGCACCAGCGCTTGGACCTGCGGCCAGACGAATGTCAGCAGCGTCAACACATCCATCCGGCGCATGCCCTGGCCCTGGGGCGAGGCCACCGTCACCTCAGTTTCGCCCAGGCGGGTGCGGCGGCTGCCCAGTTTGCCGGCGAGCATCCAGCCCGTGGGGCGGTCGAACAGGCGCGAGGGGTTGTCGATGCGAAAGCGTTGCTTGCCGATGCGCGGCCAGGGCGTCTCGATGCTTTTCCAGCCTTCAGGCAATTCAACCTCAAGACGAGCCACCAGTTCGACGCCCTCCTGCTGGTCGAGCTTGGCCGACGGCACCAGGTCGTCGCCGCGCAGCAACGCCCACGTCGCAGTCATGCAAGTTTCGAAGGTGGCGTTCTTGCGCGCATGGCTGATGCGCACGCGGTAGCTCAGGCTGGCCTTGTCGGCTGCCGGCCGCCAGACACCTCGCGCCGCCTTGCCGGGGATGAGTTGCCACTGGCCGTCGGCCTTGAAATCGCTGTAGCGACTGCCGTCGCCGAGGTCGAAATCCAGGCTGCGCACCGCCCCCCCCCGGGCCAGCGTCAGGCGCACCTCGGCCTGATCGCTCTGTGGCAATAGGTGCACGTGATAATCCAGGTCGACTTTCTGCGCCGCCCACAGCGGCCCACACACCGCCAGCAGCCCGGCCACCAGCATCCGTTTCAATCCTGCAGCCATGGGTTCTCCCTGGGGCGCGCCGCGCAGCGGCTCAGCCGGCGCGAAAAATCAGATGATCTTCCCAATCGTCTTCCGGCACGCTGCCTTCGGCCAGCATGCGCCCTGCCTGGGAAATGCGCTCGTGGTGCACGGCATCACGATCTCCGCAGACCAGATGGTGCCACAACGGCAAGTCCTTGCCCTCGCTGACCAGCCGATAACCGCAAGTCGGCGGCAGCCACTTGAACTCATCGGCCTTGCCCGGCGTGAGCTGGATGCAGTCGGGGACAAAGTCGCGGCGGTTGGGATAGTCGGTGCACTGGCAGGTTTTCAGGTCCAGCAGTTTGCAGGCGATGCGCGTGTAGTAGACGCTGTTGTCGTCTTCGTCTTCGAGTTTTTGCAGGCAACACAGGCCACAGCCGTCGCACAGCGATTCCCACTCCTGCGGATCGAGCTGATCGAGGGTTTTGCGTATCCAGAACGGTTCGACTTTGGCGGCCATGGCTCAAGCATCAATATCAGGTGGTGAAAAGGCCGACAGTCTAGTGCCCGGACCTCTTCAGGCCAAGCATTGGCGACTGTCGGTAGCCAGGGGCTTGTCAGGTCGGGCGGCGGGACGTAGGTTGCTTGATTGACTTCCCCAACTCCAGCCAGGTAAGCCCATGAGTGCCAATCCCCGCATTGCCGATTACGCGATTCACCCTCAATTCATCGAACGCTGGTCGCCCCGCGCCTTTACCGGCGAGACCATTGCAGAAGAAACCCTGCTGGGCTTCTTCGAAGCTGCACGCTGGGCGCCGTCGGCGTACAACTCCCAGCCGTGGCGTTTCCTGTATGCGCGCCGCGACACGCCAAATTGGCAGCGTTTCCTGGGCCTGCTCAATGAATTCAACCGCGGCTGGGCCCAACACGCCTCGGCACTGGTGATCATTGTTTCAAAAACCACCTTCGCCGTGCCTGGCGCCACCGAGGAAACCCCTGCGCAGTCCCACACCTTCGACACGGGTGCGGCCTGGGGCCACCTGGCGCTGCAAGCCAGCCTCAACGGCTGGCACACTCACGGCATGGCCGGTTTCGACCAGGCGTTGACCCGCAAGGAACTGAAGATCCCGGAAGGTTACGCCCTGCACGCCGCCTTGGCGATTGGCAAGCTAGGGGACAAATCGACACTGGCCGAGTACCTCCAGGCCCGTGAAACCCCAAGCCCACGCCGACCATTGAGCGAACTGGTGGCAGAAGGCGATTTCACCCTGTAACCCTGTTTTGTGATCACTTAAGGTCCACTGTGGGAGCGAGCTGCTCCCGCCGGGCTACAGCTGTGAGCTGTGTAGGAGCTGTCGAGTGCAACGAGGCTGCGATCTTTCCCAATACACTTGAATCTCAAGCGAAAGATCAAAAGATCAAAAGATCGCAGGCTTCGCCAGCGCCTACAGGTCCGGGCGGAGCACTCTCCCTCGCCAACTCAGTAGCCCCGGCTGAAGTCCACTTCCCCGCGCAGCGCGTCGCCCGCCTGGTAGGCCCGCAGGTTTTCCAGGAACAACTGCACCATCATCGATGGCGAGGTCGGTGCCGAGCTGTGACCGGTCAGCAGCAGGCCCCAGGCCGTCCAGAAGGGGTGGCGCTGCGGCAGCGGTTCCTGGCGGCAGACGTCAATCACCGCACCGGCCAGATGCCCTTCTTTCAAGGCTTGCACCAGGTCCGCATCCACCACTGCCACGCCGCGGCCGACGTTGATGAACAACCCGGTCGGCTTGAACTGCTTGAACAGCGCCGCGTCGTACACATCATGGGTATCGGGCGTGTTGGGCAGCAGATTGATCACGTAATCCACCTCACCCACCAGGCGTGGCAGATCCTTCAGCGCCCCGACCTCGATGAACGGCGCCAACGCCCGGGCTTCGCGGGCAACGCCATACAACTGCACACCGAACGGCACGAGGAACTGCGCCACACGCAGGCCGATATCCCCCGTCCCGACGATCAACACCTTGCGCCCGGCCAGACCGTGCCCCTGGCGGTTGTCCCACTTGCGCTCGACCTGGCTGACCAAGCGTGCCAATACCTCGCGCTCATGGCCGAGCATGTAGGTCAGCACGTACTCGGCCATCACCTGGCCGAAAATGCCCACCGCACGGGTCAGGCGGTAATTGCGCGTCAAGCCCTCGGCCAGCAACGGCGTGATACCCGCCCAGGTCGATTGCAGCCAGCTGGGTCTATGGCCCTGACGCAACAGGGTGGCCAGCAGATCAGGTTGGCCGAGCCAGACCGGGCAATCGGTGGCCAGTCGCGACAATTCGGCGGAGTCGCCGCTGGTCAGGACTTCAATATCGGGGGCCGCCTGACGCAGAAGCTGGGCGTACATCGGGTGGTCGTGTTCGGCAATCAGAACGCGCATGAATCAAACCTTTCAAAAACAGTGCAGACAACCGCTGATAGAGTGTCGCTCCATCCATACGATCGTCGTCAATAAACCATTCCAGTGTTTTTCCAGAGGCACCCAGGACAGGTGCCTCAGAGAGCGTCAGACCGGGTCGTTGCGGCGCAACAACTCTTCGGGCAAATGCTCGATGTACTCGTCTTCGGCCGGCGGCATTTGCAAGTGATAGCCCTGGGTGTCGAGGTTTTCCAGCACCTTGTTGATGTCCTCCCGGGACAGCGCCCGCTCGGGACTCAGCACCAGGTCAAAGGCATGGATCGCCTTGCCAAAGGCGGCCATCAACGGCTCAGGTACGCGCTCCAAGGCATCGCTCTTGAGCACATACAGGTACATCTCGTTTTTCTTCGAGCTTCGGTAGATGGAGCAGATACGTTTCAAGGCTGTTCTCCGGCAGTGGCCAGGCTGTCGAGCAGCGCCTGGCCCATCAATTCGCGACGCCAGCCACGCAGCGAATCAGGCAATTGGTAAGGCCCCTCGGGGAAGCCGCTCTTGATCAGCGCTTCGAGGGTTTTCTTGCGCAGCATCAGCTCCGGAGCAATTTCCAAGCGCTCGGCTTCAGCCTGTCCCAGCGCTCGCAGACGCTTGACCAGGGCCGAGGCCTCGATGGGCAGTGGCTCGGCCACGGCCGGCGGCCACTGCTCGGGCGACACGCTGGCGGCGCGCTGGATCAAGTCCAGCAGAAACTGGCCGTCCTGGCGCACGGTGCGCGGGTGCATGTCTTCGATCTTGGCCAACGCGCCGAGGTTATCCGGCTGGGTACGGGCCAGGGGCCACAGCGAATGCTCGCGAATGATGCGATTGCGCGGCAGGTCACGGGCCCGCGCCTCGCGTTCGCGCCAGGCGCACAGCTCACGCAGCACGACCAATTGGGCGCGAGACAGTTTCCAGGCGAGCTTGGCCTCGCGGTAGACCTCGTACGGGTCGACTTCGCGACGCAGGTTGGCCACCAGTTCGGCGCCGTCTTCCAGGACCCAACGGTATTTTTCGTCGGAAAGTTTTGGACGCAGCAGTACGAAAACTTCTGCCAGGTGCACGGCATCCTCTGCCGCGTAGCTGATCTGCGTCTCGGACAGGGGCCGTTGCAACCAGTCGGAACGGGTTTCGCCCTTGGGCAGCTCGATACCCAGCACTTCCTGCACCAGCCGCGAATAGCCCATGGAGAAACCCAGGTTCAGGTAGGCGGCGGCCAATTGAGTATCGAACAGCGGCGCAGGCAGGCTGCCGGTCAAGCGCAATAGCACTTCAAGGTCTTCGCTGCAGGCGTGCAACACCTTGAGCACCGCCGGGTTTTCCAGCAGTGCGGCCAAGGGTTGCCAATTGTCGATGGTCAAGGGGTCGATCAGGTAGGCACGCTTGCCGTCGCCGATCTGCAATAAACCGGCAATAGGGTAAAAGGTGTCGACCCGCATGAATTCGGTGTCGAGGGCGACGAATGGCAACTGTTGCCACTCGGCGCAAAACTGGCCGAGGCTATCGTTGTCGCGAATCCAGTGAATATCGATGGCCACACGGCTCTCCCTTGAAGAATGGCGCGCAGTATATATCGCCGCCGGCGATTGCGAGCACCCATCGAGCAGCAGCCTAAGAGAAATCGCCTGCGAAAAAGCAAGAATAGTCCTACATCAGGACTTAACCGGTCTTACGCAACACATAAACACGCGTCAGCGAGAAACCGGGCAGGAAATCCTGATACCAGAGCACGCTAAAACCGGCCTGGCGAAACTCGGCTTCGAGATTGGCCTTGTCGGCCAGGCTTCGTCGCGGCGCCTGGCCAATCTTGAGGCGTCCTTCGATGTGCACCGAAACGATCACCGTGTCGCGACTGACCCGATGAAATTCGCGCAACAGCGCCAGGCGATGCTCGCAGGCGCTGACGTGGCGAAACAGTTGCAGACAACAAATACAATCCACCGCGTTGGCCGACAGCCCGATCGTGAACGCCGAACTTGGGAAAGTCTTGACCCGTTGGAGCAACGCGCCGCCATGGTGGGTGAGCGCATGTTCGAGCATGTCCGGCGACGGGTCCGCCGCCAGGATAACCCGGTTGGCGTGCTCGGCCAGCACCGGCCAGAACCGCCCCGCGCCACAGGCCACATCCAGCACTAGCCCTGGCTCGCCCGCCACCTTCAGGGCGTTGCGCACCATGTGCTCGTCGCGCCAGAACGCCAGGCGCAAGCGTCGAGGCGCCGGCCGACAGCAGACCTGCGCATGTTCCTGGTCATGCTGCCTGGCGAACTCAAGCTCGACGGTGGATGGGGGTAGCCCGGACATACGAACGGCTCTTGGAAAAGATTGAATGACAGGTTAACCAACGCTGCGTGAAAAAAAAGTCCAGGCCATCACTTGCGCGCCAGGACACCGTCAATCACCGCGCCGCGACAATTAGCGAACAGGTCCAGGTCCCGGTTGTAGACCTGGCTGTTGACTTCCAGCAGCCCGAGCATCGAGTGGAACAGGTTGTCCTGGCTCAAGGGTTTTTCCCGACTCAGTTGCAGACAATGGGTGTCGACCGAGAAAGACTTCTGATAGCTGTCGGAAAACCAGGCAAGCATCGCCACGTGTTTCTGTTGCTCCGGGGCGAGCATGTAGGGCGTGCCATGGAGAAACAGGTTGTATTCGCCCAAGGACTCGCCATGGTCCGACAAGTACAGCATGGCCGTGTCAACCTTGTCCTGGTTGGCCCGCAGCAGATCGATCAGGGTCGAGAGCACATGATCGGTGTACACCAGCGTGTTGTCGTAGCCGTTGACGATGCTCTCGCGACTGCAATTGTTCAGCGCGTTGCTTTCGCAGACCGGGGTGAAATGCTCGTACTCCTTGGGGTAGCGCTTGAAGTATTCCGGCCCGTGGCTGCCCATCTGGTGCAGCACCAGCACCGTGTCTTTGTCGAGCGCGTCGATGAAATGCTGCAGCCCCTGGAGCAGGATCTCGTCGCGGCACTCGCTGTTGGCGCACAGGGCCGGGTCCTTGAGATTGCTGACATCCTGCAGTGTGACCCGGTCGCAGGTGCCCTTGCAGCCGGACTGGTTGTCCCGCCAGATCACCTCCAGCCCGGCGCGCTTGAGCACATCCAGCAAACCCTCTTCATTCTTGGCGATGCTGGCGTCGTAGTTCTTGCGCCCCATGTTGGAAAACATGCAGGGCACCGACACGGCGGTTTCAGTGCCGCAGGAATGCACGTCGGTGAAGGCGATCAGGCCGGCCTCTTTGTTCAGTGTCGGTGTGGTATCGCGGTTATAGCCGAGGATGCCGAAGTTCTCGGCCCGGGCACTCTCGCCCACCACCAGTACGGTCAAGGACTTGCGGCCGTGGGTTTGCCAGGCGGGGTTACGGCTCGCGTCCTCGCCCAACTTGGTGAACGGCTGCTTGGCCGACGCGAGCTGCTCACGCAAGTAGCCGAGCGAAGCACCGATGTAATTGCTCGGCACGATCATCAAGCGCAACTCGTGGTGGTTGCGAAACAATGAAGACAGGCCTTGGTAATTGATCAGGGCGACCATGCCAATTACCGCGACCGAGGCCACACCGACCAGTAACTTACTTAATAGTTCTTTTGGCCAGCGACGGTAGTTGATCGGTGTCTTTAACAACAACCAGCAAGGCAACACCCCCAACAATCCGATATAAGCAAACAACTTCAGCGACAACAGATCGCGCACTTCCGTGGCATTGGTTTCAGCAAAGTTGCGCAACATGCCGGCGTCGATCAATACACCGTATTGGGCCATGAAATAGGCGACGCCAGCGCTGATCAGGAACAACAGTATCAACACAGGCTTGAGCAGCAGACGGAAGGCCACGAGCGTCAGCATCAGGTTGAACGCGCAGAAAATCATCAGGCCAAACGCCATGCACATCAGCAGACCCCGAGCGTCAGCCGTGGTGATCGCCAGTAAGTGTTGCCCGAGAACGACGTTGAAGCCCGCTAATAAAAAGGCACTGGCGGCCAGTGTCACCCACTCGGGGCGCACGGCTTTAATAGTCAGCATAATGGATGACGGTTTCCTGAAAGTTATTCTTTGAAAAAGAAGTACCGCAGAAAATGTGAAAAAATTCTTTTCCTACGGCAACGCAAACTTTAGGTAGCTCACCATCAATTTTTCGTGAAAAAATTGCCACTAAATAATTATTAAAAAACCACTGGCCAACCAGTTTCACGCCGGCTTCAGATACCTGCGTCAGTCCTGCTCCCCGACTTCCCCCATGAATTGACGGTATTCGACGCGCTTGACCGCCAGATAAACGCCAAGAAACTCATCGCCAAACGATTTCCGCGCCCTGGATGATAACGCGGATTGGCGATGGTCGTCGGCGCGCCCTCCCGGGGATGCAGGCTGACGTGCACGGCAGCCGTAGGAAGCAACCGCCACGGCATGCGCTGCAAGCTGCCACTGAGGGGATAGGCACGTCGTGTTCGCTACAGTATCTGTCCCGTTCCCGACCATGAAAGCGCCTGCCAGGCATTCTCTTGGCACGGTCGTTCCGCTAGGATCATCACCCTGGTTTGCGCAAAATCCGCGCAAGGAGCACAGCGAGAGACAGAACGGATGCTGAACAGTAACTCCCTCAGAAAGCTCGACATGCAGGACCTCATGGTGTTTAGCGCCGTGTACGAGCAAAGCAGTGTCACCGGCGTGTCCGAGGCATTGTGTGTCAGTCAGTCAACCGTCAGTTATTGCCTCAAGAAACTGCGAACCTGTTTCGAAGACGAGCTATTCACCAACACCCGCACCGGCATGCGCCCCACCCATAAGGCCGAGGGCATGTACGAGCATGTGCGCGCCATATTGCAAAGCATCAACCTGTGCCATGCCAGTACCCCCTCCTTCGATCCAACCCGGCAAGCCATTACCTTCAATATTTGCGCACCGGAATATTTCGAACAATTGATCCTGCCGCAGCTGCTGCAAGGCTTCGATTACGCCAATCTGCCGGTGGTGGTGAACGTGCACAAGCTCGAAGCCGACATTCCCGCCGAAGAGTTGCGCGACGGCAGCCTGGACCTGCTGATCTGCTTCGGCCCGAACTTCCACAGCAACCATGCCGATTTCAAATCCCGGCAGTTGTTGGAGGAGGACTTGGTTTGTGTCGTGGATAAACGGGCGACGCCACTTGAGCCGCAACTGAGCCTTCAGTCTTTCGTACGGCGCCGACACGTGTTTCCGACACCCTGGACGTCAGCGACCAACATGGTGGACGGCTGGCTGTCGCAGCAGGCGCATCAACGCCAGATCGCCGCCCGTGCTAACAGCTACAGTGCCGCACTGAAGATGATCACCGGCACCGACTTCATCCTGACCCTGCCCCGCCGCATCCAGAAACTGCTAGCCAACGAGGCGATCTTCAATCATCACGAAGCGCCCCAGGGCCTGCCGGGGTTCACCCTGAACATGCAGTGGAGCCTGGGCGTCGATCAGGACAGTGCCAACGCCTGGCTGCGCGAACAGATCATCAAGGCCTGCGCCGCCCACGACACCTGATCGTCATTGACCGATCAAGGCCTTGGCATACGGGCCTCGATCGATGTCGAGGATTTCCACGCACAGTTGCACGCTAACGTCGGCCGGCCATGGCCCCAGCTCCTGAATCACGACCAGCAGGCTATCGGCCAGTTGTTTCTTGATTTCCGGCGAGCGACCGCTCAGCAAGGCCAGCTTCACGTGCACGAAACCTCGCTCGCCCAGCCCCGTACCCACCCGGAAAGTCTCAAGCTTCACGGCCCGGCTCTTGATGTCCAGCTCGGCGGCGAATTGACCGGAGGCCACCAGCGCATTGTTCAGGCGCAGCAGTGCGACATCGGCCTTCAGCTCGGGCAGGTTGGCGGTGTACTCCATGTGCAGGTGAGGCATGTGTTCGACTCCGATTCGAAAATATGACAAGGGGATTTCAACCGTCACAACCTTACCCCGACTTTAAACTCTGGGGCAGGTTTGTTTCGTTGCGGGCCGGTGTCAGGGTTGCGCCAAGCCCCCACGCTCGCCCATGAAGACCTCCAACCGCGACCGCAACCAGCGCTCGGCCGGGTCACTGTCGACATGGCTAAACCAGACCATGGACAGATCCAGGGTCGGGGTCTTGAAAGGAAAGGGTTCGTTGAACAGTTGCCCCGAGGCCGCCATGGCGGCGGCGGTATAGTCCGGCAGGCTGGCGATCAGGTCAGTGCCGGCCAGCAACGCCGGTAATGCGCTGTATTGTGGCACCGACAGCACGACCTGGCGCGTGCGTCCAATCTCGGCCAGCCATTCGTCAGCGAACCCGGCGACGTTTGCCGTATGGGACACCAGCACATGAGGCCGCGCACAATACTCGTCCAGGGTCAGCGGCGTGTCCGACGCATCGGCGCGTAACACGCGGGGCTGGATGTGTCGCAACAATTTGCGCTTGGCGTTGGCCGGCAGACCGCGAGTCTGGCTGATGCCCACGGTGATGTCGCCCGATGCCAGCAAATCGGGGATGCGCCAGTAATCGACGTGCTGGACCACGAACACGATTTGCGGCGCCTCTTGCCGCAGGCTGCTCAACAGTGGCGGCAGCAGGCCGAACTCGACATCGTCCGACAGGCCGATGCGAAATGTCATGGTGCTGCTGGAAGGGTCGAAATCGTGGGTCAGGCTCAAAGCCACCGACAGCGAATCGAGCGCTGGTGATAGATGCTGGATGATTTCTTCGGCCCGGGCCGTCGGCTCCATGCGGTGGCCGACGCGAATGAACAGCGGGTCGTTGAACATCTTGCGCAAACGATTGAGGGCCGAACTGATGGTCGGTTGGCCCAGGAACAGTTTTTCCGCCACCCGTGTCACGTTACGCTCAAGCATCAGCGTTTCGAAAACCACCATCAGGTTGATATCGGCCTTGCGCAATTCGTTGCGGTTCATCCACAGCCCTCGCTCCTTGATGGGATGCAGTGTAGAAACGCCAGGGGCTGCGCGTCTATGCGCAAAAAGACTCACTTCACGGCCAGGGATCTCAGTCCCTGGGCTCTTTCGGTCAAGGCAAAGCAAGGACATAAAGGGTCACATGTTCGATCCAGACTCATGTCAGCAATATTTGATAACCAATGGAAACGAATTTCCTGTAGCCAAAACCACCCACTTGGCTAGGCTGGCAACCACATGTCCAACGCATGTCTTGACTGAATGAATCGCAGGGAGCGAACCGATGTATTTTGAAATCTATCGACAGACCCGAGGCACCCCGACCACCGGAAAAGGCCAATGGCGCTGGCGCTTGAGAGCCGGCAACCACGAAACGATCGCCAGTGGCGAATCCTATGTGAACAAGAGTGACTGCCTTCATGTCATCGGGCTGATCAAGAATGTTCAGGGCGAAACGCCCGTAAAGGAGATCTAACAGCGCCGCGTGGGCTCTGTAGGAGCTGGCGAAGGCTCGGGCCGCGTTCGGACGATCTTTTGATCTTGATCTTGATCTTTCACTTGAGATTCAAGCGTCAGGGGAAAAATCGCAGCCTCGTTGCACTCGACAGCTCCTACGTCAGTTCAGCTTTTTTTGCGGTAGGGTAGGCGGACAAAAGCAGGAGGCCGGTGCAATGACTCGATCCATCCATAATCGCGACTGGCTGGTGCGGGCGCCCGAATCGAGGAAAATGGAACGCATCGAGGCCTATTTCAGCGGGCATGGCTACACCACCCATCGCCATGACACCTACGCCATCGGGATTACGCTTTCCGGTGTGCAGAGCTTCAACTATCGCCACAACAAACGCCACAGCCAGCCCGGCGGCACCATCGTCCTGCACCCGGACGAGGTGCACGATGGCGAAGCCGGGACGAGCGAGGGTTTTCGCTACAGGATGTTCTACATAGAACCCTCGTTGATCCAGCAAGTGCTGGGGGGCAAGCCATTGCCCTTCATCGAAGGAGGATTGTCCAGCGACCCTCGCCTCAACATCGCGACCCGTCGACTATTGAACAGCCTGGATCATCCCCTCAATCCGCTGGAGGAAGAGGATGCCATCTACGACGTGGCCCAGGCACTCGACATCGCGGCCGGCAACAGGCGTGGACGGCGCCTGATCGACTACCCGGCGGCGGAGCGTGCCCGCCTGTTCATCCACGGCGCCCTCCTCGACCAGGTGATCACCCTGGATGACCTGGTACAGGCCAGCGGCCGGGATCGATGGAGCCTGTCCCGGGACTTCCGGGCGCTGTACGGCACCAGCCCCTATCGCTACATCACCCAGCGTCGCTTGAATGAAGCCCGGCGCCTGGCATTCCACGGCACGCCATTGAACGAAGCGGCCCTGGCCTGTGGTTTTTTCGATCAGAGCCACATGACCCGATTGCATACACAGGCCTTCGGTATTTCACCAGCACGCTGGCTGAACATGCGACGCTAAAACAGCGACTGTACGCCGCAAAAAGCTGCACAATCATCCAATACGCAACGTTGGCTCAAACAATAAAGTAGGACGCACCATCCGACCCAGGAGCATGCCTCGATGACCCGTTACGCCCCCATCAACTTCGCCCAGAAATACACCCTCTTCCAGGAACAGTGGACGCCGAAAGTCGTGGCCGAAATGAACGACTACCAATTCAAGATCGCCCGGCTCGAAGGCGAATTCATCTGGCACAGCCACGCCGACACCGATGAAACCTTCATCGTGCTGGAGGGCGAGTTGCGTATCGACTTTCGCGACGGTGCAGTGACGATTGGCCCGGGCGAGATGTACGTGGTTAAAAAAGGTGTGGAGCATAAGCCCAGCGCCGCACAGGAAGTGAAACTGCTGTTGATCGAGCCTCGCGGCGTCATCAATACCGGCGAACAAACCAATGAGCGAACGGCGATCAATGATGTGTGGATCTGACTGAGCCAGGCTCAATCGTATTCAGCTTCCTGGTGGTCGCCCAGCAACCGCCGTTGACGAGGTGTCGCGGCGGCCAGGACCTCAGGGTTGAACTGCCAGTGCAGGTAGGGTGAGAACTTCTGCGCGACCATCCGCCGGCCATAATGCACCTGGAGCATGTACCGTGTGCGATTGGCGGTGCGGTTGTCGCTACCGGCGTGCCATAGCTCGCTGCGCAGTATCAGCACATCGCCCGCCCTGCACAGCACCGGCTGCGCAGGGCGCCCTTGCCACTGCGTTTCGCCCTTCACCGGCCCCCGGCCAGCCTTGTGACTGCCCGCAATGACCTGAGTCGGGCTCAAGTCGGCGTCGATGTCATTCAGGTAAAACTGCGCGGTAAAAGCCTGCATCGGCAGCTCAAAGGCAGGGTCGGCCAACAGGCCTGGCGGCAATTGCATCGCCAGATAATCCAGGTGCAACGGCGCCCCGCTAAAACCGGGGTGGCAGCGCCAGGCCGTCTGGCCGATGACATGGCAATCATCGCCCAGGGCCGCCTCGACCAGTTCGATCACCCCGGCTACCTCCAGGAACGGCAGCCAGAATGGATCGCGATTGAACACACATTTGTAATGATCGATAACACCGCTGTAGTCCCAATGCTGGGGCTTCAATTGGTCGATGGCATGGCGTAGGTCAGCAATCTGCCGAGCGTTCAACACGCCGGGCATCAGGACGAACCCGTCCTGATGCAGCGCTCGCAAATGCTCGTCAGTGGACACGCCTCCCCCCTGCTTCAGGTGCGGAAGCGGCCGGTCAGTTCTGCCAGGTTTCTCGACAGGCTGGACAGCTGTTGGCTGGCCTGCATGCTCTGGGTGGAATTGGAGGCCGCCTCGTTGGACAGATCACGGATGTCAGAAATATTGCGGGCTATTTCCTCAGTGACGCTGCTCTGTTCCTCACAGGCACTGGCGATTTGCGCGGCCATGTCGTTGATCCGCTGGATCGAACCGCCGGTACCGCTGAGCACCTGATCGACACCCGCCGCACGCTCGACACTGTCCCGGGCCTTACTGCTACCCACATGCATGGCCTGTACAGCCTTGGCGACACCGCTCTGCAACCGCTCGATGCGAACCTGGATGTCCTTGGTCGAATCCTGTGTGCGCGCCGCAAGCGCCCTCACTTCGTCGGCCACCACGGCAAAACCACGGCCCTGCTCACCGGCCCGCGCGGCTTCGATGGCAGCGTTCAGCGCCAACAGGTTAGTCTGTTCGGCGATGCCACGTATCACCTCGAGCACGGCACCAATGCTGGAAGTTTCCTGGGCCAATGCCTCGATCGTGCCCGAAGCGCTCTCCACTTCCTGGGCCAACTGGCGGATCGACTCGATGGTGCTGCTGACCACCTCGGCGCCGTCACGAGACTGACTGCTCGCCTGCTGCGCGGCGCCCGAGGCGTTCGCCGCGTTATGCGCCACTTCGTGCACCGCCGCGCTCATCTGGGTGGCGGCGGTACTGACCTGATCGAGCGCCGCATGCTCGCTGCTGATCAACCGGTCATTCGTCGCGGCCATATCGGCCATGGCGCGCGCTGCGGAATCGACCTCCCCGGTCACCCGTCCAACTTCGGCGATCAGGGGCTGCAACTTGTCGAGAAAACGGTTGAAAGCACTGCCGAGCTGGCCCAACTCATCGGCCGAACGGACCTCCAGACGCCCTTTCAGATCACCTCCGCCCTCGGCAATCTGCTCGACGCGGTGCAGCAGTCGACGCATAGGGTTCAACACCACCAGTGGCAGAACGACAAGCACCAGGATGCAACTGAGCAGGCCGATCAGCAGAATCGCGCCCTGATGCACGCCGACTGCCTCGCCGTTTTCAATCGCTGCATCGCCTTCGCGATGGGACGCCGCGTCTTCCAGCTCACCCAACTTGTCGATGGCATCGCGCATGGTTTCGAAAAGGCGCTCACTGTCGCCAAAACTCAGGGTACTGGCCCCCTGCGGATCGCCTACCGACTGCTCGAGGACCCGCCGGGAAACCTGCAGCCACTTCCCAAAACTGTCATTGAACTGACTGACCAGCGCCTGCGCTTCAGCACCGGGTTGCATCGCAGCATATTGCTGCACGCGGTCATAAGCCTGCTTCGCATTCTCGCTGTGACTGGCGCTCAGTGCTTTCAGATGCTCGCTGGCATGACCATCCAGCAGGCTACGCTCAGCGACAAAAGCCTGATAAAGATCACGGTCGGCGTTGAGCAACAGGCTGATGGCCGGCAGGTAGCGCTTGGTCAATTGCGTGCTGGACTCCGTCACCTGAGCGATACCCCGCATGCCCGACCACCCCATCAGCACCAACAGCAGCGCCAGGAACCCAATGGGCAGAGTGATTTTCCAGCGAAAGCCCAAATCGGCAAAAAACCGCAGCATGAGGTGTCACTCCTTTCATGGGGATTAACTGACCTATCGGCAGCCATGCCTTGAGCTATAGACCATTAGTCTAATTGTTACAAAGCTTTGGGTTTGGCAGGCACCGGGGTTACGCAAGTCGCGGAGGGGGTTGGGCGGGATAAAAAAGGTGGGGAAAGCAATTGCAGCGGGGAATTTTCTGACATTTCCCGCCCACATAATTTAGGGAATTTTCTGACTCATCATCTGATTGATGATTTCTCCGGCGAGGCCCTATAGTCCAAACGTCGTTCGTAAGAGCGGCTTGGGTTTGGCGACTCAATGACAAATGGTAAGAAGACCCTCAATCAAATGGTGTTTGAAATGAATAGATACATGGCTCTTACCAGCAATGCCGACGATCAACCCCTCTTCGTCGATACCTCTGCACCTTTGCACATCCTGCTCGACACGGCAGGCTATAGAATTCGCGCCGTCACCCAGCTTTTAGAGAATCTCGCCATGCGAGGGGACATTCCGAGTGACTCAGTGGTCCTTCAGGACTTTGCACAACTGTGCTGCATTCCCTTGAGGGATGGTTGCGACGTACTCGATGTCATAGCCCGACGATTGGATGCGGAGCCGGCCTAGTTCAAAGAGCCTCAACAAGGTGATGCCGATCAGCTAATCGACGCAGCCCCTGTGGCGAGGGGCTTTATCCCCGCTGGACTGCAAAGCAGTCCTAAAAGCCAGACACCCTGTGTGTCTGGTTGAATGAGTTGGTGTTGGGGCCGCTTCGGGGGAACGAGGGGACAGACCACGATTTCGAGTTCACTTGTAATCGCCCCGATTCATAATTCTGGTCTGTCCCCGTTTTCACGCGACAAAACGCCAGAAACGAAAAAGCCCAGCGGATACGCCGGGCTTTTATGGGAAACGGATGGCTTTATTCTACGCTTAGCCTTCTTGAAGCTCGCGGCGACGATTGTCGTCTGCCTGATTGCGAATTGCTTGAATTCGCTGCAGCAGGCCGCGAGGAAATAGGCTGGATACCTTCAGGGTTTTCCTTGATATCCCTGTCAAGCAGATCAAGGAACTCGATACCTGCTTGAATCTCCGCCTTTCTTTCGGTAAACGAGACGACATTACCTTTACCTTTAGACATGACTTCTCCCCATCGCAAATTTTCCTGCATTTTCAGCAGGACATGACCTGAACGCGTCATGGCGAGCACGGCCTTATGGGGCATTTCCGTGCCCTCTGTAGGATCACTATGGTTCACGAGGAGTGCATTTAACACCATCAAAGCCGAATAAAGAAAGCGTGATGATGTAACAGATGGCGAAGCCTGTACGGATGACCAGAGCAGACGAAAAAGTCATATCAAACGTCGGTTTGCGCATCTCTGTACCGCAATACAAGTCGCGTACGATCAAGCCATGGCCCACCGAATACGGTTACTTTCTGACGGGCGGCCATACTAACGGTGCAACAGAAAGGGCCAAGGGCGTGACGGGGCAGAGTGGAGGAAGATCCCAGCACGGTGGAGAATGACGTCCGCACCTATTCCCCCAAAACGCCCCCAAATACAAAAAAGCCCCGAGGTGGTTAAGCGCTCGGGGCCTTTAAATATGGCGGAGAGATAGGACGATTTGGCGGAGAGAGTGACGCATGTGGCAACCGTCCAGAAAAATCCATCAACGACCAAAACGCTCCCCCCCCCTTAAATCATTGAACATTGTAAAAATCACTCGTCTGATAGGGGCTTTCAACAACCATCCCTAGGAACCATTGCCTGACTACCGTTCCACCACCCGCTGCCCCAGTGATTCACGCAGCAACGTACGCGGCAACTTAAAGCCCTTGAACGGCGTCCGGGTAAACGGATTGTTGATCCCTTCGGCATACACCTTGTAGCGCATGACCCCACTGACCACCTGCAGGCTCAGGTCCACGCTGGTAGCGGTGCGCGCATTGAGCTGGGCGCGATTGAGCAGGCGATAAAATGACCACGGCCCTCGAAAGCCCATACTGACCGTGGTGCCGTCGCTCTTGACCAAGGTCAGGCGGCTATCACTGCTCTCGCCCTTTACGCCCGGCCAGCTCATCGCTATACCTCGGACCGCCCCGTGGGAGTAGAGATGCAACTGGCCGTCGATGCTCAAGGCGCTGCTCAGGTGGTCGGCGCTCAGCGCGAGGGGCTCCAGGGTAAACGGCACGTTGAACACGCCACGGTTATCGAAGAAGGTGTCGCGGATCTGCTCGATGGTCTTGAGCTGGGCGATGACCTCGGGGCGTATCAAGTAGTCCTCCTGGCTGTCGGAATACAGCGTGTCGAGATTGTCTTTGAGGAACACTTTCAGATACTGGTCGTGGAAGCGTTGGACAATGCCGGCCGGGCCGAAAAAGGCTTCGAAATCCTTGAGCGAGACGTCGTCCTGGCTAACACTCAAGGGGTAGCGCGAGGCCAGGCGCTCCTTGTAGAAGCTGTAAACGTCCGCTTCCCAACGCTGTTCCAGCTCACGCAGGGCCATCACCATCAACACCTGCGAGGTCTGGTCCGCTAGGTGCCGAACCTGCTGGTTCAGCGGCTCCGGCAGGCCGGCGGCGATGCGTTGCAAGTTGCGAATCGGGCCGGGATCGGCTTGCGAGAAGCGAGCGAGCACCACACCAAGGGCAGCTTTACCGCGGTTGGGATGATCCTGCACCGCCTTGGCATAGTCGTAGACGGCATTGATCCCACGCAGGGTTTCTTCGTAGTAGGACGGCTTGTCCTGCTGAGCATTGAGCAACCCGGACAGGCCCGCGAACGCCCGGTGAATGCCCAGTGCCTGGTTGTGCCCGGCCTCATCGCCGACTGGCAGTTCCTCCTTGTTGGTGACCGGCGGGTAGATCAGGGTGTTGTCACGAACGGTCTCCAACAGGCGGCGCAGCGGTGCGGCCGGGCCGGTAACCTGCCCCAGCACTTCCAAGGTTTGGGCCAGATCGGTGAAATCGGTCACGGCGAACTGGTTCAACGCGCGGCGCCAGCTGTCGACGTAATCGGCACTATACAAGGCCCGCAGTCGCTCGGTCAGCACTCGGCGGTCAGCCTCGGAAAAATCCAGGCTACGGCGCTCGCCCAGCACCCATTGGTCAATCAATGCCAGCTCGGTGACGTTCTGGCTACTGGGCTCAAAGTAATCCCGAAAGCCCCGTGCGGTCAGCAGCGGCGGCAATGCCAGATTTTCGTCCAGTGCCGCGCCGCTGTCGCGTTCGTTCAGGGAGCGGTAGACCACGTCGAAGGCCGGGCCGATTTCATTGCGCAAATCCAGTTCGCCATGCAGGCGTTCCTCGGCCTGCTGGCGCAGGGTCATGTATACCCGCTGCGCCATGGGCAGCTTGCGCAGTTGCTGTTGGGTTTGTGCGATCAGTGCGCGGTGTTCGGGCAATTCGACATCGGCGTAGGTCAGCGCATAGGTCAAGTGACGCATCAAGGCGGCCTGGCGTTGGCCCTGCCCCGGATAGGCCTGCTGCCATTGCTGGGCCATCCATTGCGCAACGATCTCCGGGCGACGATTGTCGCGATCCTCGATCATGCGGTACACGCGCAGGGCGGCAAGTTGCTCGTCGCTGCCCGGTTCGGCGCGGCGGATGACCTCGACCGCGCCTTCGGCAATCGCCGGCAGGAAACGCCGCGACAACAAACTCAGGTAGGCCTGATCGACCATCGGCCCGATGAGTTGCCCCTGGTACAAGCCCATGTCCGCCAATTGCGGCCAGGTGGCTCGATAGTCGCCATACACTGTGACCGCATCACGAATTTCATCCAGCGGCACCAGCAAGTTCAGCCCAGTGGGATCGGCCTGCAGGTCGCTGGCCTTGCTGCTGAAGGCCTGGCTTTGGGCCAGGACCTGATCGGCCTTGTCGCGGTTGATGCCGTAGTAGTACCACCAACCGCCCACCAGCAACGCGCTGGAAATCCCGGCCAATACCGAACCGCTGAGCAGCAGGCGACGCTTGCGCCGTGCCACCTTGAAGTTGTCCCCGGCCAAGCCGGCCTCCGGGTAGACCACCCGCTGCAACAGGTGCTGGGCAAAATACACCACCGAATGCCCTTGCGGCTTGGCCGAGCTGACCGGTGCCGGGAACCCGTAGGCCCGCGCCGAGGCCTCGACAAACAGGTTGGCCACCACGCCACGCTGGTATACCGATGACAGGTACACCCCGCGCACCAACGCCGGGGTGGTGTAGCGGTCACTGCCCAGCACATCACCGAGAAAGCGCAGCAGAATCTCCCGCGAACCGCTGAGCTGACGCATCAGGCAAAACAGACGCTCACGCACCACGGCGGGCTCGGGATCCCCCATGGCCCGCATCACCTGCCTGTTCAACGCATCGACGAAGTGGTCATAGGCGACCGTCAATTCCTGCAGCCAGGCATCGAAATCATCGACAGCATCAAGGCTGAAGGTAAAGCCCTGTACCTCTTCCCGTGCCGATGCTGGGAGCTTGGCGAACAGCTCTTCAAAGCCATCGAGCAAATCGAACTTGCTCAGCACCACGTATAACGGCAAGCGCGTGCCCAGTTCATGGCCCAAATCATTCAAGCGGGCGCGCAACAGATAGGCCAGGTTACGGCGCTCGTTAGGTGGGCGCTCGAACAGGCCGACCATGTCCACCAACAGCACCACGCCGTTGAGCGGACGGCGGCTGCGGCTGCGCGCCAGCCAGTCGATCATATGGTGCCACAGGCGTTTCTCGGCGCCGACGGGCAGCCCGGTGGGTTGTTCGACTTGGGCAACGACCACGGGTTCGGCGATCGCGCCAGTGTCCGCCGCCGCATCCTCAGTGGGCGCAGCTGGGGCTGGCGTCGGCGACGGTTGCCGCTCGGGTTGGCTGATGAGCTCGCCGGGCGGGTCGATCAGCACCGCCTCATCGCCGATCCACCAGTCGATATCGAAAGCAAGATCCGGGTCTGCAGCAGCTTGCGTAACGCCACTGCGCGCAGTGCGGGTCAGGGCGAAACTCTGGCTGGAGCGGCTGATAAAGCTCGACTTGCCGGCGTTCTCCTCCCCCAGCACCAGGTACCAGGGGATCTGGTGCAAGCGGCGGCCCTGGTGGTTGTCCCGTACCCGCGCCAGGTTGTTTTCCAATGAACGTTCCTGGGCTTGCAGGTAAACAAGGCAAGGATCCTGCACCCGTTGTGCCTGTTGCTCACGTTCCCGCCGCAAACGGCGTTGGCGACGGTGCACAAGCCAGGTCCAGCCCAACAGCGGCAGCACCACCAGTACAACGCTGATTGCCAGGCGCAGCGGCCAGGGCGCCAACGGCTGCTCGTCGCGCCAGGTCCAGGTCGGGCCCTGCCACCAGAGCCAGCCTAGCACCACGGCAATGACCAACATCCCAGCGGCAATGGCGATGAGTGCCCCATGGCGCTGGAGAGCGGAAAATCCACGCGCCAATGTACCCAGCCTCTTGTTCATTACTGTTCGCCCCTGAATTTTTCAAGATAAAAATCATCTCCGCAGCCTGCGCGAAAAAAATATTTGTCTTGGCGGATTTCATTCGTATATTCCGGCAAACACTACCAGCGCAAATAACTAACTTTCAATGCACGACCCAAAAGAAACAAAAGCTTACATCTGATCATTCTAATTATCTTGACGGAACACCTCCACCAACAGAAACATCTGAGAATATTCTTCAGGCACACTTAAAACAACAAAGACCAATCCTCTACAGAGTTTTCCCACAGCAAACTAAACAAACTAAACGGGCTTGAGCCATGTCACTAAAAGATCGCTTCTCGGAAGAACTCCGCTACCTGCGCGAGTTGGGGCGCGAGTTCGCTGAAGACAATCCTCAGCTGGCGCCCTTCCTGGGTGAGCAGGCGTCGGATCCGGGGGCTGCGCACCTGCTGGAAGGGTTCGCGTTCCTCACCGCCAAGCTGGCCCTGAAGATCGAGGACGATCTGCCGCAGATCACCCACCCTCTGCTGCAACAGGTCTACCCCAACTACCTGCGCCCGTTGCCCAGCCTGACGCTAGTACGGTTTGACCCGGTGCTGCACGCCCTTAGCGGTCCGCAGCTGATCGCCAAAGGCACGCCCTTGTTTTCGCGGCCGGTGGAAGGTGTCAGTTGCACCTTTCGTACCTGTACCGACGTAACCCTTTACCCATTGCAGATAACCAACGCCAGCGTCTCCCATAGCGTGCAAAGGTCGATAGTGAGCATTCAGCTGCAGACCTTGTCTGACCAGCCGTTGAGCGAGATCAACGGCGATCGCCTGGACTTCCACCTCGGCGGCGGCGACCACAACGCACTGACGCTCTACCAATGGCTGGCCCAACATCTGCACAAGATAGTGCTGTGCCTTGACGACAAACGCTTAGCCCTGCCCCCGGATGCGCTCGGCTTTGCCGGCTTCGAGCCCCGCGACGCATTGCTGCCCGGCCTGGAGCACCAACTGGAGGGCTATCGCCTGCTCCAGGAATACTTTTACTTCCCCCAGCGCTTTCATGGCTTCAGTGTCAGCGGCCTGCGCCGCCTCTGGCCTCAGACCACGGCAAGCCAGATTCGCCTGGAACTGCACTTTTCCACCCCGCTGCCGTCCTCCGTCCAGGTCAACCCCGACACGCTCTGCCTGTACTGCACCCCCGCCATCAACCTGTTCGAACACGCGGCCGAACCGATCCAGCTGGATGGCAAAGCACTGCACGAACCCGTGCAGCCGCGCGGCCCACACGCCCACGCCTATGAGATCTTCAGCATCGACCAGGTCAGCGCCCGGCGTCGCAAACCGCAAACCCCGGCAGACAACTATCGCGTCGACTTCGCCCCGTATGAGTCGTTGCAGCGTCAGGTGGAACCGGTCGGCGAGCGCACGGCGCGCTATTACAGCCACATCATTGAACCGGAGCTGCTCAAGGATTGCGCCAAACACAGCCTGCGCCTGATCCATGCCGATCAGCGCCCGTACCTGGGTGAGCGTGAAGTGCTCAACATCCAACTGACCTGCTGCAATGGCGACCTGCCTCGGCAGCTGCAAGTGGGCGAACTCAACCGTACCACCCAGACCACGCCCTCCTTCGCCACCTACCGCAACCTCACCCACCCAACCCGCGCCTACCCACCGATGCTCGACGGCCAGGTGCAATGGGCGCTGATCTCCAACCTGGCCCTGAATAACCTGTCGCTGTCATCGCCGGCTGCCCTCAAGGCGGTGTTGCAAGTCTACGACTTCATCGCAGCCCACGACCTGCCCCACCGCCGCGCCACCCAACGCCGCCTGGAAGGTATTCGCCAAATCAGCACCGCACCGGTCGATTGGTGGATCAAGGGCGTGCCCGTGCGCGGCAGTTGCACCACCCTGACTATCGACCCCGCCGGCTTCAGCAACGCCGGCGACCTGCACCTGTTTGGCAGCGTGCTCTCGCATTTCATGGCGCTGTACGCCAGCACCAACGCCTTCCAGCAGCTGGAAATCATCAACGCTGCCGACCACACCGCCTTCACCTGGCCAATGCGCACCGGCCAGCAACCGATCATTTAATCCGCCGAGACCTGTATGCCAACTCTAAACCCCACCAGCACCTTCTCCAGCACCCACGGCGACGCCCGCGACGGCCGGCCCGACGGTGAGCTGTTCTGCCATCACGACCCACTGGAATTCCAGTTGCGCGGACATAGCCTCAACCCGCTGATGGACGTCGCCATGCCGCTGTTCGGACTGGTGATGCGCCTGCGCAGGACCGACACCTACCCGTCGGTGGAACAGTTACAGGGGCACCTCACCAACCAGATCAAGGTGATGCTGGAAGAACTGCGCCAACACGGCTACAGCGAGGCCGAACTGCGGCTGTTCTCCTACGCGCTGTGCGTGTTTGTCGATGAGGCGGTGCTGGCCACGCCTTGGGGCACAGGGTCGGTGTGGCAGGCCAAGTCGCTGCTGAGCACCTTCCACCAGGAAACCTGGGGCGGCGAGACCTTCTTCACCCTGCTGACCCGCCTGCAGGAAACCCCGGAGCAATACCGCGACGTACTGCTGCTCATGTACCTGTGCCTATGCCTGGGTTTCAAAGGCCAATATGCCGTGCAGACCCAGGGCGACCAGGCCTTGCAGCAGTTGATCAGCAGATTGCAGGGCGTGATCAGCACGCTGCACGACCCGGTGCCTGCGCAGTTGACCCGCCCGCTGGACAATGTTGCGCCGCGCCACTACCAGATGAACCGGCAATG
>NZ_CAXAPG010000028.1:0-80676 GCF_963970585.1 Pseudomonas sp. RL_105y_Pfl2_101
GAAGCGCCTTGCTGCGCCCGGAAGGGCTGAAAAATGAAGAAAATGGATCAAATTTCGACGCGGGTCGTTTTTTGAAAAGTACTGACGGCTCGATAGCCGGAAAACATCCGGCTATTTCAGACCATCCTTAGCAATCGGGGAGAAAGATGAACGAAGAATTCAGCTATGTCTGGTTGTTGCCGTTGCTTGAGAAACCTGTCGAAACAGCTGCACTCGATTTGCCAGATGCGATAAGAGCCCTTAGGGAAAAATACACGCTGCCTGCCGACATAGCGTTGCAGCCGCTGGTGGTCACTGCCTTGAGGTCGCACTCCGAATATTGGTCGGGGCTGGCGCTTAAATGGCTGGAGGATGGCTTTCCGCTAGACGTTGAGCTAACCGCGCTCTTGGCTCATTGCACCGAGGACAAGACGTTATCTCAGTCTCGCCGCCATAGGGTACGTAGGCTCGTTGGCCGGGAAAAATCAGAAAGCTGAATCCTATGTCTGGTTGTTATCGGCTAGAAGCAGACATTTTGCACCACATCCATTCCCGGCCAAATTCGATCTCATGCACACCAGCCAGGTTGTTACACTCTTGTAATACGTTTAGACGCTGCTGGTTTTCAGGAAAATTATGGAAATTCGACTGACGGAAACAAAAGACTGGATGCTTTTGAAACAAGTCCGACTCGCCGCGCTTTTGGACACGCCAACGGCGTTTGGTGTGAATTACCAAACCGCCGCCAAATACACTGACGAACAGTGGAAAGACCGAGCGTCATCAGCCGGAACGGCGTTCTGGCTGGCCTTCGACGGCGACAGACCTATCGGAATGATCGGTGCCGGAGTGAGTAGTGCAAATCGCTATAACTTGATCGGAATGTGGATTGAGGCCCCTGCACGAGGCTCCGGCGTAGCAGCACAGCTGGCTGAGGCAGTGAAAGCTCGTGCGATTGCCCAGGGCTTCGAAGGAGTTTTTCTCGACGTCTCTCCAGACAATGCGAGAGCCTCAAACTTCTATCTGAAACAGGGTTTTGCTTTCTTGGATGAATGGGAACCGTTAGAAAGTCATCCGCATATTACAGTTCAGACAATGCACTGGCCTGGAAATTGACGCACCAGCATCCCTAATCGCAGGATGTCCGCAATGGGTTGATTCTGTTGAAAAAGTAGCTCCCCTGGCTGGCCTCCGGCAAAATCTGCGCATTGGCCAGCAGGGAAGCACGCAGCATGATGGGACAGTTATCGAGTGGGCAGGAGCGGCTGTTTTACTCGTTCAACCTTGAAGATCACATTCCAGCCAATCATCTTCTGCGCAGCATTGATCGGTGTCTTGATCTGAGCGACCTGCTCCATTACCTCGCCGATTTCTATAGCCCGATTGGGCGTCCGTCGATTGATCCAGAACTGATGATTCGTATGCTGATCGTGGGCTATTGCTACGGCATTCGCTCAGAGCGCCGGCTGTGCGAAGAGGCCCATCTGATGGAAAGGATTCAATCGATCGCCATAAACGCAGGTCTGAACCTGCTACGGGTTCCCTCTTCAATCACCGCAGAAGGCTTTTATGCTTCGCTTGGCTTTATAAAAGTCAGGGATGAGTTTCACAAATCTGAGCGCACGATCATCATGACGAAAATCTTGGACCTGTAGCACTGCAGCGGCCTAGATATCGGTGTTAGGCCACTTCGGTGTGATGCTGATGCAATGATTACGCCCTTCTTTTTTGCACCACCACGAAAACTCCATGAAGAATTCGTCATCTGGGAAGAGCACCCCATTATCAACCGCACCGTATTACCCACACTGGGATCCACCCCCTATGCCCCTGATTTCAGCTACGGACGCCCTTAAGCAGAAGCTCAAGTGCCCCCAGGGCCTGCAACAGCCTGTCTGAACCTGGTTCAGCTTCTGCGATCCAGAATGCTGCTTCGCACAAGGCACCATGGATTAGCATCGCCAATGCTTCGGGATCGGTTTGTACAACCGTCTCTTGCAGCATCAGTTGCTCAAGCATCTTTTGTAGGGAGGCTGCACAGTGCCGATGCGCTTCTGGTGGGGAGCTACCCAGAACAGCGCGCGCATCCCGCAATACGATGCGCTGTATTTCAGGCTCCTGTGCCATTTCCAGGTACATGCGACAGCGATCCCGGAAAGCCTCCCATGCGTTGTCTGTACTGTCCGAAATCACTTGTAGCCGCGTGTCCATCTCCGCATCAATTTGAGCGACCACAGCCGTGAGTAAACCTTTCTTGTCGCCGAAATGATGGTAAAGCGCGCCCCGCGTCAGGCCAGCCATCGCTGTCAAATCATCCATGGACGTTTCGGCATAGCCATGTTCGCTGAAAACCTGGCGTGCGGTCTTCAGCAACGTGGTACGTGTTTCTTCCATATCAGCGCGTGTACGTCGAACCATGATAACTCCAGACCAATAAGCCATTTACATTCACTGCGTATGATTATAGGATTTTAATCATACGCATTGAATGTATATTTACAGTTCAGCGACGCCCCGACAAGCTGAACTCTTCGATAAGGAGTATCGAGCATGGCCAATCCGTACCGAATACTGTTCCAAGACCCTGGCACCAAGGGATTCTCCCTTGCAGGCCTCCTCGCCCGTCTACCACTCCCCATGACAGGTATCGGCATCATCACCATGCTTTCGCAGTTACGGGGCAGCTACGCACTGGCAGGCGCGATTTCTGCCACCTTCGTCCTGACGTATGCATTAATGTCACCGCAGGTTTCACGCATGGTGGATCGATACGGTCAGCGCAGGGTACTGCCCTTGTCTGCTGGCATCAGTGTTTTGGGTACTCTTCTACTGCTTGCCTGTACCTACTGGCATACACCCGATTGGACATTGTTCGTAGCCGCTGTGTTAGCGGGTTTCATGCCGAGCATGTCGGCCATGGTCCGCGCTCGCTGGACTGCGATCTATAGGGGCAAGCCGCACCTGCAAACAGCTTACTCACTCGAAACCGTGCTGGACGAAGTGACGTTTATCGCAGGCCCTCCGATTTCCGTTGGTTTGAGCGTGGCCGTCTTCCCCCAGGCAGGACCGTTAGCGGCAGTTGTACTGCTGGCGATTGGCGCACTTGCTTTGGCAGCGCAAGTATCCACCGAACCGCCTGTAGAATCGGCTGAAGAAATGAGCACGCGAACAGCCTCAATCTTTCGCTTGGCAGACGTCCGGCTATTAACATTGCTGATGGTCGCGATGGGCGTCATCGTCGGAACGGTCGATATCGTGAGTGTCGCGTTCGCGGAACAAATGGGCAGTCCGGCGGCGGCCAGTATCGTGTTGTCCTGTTACGCCATCGGCTCGTGCGCCACGGGCTTGTTGTTCGGTGCGCTAAAACTGAAAACGCCGCTGCACAAACTCTTGCTGGTGGGTGGCCTTGCAACTGCCGCAACGACACTGCCCTTGTTGATGGCTAGTAACATTACCAGCCTCTCAGGAGCAGTGTTGGTGGCAGGGTTATTCTTTGCGCCCACCATGATTGTGGCGATGTCCTTGGTGGAGCGAATTGTGCCGGAGCGACAATTGACCGAAGGCATGACCTGGTTACTGGCGGGCTTGAATGTGGGGGTGGCGATGGGGGCTGCAGCGTCGGGCCAACTGGTGGATATGGAAGGGGCTCGCTATGGGTTTAACGTTGCTCTGGCAGCCGGAGCAGCTGTATTACTGGTAACTATTTGGGGGTATCGACGGATGCGAGAGCACTCGCTTGCGACATCGTACTCGGTATGAAGGCCCTCTGTGACGCGCCCTGTTCAGAGTAATCTGCAAATAGAAAAAGCCGCTCCGGGATGATGTTCTTGCCCGCGGAAGATGTAGGTGGTGGCCCTGCTGATTTGTAAGACGTACAGCTCGGATGCTTACGATTATGGCAACGTCCTACATATGATTGGGAATCCCCTTCCCTATCAATCCCTTGCGTATTTTTTACGGTGGCGACTATAGTCTTGGCGTCGCCCAAATGGCGGCCGGGTTTGGCGACCCGATTGACACAATTCCAACAACACAGGCAATTGTCATGAACCAACACATGGGCCTGACCAGCAACGCCGACGACCAACCCCTCTACGTCGATACCACCGCCCCGCTACACATCCTGCTCGACTCAGCAGCCTACCGAATCCGTGCCGCTACCCAGTTCCTGGAAAATTTGGCGATGCGCGATGAACAGACGATCGACCCCGCGACCCTTCAGGATCTGGCACAACTTTGCTGCATCCCCCTGCGTGATGGGTGCGACGTGATGGATGTGATTGCACGACGATTGGATGCGGCCCCGGCAGGTTCCACTCTATAAGCCAGCCAGCCGACAACCTGTGGCGAGGGAGCTTGCTCCCGCTGGGCTGCGTAGCGGCCCTTTTTGTGAGCGCTTCGCACTCAAGCGGGAGCAAGCTCCTTCGCCACCCATTCATCGTTTCTTAAGTACGCGTTACAGAGCTGTAGGTAGAGAGCTTTCCAATGACCCAAACAGCTACTGATGGCGGCGCGACTCAAGTCCGAAAGCTTGCTAAAGCACGATGAAAGCTTCGTATCGGGGCGCTTTTGACAGCTCTTTCAATTTCTTTAATCGATTCCATGGGTGCTTCAACTCTCCTTGAATGCCCAATGCGACGATTACCACTAGAGCGAACAATGACACGCTTGAGCATCCGTTTCTAATCAATTACCGCGAAGCATCACACCACACTCGCCCGATGCAGACTGCTCATATGCCCAACGCCCGCCGCCTGCAAACGGCTCACCAGATCCTCCCGCGCCGCTCGCCCGCCCGAACGCACGTACTCCAGCTCCGGCGCGGTGATCAATACCACCGGCACCAATCTGACCGGGGACAAAGGCATGTCATCCAGTTGGGTAGGGAAATCCGGCTCCGGGGCGCCGAGCAGAACGCCGGTGGAGTCGTCATCGGTCACGAAGAGCTTGGGCAGTTGATCGCTCATGTGGTGCGATTGGCTGAGCCCGGGCAGTTCAAGGGATAGCGTCCCGTATTGGTCAAGTTGGTGGGTGATGCCGCCAGCGTCGGCCACCGTTTTGGCGACGTGCTCCAGCAGCTCGAAGGCCCAGCTGCCTTTGAAAGGATCGACCTCCCCCACTGGACCATAGGCGTGCTCGGGGATATCCGCGGTTTCGACGAACAATTCCATCTCGAAGCCGTTGCCCATTCCTTCCGTATCATCGAATGGATCGGACAGGCCTTCAGTGGCGAGGATGATCGTGTCGCCACGGCGAACCACGCGGTAGGCCTGGCGGGTCGAAGGCCAGTACGGGCCGCCGGAAAAGGTTGGGCTGATCAGGTAGGCCAGGACATCCCGCTCGACCGTGCCGACAGCGCTCCAATGACGATCCAGGCACGCTGCGCCGGCTTCCCGGACGGCCAGATTGGCGGCTTCAGCCTCGGTCAGGTCGCCAAGCTCGTGGGATTGCGGCGCAGGCTGGTCGTCTTGGGGTTCAGGGGCTTTCGATGAACCGAAGAGCTTCTTGAAGAAATTCATGGGCGTTCCTTGCTGGTTTTTCGCTCAACCTCGCCCGTGTCAGCACTCGCTGATCCGATGGCAGGCGTTGGGCGCATTGTGGCGTCTTGGCGTTGATATGAAAACGCGGGCAGGCACTTGCGGGCAGTTTCGACGAAAGGCGTGACAATCAGGCTATACACCGTCAGGTAACGTTGGTGGTCCTGTTCTCCGGTGCCGAAACGCAAGTGCTCAGGCTGCGTGCGGGTGACATAGAGCGTGCCGAACAGCCAGTCCCACAGCGACAGGTTGACGCCGAAATTGCGGTTGAAATGGCGCGGAGCATCGCTGTGGTGGATCTGGTGCTGAGCCGGACTGTTCAGCACATGTTCCAGCACCGGGCCAAAGGACAGCCAGACATGGGTGTGACGCAAGTTGGCCGCCAGGCTATTGAAAATGAACACCAGGTACGTCACGCCGAACAATGTGTAGCGGCTGATCTCACCACCACAGACATACCAGAAGCAGCCCGTGAAAAGGCCCAGGCAGGCGGTAATGCAGAGCTTCTCGACGATCTTCTCCACAAAATGCACCCGACTCGCGGTGGCCGGCACCAGCACGGGCGCCGAATGATGCACCTTGTGAAAAGCCCAGAGCCAGCGCGAATGAAACGCCCGGTGCGCCCAGTAGTGGACGAAATCCTTCACCAGAAACACCCCCAACCCATAGAGCAAGGCGAGCGAAAGGTTCTCCCCCAGACGCGGACGCGCGCCCCAGAGGTTGCTGAAAAAAGCCAGGTAATCCCCGGAGCGCAGGATGTACGGATCGACCAGATGAACAATGGGCAACACCAAGGCAATCTTGAGAATGGCCCGGACGAAGTAGTAGCGATAGTCCAGCAACGCCGAACGATGCAGGTACACCCCACGACCACCGATGAATTGCCAGAACGAACGAGCGTCAGTCAGGCCATGGTGCTTTCTGAAACGGAACAGGCCATAGGCGACACCGTAGGAGGCGCAGAGAAACAGGATGCCGAGGCGGCCGTTCAGGTTGAAAATGCCGAGGAACTGCTGGGTGACGGGTGCGATTACCCATGCGCTCAGGTGTTGATAGACAAGGGAAAACGCATCCACGAAAGGCCGGTCTCTGTCGAAGGAATGGCATTGTAAATCAGTCGCGTTGGGCTGGGCTTGGGTTTTCAGGCATTTTCTGGGGCGGTCGCTCAAAAGAATCTAGGGACGGCCCGATCTAACGCGACGCATATGGATAAGTGCGGTTCTACGCTTATCTGGAGAAACTCGCTCTTCGACAGCAAAGGGCAAAAAGCCCAGCTTTGGATAAAGCAGCAAGCCTGCCGTGTTTTCATTGAAACACGATACCTGCACCTCAGTGGCGTCATAGCGGTCGAACGCCAGGGCCGTCATCGTTTCCACGAGAAAACTGGCAACACCTTGACCTCGAGCCTCTCGGGCAACGATGACATTGCCGATACAGCAAACCCCACCGGTTTCAGCCCGATAGAAGTTAGCAAAACCAACGACACGGTTCCCAGCCTCGATGACCGTCGAATCGAATCGTTGAGCGATAGCGTCAGCCAACTGCGCCTCAGTTAGAGGGTATTGGGCTTTCGGGAACATATAGAACAGTTCCCGAGCGTCCTGCGCAAAGCTACAGAGAGTCTTGATGTCATCGGCCGTCACTGGCCTGCTTTGCAATTGCATTGGGCGTCCTTGAGATCTATGCACTTGGTGCGCGAAAAGTTATCAGGCTCGCTGGCCGTGGCTCAGGATCATCGAGAAATGATGCAAATCTCCATAGTCCTGTGGCGAGGGAGCTTGCTCCCGCTGGGTGGCGAAGCCGCCCCAAAACGTTCTTCCAGACAAACTGCATCAATCGGTCTACGACGGCTGCGCCGCCGAGCGGGAGCAAGCTCCCTCGCCACGGAGTGTGTATCTATTCAAACCATGTTGTAACTTGTTGCCGCCTTCGCGAGCAAGCTCGCTCCCACAGGAGATTGGCGGTGGGTACCCGTTCTGTGAAGCGCAGCCTGAACGCGTTAAGAGCTGCGAGCTAAGAGAAATCCGCAAACTGACTCAAATGAAGATTTTCTTGACGCACTGAATGTCCTGCAAATCCCTGCTCCAGGATTGAAACACCTACCGACTCAGCCTTGACTCATCGTCCCCGAAAAACTCGCCTCCACCGGCCCGATAAGAAAGACGGCCCCCACGCCATCCCATTGCACGGTCACACCCCCGCCATCACATTCAACCTCGACGGTGCTGTCCAACAAACCACGACGAATCCCATTAACAACCGCGCCACACGAGCAAGAACCTGAACCCAGTGCAATCCCTGCACCACGCTCCCAGATGCGCAGCCGAATATGCGTGCGATCAATGATCTGGACGAAATGAACGTTGGTCTTGAGCGGAAATAACGCGTTGGTTTCGATGGCCGGGGCAATCGTCGCGATATCAACGCTAGCCAGATCATCGACAAAATAGGTGCAGTGGGGATTTCCCATGCTGCACGCGGCAGGACTGTCGGTCAGTGGCAAGACAGCGGAGTCCAGCTCTTGCGCTAAAGGAATGTCCGACCAGCCGAAAAGCGGGACGCCCATGTCGACGGAAATGTCGCCGGTCGGAGTACGTTCGCAAGTCAGCAGACCACGGTGAGTGCGCAACGCAACCGAAGTCACATTTGCTTCGCGCATCAGCATATCCGCCGCCCCCCGCGTCGCACTGCCACAAACGTCCAGCGCGGAGCCATCCGCGTTCCAGAACATCACCCGCGCATCGGCATCGTCGCAATCGAGCAACACCGCGAGTTGGTTGAAGCCCACGCCCCGGTTCCGATCCCCCATTCGCTGGGCCATGGCACTCGTCACCGGGTTGGCCGAATTTCGCGAATCGACAATAACGAAGTCATCGCCATTGGCATGCATCTTTTGAAAGTTCAGCTGCATGCAAACGCCCTGCTGGAGATGGAAATGGAATGACCGTCGGGGTCTTTGGCGTTGGAAAAAGAATAACCATCCGCCCTGTGCGTAGCGCCAAACCTCAGGCCTTGGGCCAGGCACTTGGCCTTGAAACCCTCGACATCCTGGAGATCAAAGACAAGCTTTACAGTGCCCTGCCCGGTTTTAACGGCCTTCCCTGCCGGATGAAGCATCAGGATCGCACCACCGTTTGCAGGGCTCAATTCAGTGACGCGATCATCGACTGTTCTTTCGCTGGTAAAACCGAAATGACGCTCATAAAAGTCACAGGTCGCTTGAACGTCCCGGACATACAGCATGATTCGATTGAGTGACGGTTGCATGTGTTCTTCCTTGATCATTATTAGTGTTGCGTCTGCTCATACGCCTTAGTCATGACCTCCCAGGTCTTCGCGTCGGCAGGAATCAGATGCTCGATACGCAATGAGCTCATCGTGATGTCGAGCGGCATGCCGAAGGTGGTGAACGTTGACATGAACTTCAGCTCACCATGGGGAGACGTGACTCGCGTCAGCAACAACGGAGGCAGCTCGTTAACCCGCGCCGCAGAGCGGTGTGGGGCCGGCAGGCTCTTCAGAATCTCAGCCAACGCGGGATTACTCAAGGCTTCCCGAGAGGCCCGTTGCCAGGCCACTAATCTTATTTCCTCGGCGTTACTCAAATGATCGCCCAAGCCACCGGGTTGCAGCAGTGTCACCAAGAGGTTGAGCCCATCGGCTGCGTCTCTGGCAAGCCCCACCAGATCGAACAAAACTCCCGCGCTGGTGTTGGCTGCAAGGATGTCCCATTGAGCCCCCAGAACAATCGCCGGAGCGGGATTATTGGCGTGAAGGACATGATTAATGGCATCACGTACCACATCCATTGACGACGACGTGAGCGGTGTCGTTTCGTAGCGAGGGGCATAGCCACTGGCGAGGAAGATGTCGTTGCATCGTTCCAACGGTACATCCAAGGCCGTCAACAAGTTATGCAGAGTGCCCGGGCTTGGCTTGGCACGCCCTGTCTCGATGCAACTAAGGTGACGCTGAGATACCCCTGTTATCAATGCACAGTCCAGCTGACTCAGTCCGGCCTGTTGGCGCAAGTGACGCAGCTGCGCACCGGCTGAGGTTGGTGGCGTCGCTCGAGAAAAAGGTCGACTGGTCATCCGTTGACTCCGGCATTGCGGGCTCGTTCATCCATGACCTCAGAGGTCATTGAAACCATGACGGTCATATCACTAGCCTACCTCTACTGACCAATGAACGAGTCCAAGGAAGTAAAGTGAAAAGACCCTACGTTGCACTTGTCGTGCTGCTGCTTTTTTCAATGTACACGGCGAGTACTGTGTTTTTCGCCGAGCAATCACTCGTGGCGTTCGGCGTCAGGCTCATGTCTAGCCCAGACACCGCGCAGGTAGTCATCGATCTCTATCTGCTCGCTTGCATGGCGTGCGTTTGGATGTACAGGGACACTCGCTCGAAAGGCAGGTCGCTCATATCGTTGCTGCCCTACGTCCTGATCACGGTGATCTTTGTATCAATCGGTCCACTGTTGTACGTCGTCGTTAACGGATTTGGACGCCAATCGTCGGTGACGTCTACTCACCACCATTCACCTTTTTCTTAAGCCACGCCTCACGCGTCATCTCCCAGACCTCCTTGAGCAACGCCCCACAGACAAAATCCCCTTCCTGCGTCCCGATCAGGCGCATGCCTTCACGCTCCGATACCCTGCGCGAAGCCTGGTTGCCCACCGCTTTGGGTACTTGCATGACGGGGTGTTTCAGGGTTTCGAACCAGTAGGCATTGATCACTTCACAAGCCTCGCGCATGTAGCCCTGGCCCTGCCACTGCGGCGCCAGCCAGAACCCTCGGTTGTTGCCGGGCTGGTCGTACAGGCTGATGCTGCCGATGCTCTGTGCCGGCTCCTCGGCAAGGCGGATCATCCAGTGCCACTCGCGTCCGGCTGCAATAGCCGGGAGCGCATGGTCGCGCACGTATGTCAGCGCGCCGTCATCCGGGTAAGGCCAGGGCACGCGGCTGTCCAGGTAACGGACCACCTCCCAATGGGGAAATAGCTGTTGGATAGCCGGTGCATCCGTCAGTTCAAGGGGTGCGAGGATGAGACGGCGGGTTTGGAACGTGGGGCTGGGGCTCATGATGAAACGCCTTTTTCAACGTTATAGGGTCCTTGGAAAACCTCCACGCTAAAAGTTATCCGTCACCCTGCACAGTTTGCTGTCCTTCAAGAATGAACGGGGAAGCTGCGTCGTTGCCGCGGGCAGTTGCTTGAGCCTCACCTCACACTCAAAACGCCCCGCAGCGTCCAGTTGGTAATCCTCCCCTGCCTTAGGGACAAAGCTGAACATGTTGTAGCATCGATCACCGATGTAATGAAAAGAAATAGGCTCCCCGGCAGGCACCAGCAGCTCAGACATGACCGTGGAAGATGAGTATTTGTCGTCATCTGGCATGCCCAGGCTTTCGCCGTTGCGATTGGCGTAGCCATCGCGGAACGCCACCATGACGCCCGCGCCCGGCAGGCGGAAGTCCACACAATCGGACTGGGGTACGGCCCTGACCATGCCATCGCTGATCACTCGCAAGCGCGCGGTCTCACCACCGTCAGGCGTTGAATAGGGGTGCATCCGACAGCGCTCCGCAGCCGGTGAGCAGCGTCAGTAAGGTGAAGTTCCAGGCATGTCGCAGGACGCGGGACGTAGTACGCGGGTAAATGTCAGTCTGGGAGTTGAGAGGGCGAAGCGATTGGCTCACGATGACGCTCCATGCGGGTCAGATTTCCAGGGACAACGACGGTCGAGAGGAACGCGATGTCAGCGCGAGATTTTATAGAAGGTTCGGGGACTCGCTGCAATGGCCGGTGTGTCGGGGCGCACGCCTGATGATCCAGGCCCACTCAAACCTCATCGCCGGATTGGCCCTCGCAGTCGTCGCGACACTGAGCTGGGCGTTGAACTTCATAGCGCCCTACGTCACCGGCGCCTACACGATCTATGACTTGATGATCGTACGGTTCCTGATCGCCGGTGCCCTGGGCCTGGCTGTCGTGCTGCTCTATCGGGACCAACTGTGGCTCCTGCGTCGCGCTCAGGTGTTTCTGGCCGCAGGGCTGGGTGTGATCGGCTACCTCGGCTATAGCGCCTGCATCGCCGCCGGCATCATCTTCGGTGGGCCGGTGCTGACCCCGGCCTTTATTGGCATGGTGCCGGTCTTGCTGGCACTGCTGGGCAACGCCACGACCAAAACCCTCCAATGGCGCAAACTGGCAATCCCGCTGGGTTTTTTGACGGTTGGGCTTCTACTGTCGAACCTCGGCGCTGTCCATCAACCCGTTGCAAACGATGGCTCATGGCTGATGGGCTTGTTGTTTTCAATCGGTGCCGTGGTGTTATGGCTCACATTCAGCTGGTTGAACCAGCGTGCCTTGCTAACGCTGCCACCCCGCGCGTCAGGCGCGTGGACCGGCCTTATGATGGCTGGCGCCGGCATCGGCACCTTGTGCTTATTACCGGCGATACAAGCGCTCGACCTGCTCAAACTGCCGAGCCTGGGTTTTAGTGTTTCCGTTGCGGGGCCTTTGTATCTCTGGGGTTTCGTGATTGCGCTGATGTCATCCGTTGTCGGGGCCTGGGCCTGGAACGCCGCGTCCCGACGCCTGCCCATGGTGTTTTCCGGACAATTGATTGCCTTGGAGTCGCTGTTCGCGACGCTGCTTGGCTTGTGGTTTCATGGCCGGCTACCGACACTTTTGGAGACGTCAGGTCTTGCGGCTGTGCTTGTGGGGGTGATCATGGCGGTGCGTGTCATCCTGAACTCCCGTGGATCGACGACCGACCCTGCCCCCTGATCAGCAGACGACTGCCCTACCCCTTGTCCGACTCTTTGGCTGTCTTTCTGCGGCCCGTCGAAGTCACCACGTTGTATTCACCAGCACCAGTCTCCTCCACTGAATAGGCGGTCTGAGAGCCCTCTTGCAGAAGGTCATGAGCTGAAGTTTTACTGACGGGAAGAGGGACAGCTTCGACATGAGCCGTCACCTTTGATCAATTGCACAGGCGTGCAGGTCGCCTCAAAAGCGGCATTCGATTCGCGAAACTGGTCGCAGTTGCGCTGATAGGCCAGGATTTCGTCCTCGAGCTCAACGAGAATTTTCTCCTCCGTCTTGCTCAGTTCGCGCCCGTCGGTGAGCGCATCGAGCAGGTCGGTCGCACGTTCATAGTCGGCAGGGGTCTTGATGCCATGCACAAACTCACCGCGCAGGCGATCCAGTACCCCATGTAGCTCGCCAAGCGTTGCGATTACGGTTTGAAAGTCGTTGCGGGCTGCACTCATCGTCTTAACCCTTTGTTTCTTGCATACCAGACGTTGGCAACGTCGTAATCGGCATCCGTGTAGATGTGTTTGACGTAGAACGTCTGCCGATGTAGTTGACGCCACCGATCACCCTGAGATCATTGCCGCCTACGTCGATCACCACCCAATTCATTGCGGCTCTGGGTTTGAACAAGTCGCACCGTGCGTACCGAAAAGCTTTTGCAGGTCCGCGAACGCTTTCGGGCGCGCCATCCTCAAAATGCGCTGGCATCGATCAAGCCCGGCCTTGTCGTTCGGGTACAAAATCGCAGCGTCGTCAAAACGTGATGGCGTGAGTATATCCATGGGCGTCCTTGTCTTTGAGCCGATGGCACTCTGGTTGCGTTTTTTCACAACTACGGTTTTTTGGCAGCCGCGGGACTCATACGGTGGCAAGCAGGCGATTTGGCCGGCAGCATTGGGCCAAATGGGTTATCACCTACACATCCCGAGACAAAAACATGAACCCTGTCGACTCGAACCGCCTGAAAACCTGGCAAGCCCTTTCCTCGCTCTTCCTGGATACCGAGATCGACGACCTGACCTACAACTACATCGCTCGCGTCGTCCTTGAAACCCATTATTCGCCAAAGGAAATCCACAACATCCTGTGGAATGAAGTGTTCCCGGTGCTCGAAGCGAACCTCAGATCCGTTGCGGGTGAATGGGCGGGGTGGACGGATGAGTGGCTGCTGGAGCACCTCAGTGCAAGCGCTGAGCTGGAGCCCAGGAATGGCCGCGGCAGCATTGCCAAGGAGATTGCCAGGTGTTGGAGCCAGGTCGCGACGCGGCTTCCACCCGGATACGCTTGATACAACGGCATTGCCTCGTGACGAAGTAATGGCGGTAGATTCCAACGGCATACGCTGAGGATCAAATGTTTACGCCACATCGAGGTGTCGGGAATGAGGGTCGGGTTCGTTGTGGTCAAGCCTTTCAGCCATGAACTCTTGCTTGACCATTTGTATATAAGGCCCGGCGCGCAAGGATCAGGAATAGGCGCCGCTGTTCTCGATCATATTTTCAAGGAGGCGGATGCGGCCGCGCTCCCGCTCAGGGTGGGCGCCCTTAAGGAAGGCGCCTCGAATCGCTTTTACATCCGCCATGGCTTCCAATTCGTCGAAAGCAGCGGCGGGGGTTATGGTGTATCTGTGTAGGGGGTTCCGGTCACCGTGGGCCTAAAAAAGGCCCCCACACCTGGGCCGGGTGTGGGGGCCTGTTGAACATAAACGGCGTTATTGGTAACGCGGCGGGCCGCGCCTTAGTTGAGAATCTGCCGAATTTATAGCTGCGTTAGACTATTGCTTCAAAAGACAACCCGTGATAAGCGAGAGAACATGAAAAAAGCTCAAATGACCCATCAATTGACCTTCGACTTCGACATAGCTCCCTTCGAACACTCCGACCAACCCACCCGCCTCCTGGCTACCCTGCCGTTTCCACCAGCCACCACGCCCGAACCTGCGCCGTTCTACGGGAGCTTTTTGCCGCGTCGGATGCTCGACAAAAACGGTCATTACCGCCGGTGAGGGGTCCCTTAATCGTTGCTTTTTTGCACCACGATAGTGCAGCAGTCCCATGGTGGTCCCATGGGGCTGTTTTTTGGACGCCAAAAACCACAAACCCCCGACTTTCTCTAGGAAAATCAGGGGTTTGCGTTTTAGGAATGTGGCGGTGAAGGAGAGATTCGAACTCTCGATACAGTTTCCTGTATACACACTTTCCAGGCGTGCTCCTTAAGCCACTCGGACACTTCACCGTATCTCGACAAACTGTTCAGTCTGTCGAGGCGCGCTAATGTAGTCGAAAGCTTTTCCGATGGCAAAGGTTTTTTTCAGAATTTTCATGCGCTTAAGCATCGCCGAGCATTTCAAACGCGCCAGGGCATGGCAAACCGGCCAATCTTCGGCGCTATGCAGGCGCTGTTCTATAGATGAAGGCGAAGCGGGATGGGCGGGCCGGGCTGTTTGCAGGGCCTGGGGCTGACCGGTGAGTCAGTCACGGTGCTTTACCTGGCCTGCGGCGGTGGGTAACGTCTGAGACACTTCTCTTACAAGGAATAGCGTCATGAACGACTTGATTGCCTACCATCTCGAAGACGGTATCGCGACCCTGACCCTGAACAACGGCAAGGTCAATGCCATCTCGCCGGATGTGATTGCCGCGTTTAACGCTGCGCTGGACCAGGCGACGACGGATCGGGCGGTGGTGATCATTACCGGGCAACCGGGGATTCTGTCGGGGGGTTACGATCTGAAGGTGATGACCGCCGGTCCCAAGGAAGCGGTAAGCCTGGTCACAGCCGGCTCGACGCTGGCCCGTCGCCTGTTGTCGCACCCTTTCCCTGTCGTTGTCGCTTGCCCGGGGCATGCGGTGGCCAAGGGTGCGTTCCTGCTGCTCTCGGCGGACTATCGCATCGGGGTGGAAGGGCCGTTCAGCATCGGCCTGAACGAAGTGCAGATCGGCATGACCATGCACCACGCCGGTATCGAGCTGGCCCGTGATCGCCTGCGCAAGTCGGCGTTCCATCGCTCGGTAATCAATGCCGAGATGTTTAACCCACAGGGCGCGGTGGATGCCGGCTTCCTCGACAAGGTGGTGTCGGCCGAAGAACTGCAGGGCGCGGCCCTGGAAGCGGCGCGTCAGTTGAAGAAGATCAACATGTCCGCCCACAAAAACACCAAGCTGAAAGTGCGCAAAGCCCTGCTGGAAACGCTGGACAGTGCGATTCTGCTGGATCAGGAGCATATGGGCTGACGCTTGTAGGAGCTGTCGAGCGGAGCGAGGCTGCGATCTTTGATCCTTCGCTCCGGACTCAATTGGTAATGGAAAGATCGCAGCCTCGCTCCGCTCGACAGCTCCTACGAGCCAAGAGCGCGCGAGCCCTCCCCTAGAGCTGGGCTTTTTCCTACGCGCGTCGCTTAAAAGTCCGCAACCACTCTAGGCCACTTCTGTCGCGTCATTTGCAAACATGCGCTTAAACATCGTCCATCTCCTTCCTCTATAGTGGCAATTGCCGAAAACAGTGCACATCCGTACACTGCGCCACCTTTTGTCCCGATGGGGCCTGTAGATGCTGTTTGTATTGCGTATGTTATTGATGGGCCTGCATTTTGTACTGGCTGGTGTGCTTGGGGTGATTCTGGGCCTGTGCCGGCCATTCAACCCGGACAACAGTCGTTTATGTGCAAGGTTGTACGCGTTGCCAGCGATGTACATTTTGCGCCTGCGGGTCCGGACGCAGGTCGACACGCTGGTGAATAAGCCCAACGGCTGCGTCATCATCGCCAACCACCAGTCCAACTATGACCTGTTCATGTTCGGCAACGTGGTGCCACGCCGTACCGTGTGCATCGGCAAGAAGAGCCTGAAATGGGTGCCGCTGTTCGGGCAGTTGTTTTGGCTGGCGGGCAACGTATTGATCGACCGCGGCAACGCTATCAAGGCGCGACAGTCGATGCTGACCACCACCCATACGTTGCAGCATGAGGACACCTCGATCTGGGTTTTTCCGGAAGGCACGCGCAATCTGGGTGAGGACCTGTTGCCGTTCAAGAAAGGCGCCTTCCAGATGGCAATAGCCGCCGGGGTGCCGATTGTTCCGGTGTGCGTGAGCAGCTACATCAAGCACATGCGCCTCAATCGCTGGCGCAGTGGTGACATCCTCATACGTTCATTGCCGGCGATTCCTACAGCCGGGCTGAGCATGGATGACATGCCCCGGCTCATCGCCCAATGTCGCGAACAAATGCGCGAGTGCATCGCGACAATGGACCGGCAACTACAAGCCGCATGAATGAAAAACCCGCCCCTGTGCGGGTTTTCTTTTGCCGCCGAACTCCGCAGATTTTGCTGACTCTCAAGCTACAGGGCACGTTAAGCTGGACGCTGCCTGCCACTGCCATTTCCAATAAGAAGTGAACCACCATTATGGGTAGAGTCGTTGCTGCTGCGGTCTACAGCGCCGGTAAGAAAGTCACCAATATCACCCTCGACGAAGGCAGCGCCTGGGCTGCCAAACCTGGTCATTTTGTGTGGATCGGTCTCGAAGAGCCCAGTGCCCTGGAGCTGACCAACCTGCAGCGTCAATTCAACCTGCACGAATTGGCGATCGAAGACGCCATGGAGAAACACAGCCGTCCCAAGCTGGAGACCTTTGGCGATGCGCTGTTTATCGTCACGTATTCGCCGATACGCAAGGAAGGCAAGCTGCAGTTCATCGAAACCCATATCTTTGCTGGCAAGGGCTACATCATCACGGCCCGCAACGGCCACTCTGCGTCCTACGCCCATGTCCGGCAACGCTGTGAGGCACGTCCGCTTTTACTGAAACACGGGGAAGATTTCGTCCTCTATGCCATCCTTGATTTCGTGATTGAAAACTACCAGCCCATGGGGGAAGCCATTCACGCCGAAATCGATGAGCTGGAGCACAACGTCATGTGCAGTTCCCTGAACGAGCGTGACATCCAGAACCTGCACAGCTTGCGCCGCGACGTATTGCGCCTGCGCCGTTACGCGGCGCCCATGGTGGAGATCAGTGAAGAGTTGCAGAAACTCGACTTCCCCTTTATCGACAAGAACATGAGCCCGTATTTCCGCGACGTGCAGATTCATGTCACGCGGCAAATGGAAGACCTGACCACCCTGGCTGACATCGCCAGCCAGACCATCGAAGTCGGCGTGCTGCTCGAAGCGTCGCGCCAGAGCGTGGTACAACGCAAGTTCGCGGCTTGGGCGGCGATCCTGGCGTTTCCCACGGCCGTGGCCGGGATTTATGGGATGAACTTCCAGGACATGCCGGAGTTGAGTTGGCAATACGGGTATTTCGCGGTGCTGGGGGTGATTGTGGTGGGCTGCTCGTCGCTGTGGTGGAGCTTCAAGCGATCGGGGTGGTTGTAAGCGATCGCTCTTCGCTCAACGCCAACTGTTCCACCGCTATCGCGAGCAAGCTCGCACACATGAGTGGTGATCTTTAGCCTTGGGTGGCTTCGGCCTGCGGCTTATGAGCGACGAAACGCATCATCCATTCCGCCACCGTGGTGCCGTGGTGCTCATGGGCCAGGCTCGCCACACCCTGGCTGTAGATCTGCTCGCCGAGGTGTTGCTGGCGAATCTCCAGCAAGGCCCGGGAATAATCGTGGATAAATTCCGGGTGCCCCTGGAAGCACAGCACCTGGTCGTTGATGTGATAGGCGGCGAACGGGCAGAAATCGCTGGAGGCGATGACCGTGGCGTTTTCAGGCAATTGGGTGACCTGGTCCTGATGACTGATGAGCAAGGTCAGATCTTCCATCACCGGGCTCATCCAAGGCGCCTTCGCGGCGAGCTTGTAGCGATGGGTGCCGACGCCCCAACCTTGGGTGGCGCGTTCGGTCTTGCCGCCCAGCAACAACGCCAACAGCTGGTGACCAAAGCACACACCGAGCAATTTATCGCCGCGCTGATAGCGCTTCAGCAGATAGGTCCTGAGGGTTTGAATCCACGGGTCGGTGCCGAAGGAGTCAGCCTTGCTACCGGTCACCAGATAGGCATCGAACGGCTCATCATCGCTGGGGTAGTGGCCTTCCATCACGTTGTACACCGTGAACTCAGCCGCGACAGGTTGCTGTGAAAACAGGCGCTGGAACATCTGCCCGTAACCCTGATATTGGTCGACCAGTTCCGGACGCAGGATATCGGTTTCCAGAATGCAGATGCGTAGCGACATAAAAAATACCTGACACGATGATGGGAATATTGCACATCCCAGAGCCTGCCCTGAAACACGGTCCCAAGGCAAGCCCCTTCCCTGCCCTGTCAGAACAGTTCGTGCCGAGCGGCTTTGTCCAACAACAAGGCCGGTGGCGAGAATCGCTCGCCGTATTGCTCGGCCAGATACTGAGCGCGACCGACAAAGTCCAGCAGGCCGTATTGATTGATGAACTGCAGCGCACCACCGGTCCAGGCGGCGAAGCCGATGCCGAAGATCGAACCGATGTTGGCGTCGGCCGTTGAGGTCAGCACCCCCTCCTCCACACAGCGCACGGTTTCCAGGGCCTGGATGAACAGCAGGCGATCCCGGATATCCTGCGGGGAAATCTGCCCGTCGGCTTTCTCGAAGCGGCTTTTGAGCGGCGGCCACAGGTACTTTTGCCCATTGGCCGGGTATTCATAGAAACCGGCGCCGGCGGCCTTGCCCGGTCGCTTGTATTCGTTGAGCAGCAAGTCAATCACAGCGAACGCCGGATGCTCAATCGGCGTTTTCCCTTCTGCGCGCAGGTCCTTGGTGGTTTGCTGGCGGATATGGCTCATCAGGCTGAGGGAAACTTCGTCAGCGATCGCCAGAGGTCCGACCGGCATCCCGGCCTTGCGCGCTTCGGTCTCGATCATCGGCGCGCTCACGCCCTCACCGAGCATGGCGATACCTTCATTGGTAAAGGTGCCGAACACCCGGGACGTAAAGAAGCCGCGACTGTCATTGACCACAATCGGCGTCTTGTTTATTTGCAGGACAAAATCGAAACCCCGGGCCAGGGTCGCGTCACTGGTACGCGCGCCCCTGATGATCTCCACCAGGGGCATTTTTTCCACCGGGCTGAAGAAGTGCAGGCCAATGAACTTCGTCGGGTCCGGCACGGCCATCGCCAGGCCGGTAATGGGTAAAGTCGAGGTGTTGGAAGCGATCACCGCATCATCTCCCACCACGGCCTGGGCGGCGGCCGACACACTGACTTTCAGGGCGCGATCTTCAAACACAGCCTCGATGATCAGGTCGCAACCGGCCAGGTCTGCGTTGCTGTCAGTGGTGTGAATCCGCGCCAGCGCGGCTTCGCGTTGCTCGGCGGTGAGTTGGCTGCGGGCGACTTTTTTATCCAGCAACATCGCCAGACGGGCCTTGCCCTTCTCGGCCACCGCCAGATCGACATCCTTGAGTACCACTGCGATGCCGGCCATGGCACTGACATAGGCAATACCCGCCCCCATCATGCCCACGCCCAGCACGCCGACTTTTTTCGTCAGAAAAGGCGCAAAACCCTGTGGGCGAGAACCACCAGCCTTGATCTCGTTGAGCTGGAACCAGAAGGTGCCGATCAGGTTCTTCGCCACCTGACCGGTGGTCAGTTCGGTGAAGTAACGGGTTTCGATCAGGTGCGCGGTGTCGAAATCAACTTGGGCACCCTCCACCGCTGCGCAGAGGATTTTCTCCGGCGCCGGCAGACAACCCTGGGTCTTGTTCCGCAGGATCGACGGGGCGATTGCCAGCATTTGCGCCACGTTCGGGTCTGACGGCGTGCCGCCGGGCAGCCGATAACCCTTTGCATCCCAGGGTTGGATGACGCTGGGGTTGGCAAGAATCCAGGCCCGGGACCTGGCCAGCAGCTCGTCACGATCCTTCGCCAACTCATCGACCAAACCGACCAGCAGCGCTTGTTGTGGGTTGACCTTCTTGCCCTCGAGCAAATACGGCAAGGCCTTCTCCAAACCGAGCAGGCGCACCATCCGCACCACCCCGCCACCGCCGGGCAGCAGGCCGAGCGTGACCTCCGGCAGGCCGAGCGTGACCTCCGGCAGGTCCAGGGCCACACGATGATGGCAGGCCAGGCAGATCTCCCAACCACCGCCGAGGGCCGCGCCGTTGATGGCCGCCACCACGGGTTTGCCCAGGGTCTCCAAGGCTCGCAGTTGCGCTTTAAGCAGCAGGACCCTGTCGTAGAAAGCCTTGGCCTCGGGCTTACCGACCTTGACCAGTTCATTGAGGTCACCGCCCGCGAAAAAGGTGTGCTTGGCCGAGGTGATGATCACACCGGCAATCGAGTCCTTTTCAGCCTGCAAACGGGCGACACAGGCGGCCATGGCCTCACGGTACACCGCGTTCATGGTGTTGGCGCTCTGGCCCGGCAGGTCCAGGGTCAAGACGACGATCCGGTCCTGGCCGATTTCGTAACGGATGGCATCGGTCATGAAAAAGTATTCCTTGAAGTCGGGGCTCAGAGGCGCTCAATGACGGTGGCAATGCCCATGCCGCCGCCGACACAGAGGGTCGCCAGACCATAGCGCTGGCGACGCCCCTCCAATTCGTCGAGTAACGTGCCAAGAATTGCGCACCCCGTGGCGCCCAAGGGATGCCCCATGGCGATGGAGCCACCGTTGACGTTGACCTTGGCGGGGTCGATGGCCATGTCCTTGATGAACTTGAGCACCACCGAGGCGAAGGCTTCGTTGACTTCGAACAGATCGATGTCCTCCACCCGCAGCCCGGCCTTGGCCAGGGCCTTGCGGGTAGCCGGCGCCGGGCCGGTGAGCATGATGGTCGGGTCGGTACTGGTGACGGCGGTGGCGACGATCCGCGCCCGGGGTTGCAAGCCCATGGCACGCCCCTTGGCTTCGGAACCGATCAGCATCAGCGCCGCACCGTCGACGATGCCGGAACTGTTGCCCGGCGTGTGCACGTGATGGATGCGTTCGACATGGCTGTAGACCCGCAACGCCGTGCCGTCGAAACCCATCTGGCCCATGGCTTCGAAGCTTGGCTTGAGCTTGCCCAAGCCTTCGAGCGTGGAATCGGCGCGGATGAATTCGTCGTGGTCCAGCAGCACGATGCCATTCTGGTCCCGCACGGCGACCAGGGATTTAGCGAATGAGCCGTCGGCCCGGGCGCGTGCCGCTTTTTGCTGGGAGTGCAGCGCGTAGCGGTCAACGTCCTCGCGGTTGAAGCCTTCCAGGGTGGCGATCAGGTCGGCGCCAATGCCCTGGGGAACGAAATGACCGTGCAGGTTGGACTGCGGGTCCAGCGCCCACGCGCCGCCATCGCTGCCCATGGACACCCGGGACATGGACTCGACGCCGCCGGCCACCACCAAGTCTTCGAACCCGGAACGCACTTTCATGGCCGCCAGGTTCACCGCTTCCAGGCCCGAGGCGCAAAACCGATTGAGTTGCACGCCCGCCACGCTGACATCCCAATTGGCCACCAGCGCAGCGGTCTTGGCGATATCGGCCCCCTGTTCACCCACCGGGGTCACGCAACCAAGCACGATGTCATCGACCTGGCTGGTGTCCAGATCCATGCGCTGCTGCAAGGCGCTGAGCAGACCACCCATCAGGTTCACCGGCTTGACGCTGTGCAAGGCACCATCGACCTTGCCCTTGCCACGGGGCGTGCGTAATGCGTCGAAAATCAAAGCTTGGGTCATGAGGTCCTCGAAACCACGGGGGCAATGCGATGCCTTCAACCATAAGCCCAGCGGCGCCAGATTCAATGACCACAGCGCTCAATGACGTTGACGGCCACGCTCAGACGAACGGTAGCGAGCTATCGGGTTAATCAATTCAGGAGGGCAAGCTGTCTAGCAAAAGGGCGGACAGGAAGGTGGCAATAGGCCTCATAGCCCTTTCAGAGCGGTATGCACCAAGATGATACGAATTGGATCTAAGCCAAGGCAGCCGCGGCCCCTAATGTAATCCTTGTACAAGAATGTCGTCGGGTTTTGCCGAGACGCTTGTCGGACAGGAAGTACAATGCCAGCCGCCATGGATATGCAGGCTGGCTTTTAGGAAATAACAATAAAGGCGGGTCAGCCATGTTCAAACATTCGAAAGTTCGCCAAGCCGGACTCATTCTCTTTGCCACGACGCTGCTGTTGATTTTGCCGAATATCACCAAGGTGATCGGCTGAATCCTGCGCGAGGGCATCTGCATTATTCATTAGTTGTGTCGCCAAAAAATGTGACGGGTTCTCTGTTCGAGCCGCGATGGCTGTGCCAACCTTTGCGGCCCCCTCGACATGGAAGGCGATCGACTTGAAAGCTCTTATTGTGTTCGGGGCGTTGCTGCTCAGCACGCCCCTTTATGCCGCGCAACTGGTGCTGGAGTTGGGCGCGGGCACACGCACCTGGCAAACCGAAGAACTGCTCAAGCACCCGGACGCTCAAACGGTCCAGATCACTGATGACGTTTCCTACAAGAAACCCATGAGTTATCGAGCCGTTCCGCTGACGGCACTGTTGGTGGGCGTCCAAGCGGACGACCACCTGCAGGCCGTTGCCCTGGACGGCTTCGCTGCCGAAATGCCTGCGGCGCCGTTACTCAACAAGAGTGGGGCCCGAGCCTGGCTGGCGATCGAGGACCCGGCCAAGCCCTGGCCGCCACTGGGGGAAGGCAAGCACAGTGCCGGGCCTTTCTACCTGGTCTGGACCGATCCGCAGACTGGCCACATCAGCCCGGAACAGTGGCCCTACGCGGTGGCGACCATCAAGCGTCTGAAGGCCGTGGCCGAACGCTTCCCGGCTCTGTTGCCGGCGCCCAACCTGGCCAAGGACGATCCGATCAATAAAGGTTTCGAGCTGTTCCAGAAAAATTGCCTGGCGTGCCATCGGCTCAATGGCGCAGGCGACGCGCAGTTCGGCCCTGACCTGAACATTCCCTTCAATCCGACCGAATACTTCTCCGGGGATTTCCTCAAGCGCTACATTCGCGACCCACAAGCGCTGCGTCGCTGGCCCCAGGGCAAGATGCCCGGGTTCTCGGCTGCAGTGCTGCCGGATTCGGAGTTGGAGTTGCTGGTGGGTTATTTGAAGCATATGGCGGGACGCAAGCAGCCATTGGCCCCGTGAGATTGCTCTTGCTCCCGCTGGGCTATGCCCTGTAGGAGCTGGCGAAGCCTGCGATCTTTTGATCTTTTGATCTTTCGCTTGAGACTCAAGTGTCTGGGGAAAGATCGCAGCCTCGTTGCACTCGGCAGCTCCTATACAGCTCCTACAGAACCCAGCGGTAGCAAGCGTTCACTCGCCAGATAATTATTGTTGTTGCACCGTGATCACCGGTGCCGCAGGCACGACCAGCTTGGCATGCATCTGCTCGCAACCGCCGCCGCGGCGCATGCCACGCACCGGGCAGGCGTCCAGGTAATCCAGGCCCACAGCCAGCTTCAGGTGGCGCTCCGGGCGGGCCAGTTGGTTGGTCACGTCGAAGCTGTACCAGGCGTCGTCAAGCCAGGCTTCTGCCCAGGCATGGCTTGCCAGGTGCTCGCTTTCTTCGCTGAACAGATACCCCGAGACATACCGCGCCGGCACCCCCAGGCTACGGGCGCAGGCCAGGAAGGCGTGGGTGTGATCCTGGCACACCCCGCTACGACCGGCAAAAGCCTGGGCCGCACTGGTCTCCACCGCCGTGGTGCCAGGGGTGTAGATCATGTGCTGGTTCAGCCCGTGCATCAGGTCGATCAGCGCGGTGCGATCGCGACGCTGCTGGCATTGCTGCGCGGCGAAGGTTCGAAGGGCCTCGTCCGCCTCGGTCAGCCGGGTGAAGCGCAGGAACGGCAACGCCGACTGACTCTCGTGCTCGGCTTCGCGCAACGGATCGATATCCACCTGTCCGCGGGCGCCGATGATGACCGTTTCGTGAGGTTCGTCCAGGGTCAGTACGTGCAGGATGTTGCCGAACGGATCCAACTGCGCCCGCACCGGCCGGGGCAAATCCAGTTGCCAGCTCAGTACATGCTGACGTTCGCTGTCGTGGGGCGTCAGGCGCAGGTACTGGATGCTGGCGCGCACCTGATCTTCATAGTGGTAGGCCGTTTCGTGGCTGATCGAGAGTCTCATATGACCTCCAGGTAGGAACTGTGAATGGCATTGCCCAGTTCACGGACCCGTGGGATGAATTCGGTGAGCCAGGCATGCAGGCCCCCGTCGAGGATTTCGTTGATGCCGGTGTAGCGCAGGCGTGCGTCCATTTCAGCCGCCAGCCGTTGTGCCTGCCGGCCGTTGGTGCCCGGCAGGCTCGCCAGTATCTGGTTGATTTCTTCGGTGCAGGCACGCAGCGAACGCGGCACGTCGGCGCGCAACAGCAGTAACGCAGCCACATGGCGAGCACCCGGGGCGTCACGATAGATCTCGGTGTAGGCCTCGAAGGACGACAAGGCCCGCAACAAGGCGCTCCATTGGTAATACGCGTGGGCCGTGCCATCGCTGGCCGCGTCGGCCTGGTCACCGGCCATTTCGTAGCGGGCGTCGAGCAAGCGCAGGGTGTTGTCGGCCCGTTCGATAAAGGTCCCCAGGCGAATGAACCTGAACGCGTCGTTGCGCATGATGGTGCCGTAGGTTGCACCACGAAACAGGTGAGATCGCTCCTTGATCCACTCGCAGAAACGGCTCATGCCGTAGCGATTCAAGCCTTGCTCGGCGATACCGCGAATGTCCAGCCAGGTGGCGTTGATGTTCTCCCACATGTCGGCGGTGATTCTCCCACGTACCGCGTGGGCACTGGCTCGCGCGGCGCCAAGGCAACTGTAGATACTGGCCGGGTTGGCCGCTTCCAGGGCAAAGAAATGCAGCAGCCGCTCGGCGTGCAGCTCGCCGTGTCGCTCCCGGTAATCATCCAACGTGCCAGTGATCAGCAATGGCATGGCCAGCTCGTGCAGGCCGTCGCCACGCCCGTCCTGGGGCATCAGTGACAACGAATAGCTGACGTCGAGCATCCGTGCGAGGTTTTCCGCACGCTCCAGGTAGCGAGACATCCAGTACAGGTCCGAGGCGGTTCTACTGAGCATGGCAGTTCCTCAATCCTCGACTACCCAAGTGTCCTTGGTACCACCGCCCTGGGATGAATTCACCACCAGGGAGCCTTCGCGCAACGCCACCCGTGTCAGCCCGCCAGGCACCACGCGGGTCTCGCGCCCCGACAGCACAAACGGCCGCAAGTCGATGTGACGCGGGGCGATGCCGTTTTCGACAAAGGTCGGGCAGGTCGAGAGCGACAGCGTCGGCTGGGCGATGTAGGCGTGCGACTTGGCCTTGATCCGCTCGCGGAAGGCATCGATCTGCGCCGTCGTCGCGGCCGGCCCCACCAGCATTCCGTAACCGCCGGAACCCTGGGTTTCCTTGACAACCAAATCGGGAAGATTTGCCAGCACGTGGGAGAGCTCAGCAGGATTACGACATTGCCACGTAGGGACGTTCTTCAGGATCGGCTCTTCGTCCAGGTAAAAACGGATCATCTCGGTGACGAACGGGTACACCGACTTGTCGTCCGCCACACCCGTGCCGATGGCGTTGGCCAGCACCACGTTGCCGGAACGGTAGGAGGACAAAAGTCCCGGCACCCCGAGCATCGAGTCTGGATTGAAGGCCAGTGGATCAAGGAACGCGTCGTCGAGGCGACGGTAGATCACGTCCACCGCTTTCGGGCCATCGGTGGTGCGCATGAACACTTTGTCATCGCGTACGAACAGGTCGGCACCTTCCACCAGCTCCACGCCCATCTCCCGGGCCAGGAATGCGTGCTCGAAGAACGCGCTGTTGAAACGCCCCGGCGTGAGCACCACGACACTGGGATCGTCCAGCGGGCTGGAGCTTTTCAGGGTGTCGAGCAGCAGGTTCGGGTAATGGTCGATGGGGGCGATGCGCTGGGCGGCGAACAGTTCGGGGAACAGACGCATCATCATCTTGCGGTCTTCGAGCATGTAGCTGACGCCACTGGGCGTACGAAGATTGTCTTCGAGCACGTAGTACGTGCCGTCACCGTCGCGTACCAGATCGACACCGCAAATATGGGCATAGATGTCACGCTGCAGATCAAGCCCCTGCATCGCCAGTTGGTACTGCTCGTTAGCCAGCACCTGCTCGGCCGGAATGATCCCGGCCCGGATGATCCGCTGCCCGTGGTAGAGGTCGGCCAGGAACATGTTCAGCGCCTTGACCCGCTGGATGCAGCCGCGTTCGACCACCCGCCATTCACTGGCCGGGATGCTGCGCGGGATCGTATCGAAAGGGATCAGGCGCTCTGTCCCCTGCTCGTCCCCGTAGAGCGTGAACGTAATGCCGGCACGATGAAACAACAGGTCGGCTTCACGCCTGCGTTGCGCCAGCAGCTCATCAGGCGTTTCAGCCAGCCAGCGGGCAAACGCCTGGTAATGCGGGCGTACCTGGCCGTTGGTATCGTACATTTCGTCAAAACCGCTGCGGATCATGCCGTACTCCTTGTCACCCTGGCAGCAAGGCTTCGCAAGCCCCGTGCCATCGGCATAAACGCTTTATGATCAACGGGTTGGGTTCTCCTCTAACAGGCCGCGCACTTTTCCAGTGCAGCAGATGCCTCCACCCGCAGCCCCTGCTTCATTGCGATGCAGGGGCGTCGCCCTGCTGAGCATAGTCACGGAAAAACGACGCAGCTTGATCTGGATACAGTTAGGTACAAAATCTGGCGATTGCGGTGTTGACGGGGGCATGCTCACCTATTCCGCGTCCACCACAAATCCCTGTGGGAGCCAAGCTGGCTCGGCTCTCACAGGGATTCTCGGTTAGCTCACAGACATGAAAACGGCCGACACAAAGGTCAGCCGTTGCTGTGGTTGCGGTGAGTGACTGTCAGGCCTGCAGGCGCCGGATCTCTTGCTTGACACCCCAGCCCTCGATAACACCACCCAAGGGTTCGACGACGGCCTCAAAGTCTTGCTCGAAGTCGCCGATGTCATCGTAAGTGGCGTACATCACCCGGCTCAGTTCCAATGACCAAGCCCCGTCGTCCCGTGCACTGATCTGCGCGTTCAACGACTCTCCCCGAAAATGACCTGCCGCCCTGCGCGCCCGCTCCTCGTCCGGGAAAATGGCGTAGAACTCAATGGGATGAAATCGGGAAAAATCGAAACCGCCTTCTTTCATGCGGCGCAATACGCTGGTGCTGATGTCTTCTTGATAGGCTGTGCTCATGAAACGTCCTCCTGAAACCAATGGATAGACTTTCCGTCTTCCCGTGCGTGAAGCCCTCAGGCTTCCAGCGGTACGGCATCACATGGCCGTCGGGACACAAGCATGTAGCTGACAAGACCGGACCTTGGCGATCCTTTCGCTGATCTCAATTGCAGAGTAGCCGTAAGTGGCAGCCACTGCCAAGCGAGACCAGGCACCGTTTCATGAAATCGGTGTAATGCTGATGATTTCGATACTGTGCTGGGACTTGAGGTTCTTGACGGTGGGATCCTCAATACGACCTTCCAGGTCGTTGAGGTCCAGTTGGGCGGGCACAGGCAGCAATTTTTCACGAATCAATTGTGCTGCCTGCTCCATCGTAGGCTCCTGGTCGCAGTCGAACCGCTCGGCGATGGCTTCGCCGTGATCATCCACGAAAGTGATTTTCCACTTTTGCATCGGTGTCTCCTTGATCAATTCAGGGCCTGGCTTACCTTTATCTCGACATTGAGGGCCGGACAATCGTTCCTCTGGGCGTCTGGACGGTACATATGAAAAGACCGCCTCTGGGGCGGTCTCTGGGTGTGAAGCCGTGGCCGATCAGTTTTCGGCGCGCTCCTTCAGGGCTTTCAAGGTGTTGAACGGCGCATCCACCACGAACTTGTTCGCCAGCCAGGACGGTACGTCACCCCCTGGTTCGGTGTGGACCTGGTAGGTCACTTCGATCTGGTCAGCGCCCTTTGGCGTGAACTTCCAGAAGCCGTCGATCTGGGTCACCCGCACGAAACCCTGCTCTTGAGGCAGGTAATTCGGCACGCCCTTGAGCTTGCGGGTCAGGCTGCCGTCGGCGCCCTCCTCCGTGGTGACTTCCAGCACCGAGTCCCGGGACGTCACCGGCCATGGCGTGTTGAACTGGGTGTACGTCCAGCTCTGATTGCCTTCGTGCTTGAGCAGTTTCTGGCTCTTGCACTCATGAATCCAGGCACAGGCACCGGGAACGTCTTCCTGCAGGGCCCGCAGCTTGGCCAACGTGGTTTTCATCACCGCCACGCCGCGGTAGGCCTTGTATTTTGAGCCCGCCACCTCACTGAGAGAAACCTTGATACCGTCCTTCTCCTTGGCAACCTGCCAGTCCTCTGCCTGAGCGGTGGCCGTTGCCAGCAACACGGTCAACCCACACAACACAGCCATACGATGCAGCGAACCCATAGTTCTTTTCCTTATTGTCCAAGTTCGTTCAGTTAGGATCCATTCATTGACTCATTACGCTGCCGTGATCTGTTCCCACCAACCGATCAACCGGATGGCCTCCTCACTGCTGCTGCCGCAAACCTCGATGTCGGCTGCGAACGCCGAGCAGACTGCCGGACGCTCCGGCTGGCCGAAGATCCGGCACAGGTTATCGATCGACAATTGCACGCAACGTTCTCCCGCTGGTTTGCCTTGGGGCATGCCAGGGATAGGTGAGCTGATGGAAGGGGCGATGCAACAGGCGCCACAGCCTTCACGGCATTTCATGACGACAACATCCTCACGATAGATAACGGTTGGTAACAGAACACAGAGTAACGGCTAAAACACTCGTTTTAAATTACCGTCTGTGTGTTTTTTTGCCCACGGCGAGATGACTGAACGGTCAGCGACGAGCTACAGGCCTGTCGAAGGTTATTGCTTGAATTCGAAGTCCAGCGCCGCACCCTCCACTTCATTGCGCTCCTGGTTGCGCAGTGGCAGCTGCATTTCATTGCTCAACAAACGGCCATTGAGCTGAAACGGCCCGGGTTTCTCGCCGAACATCGACGGCAAGAGGGGTTCACGCTTGGACTGCACCACCTTACCCGGTGGTTGCAATTGCTCGACCATCCCTTGGGGCAAGCTCAAATCCAGTTTGGCCGGCGGCAATGGGGTCTTGGCGACCTCGTGGGCGGATTTGCTCTTGGAGGCGATGGGCGCGCGTTTTTTCTTCGCGGGGGCTGCCTTCTTGGCGGAAGGTTTCTTGGCCACTGTGGTTTTTTTCGGCGCATCCTTCGTGGCACTGGCGGCCGGTTTTTCCTGCGCTGGGGCTGCCGCGACGACGCCTCCCATGTGGAAGGCGCTTAACAGGCCGATCAAAACCCACGTAGCAGGAATAATGCTTTTCATACACACAACGGCACTAACGACAGGGACGCCCATGCTCGCCTGATAATGAGGCGCTGACAAGCGCATCGAGCTAAGCCACTGGCGTCTAAAGAAATCCGTTGGCCGTCTCTTGGCACAATTGAGTGGCCAACATCCCGAGTGTCATCAAGGCCCGCTCCGCCTCACGGTTCCAGGGTGTGCCGCAGTTCAAGCGGATGCAGTGGTTGAACTGCTCGGTGTTACTGAAAATCAGCCCTGGCGCGATACTGATGCCTTGTTGCAACGCCCGCACATGCAACTCCTGGGTATTGACCCGCCCCGGCAGACTGACCCACAGGATGAATCCTCCAGTGGGACGGCTCATTTGCGTGCCTTCGGGGAAGTACTGTTGCACCGCCAGTTGAAAGGCGCTGAGGTTCTTGCGGTACTCCTGGCGGATATAGCGCAAGTGCCGGTCATAGCCGCCGTTTTCCAGGTACGCGGCAATGCCCATCTGCGTGACGCTGCACGCCGAGTGAGTGCTGAAGGTCTGGAGGCGCTGGATTTCCTGCTGGAATTTCCCCGCGATCATCCAACCGATGCGCACACCCGGCGACAACGTCTTGGAAAAACTCGAACAGTAGATGACCCGATCCAGTCGGTCGTAGGCCTTGAGGGCCTTAGTGCGCCCCTGCTCGAACATCAACTCGCCATAGATGTCGTCTTCGACGACCTGGATGTCGAAGTCCGAGGCCAGACGCAGCAGTTGCTTTTGCCGCTCTTCCGGCATGGTGCCGCCCAGAGGATTGCTCAGGCGCGTGGTCAGTACCAGCGCCTTGATCGACCACTGGTTGGCCGCCAGTTGCAAGGCCTCCAGGCTCATGCCGGTGACCGGGTCGCTGGGAATCTCGATGACCTTGAGGCCCAACAGATCCGCCAGTTGCAGTAAGCCGTAATAAGTCGGCGACTCGGCGGCGATCAAGTCTCCCGGCCGCGTCAGCACCCGCAAGGACATCTGCAGCGCATCGACGCAGCCGTGGGTGATCACCACCTCGGAAGGGTCCACCACGACGCCGGCGTCTCGCATGCGAATCGCCACCTGGCGACGCAATGGCTCGAAACCCGGGCTGAACATGTAGCTGAACGCCCGCGGGCTGTGGAAACGCGTGACCTTGGCCAATTGTTGATGCAAGGCCCGGACAGGCAGATAGTCGACGCTCGGCACCGCCGCCCCCAGGGGAAACACCCCTTCGCGGCGCGACTCGACCAATACTTGCTGGATGATGCTGCTGCGCGTCACCAGCCCCGGACGCTCGACCCGGGCAATGTCCGGCGTCGGTGCCGTCAAGGCCGGCGTCTGGTGCACGTAGTAGCCCGACTGCGGCCGTGCGCGGATCAGCCCCTGGTCTTCAAGGTTGGCGTAGGCCTGCAGCACCGTGGCATGGCTGACGTTGAGCTGCGAGCTCATCTTGCGCACCGATGGCACGCGCTCACCGGGCTGATACACACCGCGCCGGATGTCTTCAGCCAGCTGTTGAGCAATACGTTGATAGAGCAGAAGGTTGGTCATGACGCAGCACTCGATTTCACGGGCATTTTATTCTTGTCGGAAACGATACCGGAACAGTTTAGAAGTGTACTGGGACAGTTGCCAGATTACTCGACAGTACAGTGGAGTGACAGCTCTAACTGTACTCATCGTGCATCGATTGCAGGGCCAAAAAAACCCGGCGCCTTTTACAGGGGCCGGGTTTTCCAGTGACGCAGCCCTCAGCGGGCGGCGCCGAGCTGGCCTTTTTCGTCGGAGAACACAATTTCGACGCGACGGTTCTGTGCCCGGCCACGCTCGGAAGCGTTGACGTCCACCGGGTATTCATCGCCGTAGCCTTCGACCTGCATACGCTTTTCGTCTATCCCCAGGTCCACCAGTACATCCGCGACCGCTTGCGCGCGGTCGCGAGACAGCTTGAGGTTTTCCTGCTTGCCGCCGGTGCTGTCGGTGTAGCCCTCGATACGGACCACGCGCTTGGGGTTGAGCTGCAGGAACTGCACGATCTTGAGCACGACCCGGTTGGCCGAGTTCTTCAGTTCCGCTTCGCCGGTGTCGAACAGCACGTCACCCAGGGTCATCACCAGGCCGCGATCGGTTTGGGTGGTCGCCATCGCCATGATCTGTTCTTCAAGCCATTTGCCCTGCAACTGCACGCTCAGCAACTTGGATTCACGCAGGGCCAATTGCAGGCGCTGACGCTCCAGTTCGAGCTTCGCGGCGCGCTCTTCGTTGAGCACCTGGTTGCTGTGCTCCCGGGCGATCGCACTGTAGCGCTGGCTCAGGTAGGCGTAATGCTGCACATCTTCGCCGCTGCCCCAGTAGCTGGACAAACGATCGGCACGGGCCAGGGATTCGCCAGCGCGGATCACGTCCCGGGGTGCAGCACGCAACACGCTGGCGTCTTCCTTGACCTTCTGGAAGTCGGTGCCGGCCTGCTCCAGCGCCGCTTCGCTGCGCTGGCCGGCACAGCCATACAAGCTGGCCAGGCCGGCGAGGACCAGGCCGCCCAATACATAGGAGTGCTTCATTGGGCATCCTCCCTCAACTGTTTGCGCAAGCGCTGGATGCGGGTGTCGAGTACGTTCAGTTGCTCCTGGCTTTTGAGGGTCAGCACCTTCGCTTCGGCCAGGCGAGCGTCGAGTTCAGCCTGTTCGGCTCGCATGCGCGCCTTCTTGTAGGATTCGTCGGCCATGTTGGATTTGGCGCGGGCGAACTTTTCTTCAGCCAGTTTCAATTCAGGCACTTCGTCGGCCGTGGCGCCAATGGCCCGGGCTTGCTCCAGTGCCTGTTCGGTCAGGCGGATCTGTTCATTCGGCGCCGGATCGGCTGCGCAACCCGCCAGAGCCAGAACGGCCAGGGCAGCGAAAAGAGGTCGAATAGTCACTAATGTTCCCTACTGTTTTGGGGCACTGACAGATGGCTGCAACTGTGTATTCCAACGTTCGAGATTGCGTTGCAACACAGCCTCTGCCAGGCCGGACGCGGCCAATTCTGTCATCTTTTGCGCCAGCTGTCCGCGTAACCATGGGTCATTGCAGGCGGAGTTATGGGAAATCGCGAGGAACAGTCCGGGTTTGTCCACCGGTTGCGGTGCGGCTTGCAGATCGTTGGCCATTCCCAGTGTCTGCACCATTGCCAGGCCCGAGTAGCGACCCGCCAGGACATATTCCACCTCGCCCAGCAGCAGTTTCTGAAAGGCCTGGGTCAGGTCCGGCGTGCGCACCAGGGACAATTGCTGCTCGGAAAAGACGTCGAACCCCTGGGTCATGTGGGCCTTTTCCGACAAGGCCCCGGGATGACCGTAAAGGTCTGTGGGCTGGTTGATAACCAGCGTCGAGTCCTTGCGGGTCCAGACCAGGTAATCGTTTTCGAGCAAGGGCGGATGCACGTAATCCAGCACTTCAAGCCCGGTAACGGTCAGCGGAACGTCGGTGAACAGGTCCATGCGCCCACTGCGTACTTCGCCCAACGCCTGGGCGTGCTTGCCGGCATACAGCAGTTCGATCTTGACCCCCAGTTCCTGCGCGACCTGCGCCAGCAGGTCGGCACCGGCACCAATCAAGTGCTTGGGGTCCTGAGGGTCCTGCCAGAGATAGGGCGGCGCATCCGGGCTGCCGGTGGCGATCAGTCGTTCACATTTGCCGGCGGCGGCAGACAGGCCTGGCACGAGCGCCAACGTCCACAGCAACGACCAGCCAGCCAAACGGCGCAATTCCATGGCGATACGTTCCTCTGATAAATAAAAAGCCCGGCCAAAGGGCCGGGCTCTTTATAAGTGAAGACACCGGATTAGACCAGCTTCTCCAGCTCAGGGATGGCGTCGAACAAGTCCGCGACCAGGCCATAGTCGGCCACCTGGAAGATCGGTGCTTCTTCGTCCTTGTTGATCGCAACGATCACCTTGGAGTCTTTCATGCCGGCCAAGTGCTGAATCGCGCCGGAGATACCGACGGCAATGTACAGCTGTGGCGCAACGATCTTGCCGGTCTGGCCGACCTGCATGTCGTTGGGTACGAAACCGGCGTCGACCGCGGCACGGGAGGCACCGACGGCGGCGCCCAGCTTGTCGGCCAGGGCGTACAGGTGCTTGAAGTTGTCACCGTTCTGCATGCCACGGCCGCCGGAAACGACGATCTTGGCGGCGGTCAGTTCAGGACGGTCGGACTTGGCCAGTTCTTCGTTGACGAAGCTGGAGATGCCGGCGTCATGGGCAGCGCCTACGGCTTCAACAGCAGCCGAGCCACCTTCAGCGGCAACCGGGTCGAAACCGGTGGCGCGGACTGTGATGACCTTGACCGCAGCGTTCGATTGCACGGTGGCAATGGCGTTGCCGGCGTAGATCGGACGCTTGAAGGTGTCGGCGCTTTCTACCGAGATGATTTCGGAGATCTGGTCGACGTCCAGTGCGGCGGCCACGCGCGGCAGGATGTTCTTGCCGTTGGAAGTCGCGGCAGCCAGGATGTGGCTGTAGCCGTTGCCCAGCTCGGCTACCAGCGGTGCAACGTTTTCCGGCAGTTGGTGCGCGTAGGCGGCGTTGTCGGCCGACAGCACTTTGGCCACGCCAGCGATTTTCGCAGCGGCTTCAGCCACGGCGCCAGCGCCCTGGCCAGCCACCAGCACGTGAATATCGCCACCGATTTTGGCAGCGGCAGCAACAGTGTTCAGCGTGGCCGGAGCCAGCGCCTTGTTATCGTGTTCGGCGATTACGAGGATAGTCATGATCAGATCACCTTCGCTTCGTTTTTCAGTTTCTCGACCAGTTCAGCCACCGACTTGACCTTGATGCCCGCGCTGCGTGCAGCCGGCGCTTCGACTTTGAGGGTCTTGTTGGTGGAGGCGGTGGAAACGCCCAAAGCGTCAGGCGTCAGCACTTCAAGCGGCTTCTTCTTGGCTTTCATGATGTTTGGCAGCGACGCATAGCGTGGCTCGTTCAAACGCAGGTCGGTGGTGACGATGGCCGGTAGTTTCAGGGAAACGGTCTGCGCGCCGCCGTCGATTTCGCGGGTCACGGCAACGCTGTCGCCGGACACTTCGACTTTCGAAGCAAAGGTGCCCTGGCCGTAGCCGCTCAATGCAGCGAGCATCTGGCCGGTCTGATTGTTGTCGCTGTCGATGGCCTGCTTGCCGAGGATCACCAGCGATGGCTGTTCCTTGTCGACAACGGCCTTGAGCAGCTTGGCCACGGCCAGGGAGGTCAGGTCTTCGGCGGATTCGACGAGGATGGCGCGATCAGCACCCAGTGCCAGCGCGGTGCGCAGTTGTTCCTGGGCGGTGGTCGGGCCGATGGAGACGACGACGATCTCAGTCGCCACGCCTTTTTCCTTCAAGCGCACGGCTTCTTCTACGGCGATTTCGCAGAAAGGGTTCATCGACATCTTGACGTTGGCGAGGTCGACGCCGGAGTTGTCCGCCTTGACGCGAACCTTGACGTTATAGTCGACCACTCGTTTGACAGCTACAAGAACCTTCATGGATTCCTCGTTACTCTCCGGTGAAAAAAAGTCGCCTAGGCGAACCTGGCGGTTGATGCTCATGGGCGCAAGGGCACCTCTAAAAACGCCGGCATGAACCACACATGACCCAGCTCACGGCAATGAAGACCATTCGTCAGTGATGACTGATGAGTCATTCATTATCTCGGCGTGTAAACTGCGCGTCAGAACCACGCAATGCGTCACGTTGTGCTGCCTTCGCCCTGTCTTTAGAGGTGCTCTTGAAACCAACAGTCAGCCTACGGCGAGCGCAAAACCGCCCGTATCTTGACCGGAACGCCTATTCCGGTCAATACGGCAAAATGGTCAGTCATAAGCCGTACGTCAGTGATTTATCTGGGCTGCGGCAATTTCAAACAAACGTTTGTATTGGACCCTGAGAGTGGTGTAGATATAATGCGCCGCTTAAGAGAGACACGCGTTTCATCCATTGTCGCTTTCGTCGCTTTTCGCGAGGGAAACAACGAATGCAACGCCAAACCTCCAATTAGAAAAAACTGTGAGCCTTGAGTAGGAGAGAGCCCTGTGGAACGCGAATACATGGAATTCGACGTGGTCATCGTCGGCGCCGGCCCCGCTGGCCTGTCTGCCGCTTGCCGACTGAAACAGAAGGCCGCCGAAGCCGGTAAGGAAATCAGCGTCTGCGTGGTCGAAAAAGGCTCCGAGGTTGGGGCACACATCCTCTCCGGTGCGGTGTTCGAACCCCGCGCCCTGAACGAGCTGTTCCCGGACTGGAAAGAACTCGGCGCCCCGTTGAACACGCCCGTCGTACGCGATGACATTTATGTCCTGAGAAACGCCGAGGCCGCGAGCAAAATCCCTGACTTCTTTGTGCCCAAGACCATGCACAACGAAGGCAACTATATTATTTCCCTGGGCAACCTGTGCCGCTGGCTGGCCCAGCAGGCCGAGAACCTGGGCGTGGAAATCTACCCGGGTTTCACCGCCCAGGAAGCGCTGTTCGACGAGAACGGCGTAGTGCGCGGGATCATTACCGGCGACCTGGGTGTCGACCGTGAAGGCAATCCGAAGGAAGGCCTTTACACCCCTGGCATGGAACTGCGCGGCAAATACACGCTGTTCGCCGAAGGCTGCCGTGGCCACATCGGCAAGCAACTGATCAAGCGCTTCGACCTGGACAGCGACGCCGACGCCCAGCACTACGGCATCGGCCTGAAGGAAATCTGGGAAATCGACCCGGCCAAGCACCAACCAGGCCTGGTGGTGCACACCGCCGGCTGGCCGCTGAACATCATGGGCACCGAGAATACCGGCGGTTCTTTCCTTTATCACCTGGAAAACAATCAAGTGGTGGTCGGCCTGATCGTCGACCTGTCCTACAGCAACACGTTCCTGTCGCCGTTCGACGAGTTCCAGCGCCTCAAGCATCACCCGGTGCTCAAGCAGTACCTCGAAGGTGGCAAGCGCATCAGCTACGGCGCCCGTGCACTGGCCAAGGGTGGTATCAATTCGCTGCCGAAAATGGTCTTCAAGGGTGGCGCATTGATCGGCTGCGACCTGGGTACCATGAACGTAGCCAAGATCAAGGGCAGCCATACTGCGATGAAATCCGGCATGCTCGCTGCCGAATCGGTGGCTGAAGCGTTGCTGTCAGGCGGCGAAGGCGGTGATGAATTGACCACCTACGTCGACCGTTTCAAAGCCAGCTGGCTCTATGAAGAGTTGTTCGCCAGCCGAAACTTCGGCCCAGCGATGCACAAGTTCGGGCCGATCCTCGGCGCCGGCTTCAACTGGTTCGACCAGAACATCCTCGGCGGCAAAATTCCGTTCACCTTGCACGACACCAAGCCCGACTACGCTTGCCTCAAGCTGGCAGCCGATTGCAAGAAAATCGACTACCCGAAACCGGACGGCAAGATCAGCTTCGACAAACTCAGCTCGGTGTTCATCTCCGGTACTAACCACGAAGAAGAACAGCCCTGCCACCTGAAGCTGACCGACCCGAGCATCCCGATCAGCAAGAACCTGCCGTTGTACGACGAACCGGCCCAGCGCTACTGCCCGGCGGGCGTGTACGAAGTGGTGACCAAGGAAGACGGCGAGAAGCGCTTCCAGATCAACGCCCAGAACTGTGTGCACTGCAAGACCTGTGACATCAAGGACCCTTCGCAGAACATCACCTGGGTGTCGCCGGAAGGCGCCGGTGGACCGACTTACCCGAACATGTAAGCCGTTGCACTGAACATCAAGGCTCCCGCAACGGGGGCCTTTTTGTTGCCTGTAATCCAACAAACACCGCCGTCCAAATGTGGGAGCAAGTCCGCTCCCACAAGGGATTTTCAGAGACTCAGGCGGCGCGCTCTTCCCCGGGGCTGCGTTCAAAGTAGCGCTTGTACTCCCGGCTGAACTGCGACGAGCTCTGATACCCCACCAGGTGCGCAACCTGGGCCACACCCATGCCCTCGGCGAGCAGCAGTCGCTGGGCCTTGAGCAGGCGTAAACGCTTGAGGTACTGCACGGGCGACAACAACGTGCTGCGCTTGAAATGCTCATGGAAGGTCGAGGCGCTCATGTTCGCGCAACTGGCCAATGTCTCGACGTTCAGCGGTTCAGTGAAGTGCGCGTGCAAATGGCTCAGGGCCGCGGCAATCCGGGCGAATTGGCCTTGCTGCTCCACCAGCGCCCGCAGCACATCGGCCTGGGGCCCGCGCAACGCGACGAACAGCAACTCCCGCAGCCGCGCCTGGCCCATGACCTGGCATTCCAATGGATCGTGCAGGCAGCGCAACAAGCGTTCGACACACCCACGCATGGCGTCATCGAGCACTGCACAGGTCATTGATTCCAGCGTCTGGGGCACCAGGCTCCGCCCCGGCACCAGCCCCATGGCCAGCACCAGTTCGCCCAACATCGCCCGGTCGATCGCAACGGAAACCCCCAGCAGCGGAGCATTGGGCATGGCGTAGGTTTCGCATTCGAACGGCACCGGCAAGGCCTGGATCAGATAGTGCCCGGCGCCATATTCCAGTGTGCGCGGCCCCAGGTACGCCAGTTTGCTGCCCTGGGCGATGATCACCAGGCTCGGCTCGTAGAGCTGCGGACCACGGGCGACGTCCTGGCTGGCGCGAAGCGCTTGCACGCCGGGCAGTCGCGTAGGGATGAAACCGTCGCGGGTCGCCAGGGGTTCTATCAGTGAAACCAGCGTGGCGTTGGCATCGAGATGACGGGTCAACAACATGGGCGAAAACTTCACGAAAAAAGGGACGAAACCATCATCGCAGGTCTGACGCCACTGAGGATCAAATCCTGGCCAAGACCGGAGGATTAGGCATGACAGACGGAGGAATCGCCATCGCCACCTGCCGCTGGTGCTCCCAGAATAGATCGCCTCACCGTTCACTGCTTAGCGAGGTCCATCATGTACACAGCCATCGGCTATGCCGCCCAATCGGCCACCACCCCCCTCGCCCCCATGAAGTTCGAGCGTCGCAGCCCACGAGCCGACGATGTGGCGATCGACATTCTCTACTGCGGCGTCTGCCATTCCGACATCCACCAAGCCCGCAATGAATGGGGTATTGCCGTTTACCCGCTGATGCCCGGCCATGAAATCATCGGCAAAGTCACCGCTGTCGGTGCGAATGTCACCCGCTATGAAGCAGGCGATTTGGTCGGCGTGGGCTGCATGGTCGACTCCTGCCGCGAGTGCGAAGCTTGCCGCGCCGACCTGGAGCAATACTGCCTGGAAGGCATGACTCAGACCTACGCCAGCCCGGACCGCGTGAGTGGCGGCCACACCATGGGCGGTTACTCCAACAGCATCGTGGTCAGTGAGCACTTTGTGCTGCGCATTCCGGCAGCACTCGACCCGGCCAGCGCCGCGCCACTTCTCTGCGCAGGCATCACCACCTACTCTCCCCTCAAGCACTATGGTGTGAAGGCTGGCGACAAGGTTGGCGTGCTGGGCATGGGCGGCCTGGGCCACATGGGCATCAAATTCGCCAAGGCCATGGGCGCAGAAGTGACATTATTCACCCGCTCGGCGAGCAAGGCTGAAGAAGCCCGTCGCCAGGGCGCCGACCATGTGATCGTGTCCACCGACGCCAAACAGATGGCCGCCGCAGCCGGACGATTCCACTTCCTGCTGGACACCATTCCGGTGCAGCACGACCTCAATCCCTACCTCGACACGCTGCGTTTCGACGGAGTGCACATCATCGTCGGCCTGGTCGAACCGGTCGATCCGCCGGTACACGCGGCAAAACTGATCATGGGTCGCCGCGTCCTGGCCGGTTCACTGATCGGCGGTGTCGCAGAAACCCAGGAGGTGCTGGATTTCTGCGCCGAACACCAGATCAGTTGCGACATTGAAATGCTCGACATCCGCCAGATCAACGAGGCCTACAGCCGCATGATCGCTGGGGATGTGAAATACCGCTTCGTCATCGACATGGCCACGCTCAAGGCCTGACGCTCGTCAAACCTTGGCGCCCAGTTCCGCCGACAGCCGGGCAGTGACCCCTTTGACCAGGGGAATCAGCTCGGCCATTTTTTCCAGCGGCATGTACGGCACGGTGCTGGCGATGCTGATGCCGGCGACGATGCGCTTGCCGGCGTCACGGATCGGTGCTGCCACGCACCGAATCGACGGTTCGTTGTCTTCCAGGTCGAAGGCGTAGCCCCCCGCCACATACTCCACCATCCGTTGCTGGAACTGTTCCCAGGATTGCTCCTGATGCTGGGGCCAGAATTGATTCTTCCCAGCGGCTGGCAGGCTGATTTCATACAGTCGCTTCCATTGTTCCTGCGAGTCATCAAGCATCAGCGCCTTGCCGATCCCGGTGCGCGCCAACGGCATGCGATGGCCTACGCGCGAGCGCATTTCCGGACCGTTGCGCCCCGGATTCTTCAGCAGGTACAAGACTTCGTCATCCTCGCGAATCGCCAAGTGAACGGTGTCCCCGGTGAGCGCCGACAGCTCATCCAGATACGGCCCCGCCAGGCTCACTAGTGGCAACTCTTCCCGGGCCTGAAAGCCCAGCTCGATCAATTTCGGCCCCAGCAGGTAACCCACTTGCGGCACCACGCGCAGGTAACGTTCGTCCACCAGGCAACTGGCCAGGCGATGAGTGGTGCTGCGGGTAGTGCCGATCAGCCGGGCGATTTCCTTCAAGTCACGCGCACCGCTGGCGACCGCCTGGACCACACCCAGGCCGCGCAACAATGTCTGCGTGCCTGTGGGCGCGGCGTCCTTGGTGATTTTTGGATCGTCTTGCTGCATAGCCGGCCTTCAACAGTGAGCGGGGAACGGCCGGCATTATGGTCGCCCGCCCCGTCGGACTACAACTCGATGCGCTCGACCTTCCCGACCAGCAGGATGTAGGACAGCGCCCCAGCCAATGCCAGAACAGCGATATAGGTGATGGCCGGGGCAAATGAATCGCCGCTGGCGAGAAAGCCAATGACGATCGGCGTGGCGATGGCCGCCAGGTTGCCGATGAGGTTGAACACCCCGCCCGTCAGCCCGAGCAACCGTGCCGGCGCCAAGGTGGAGACCAGCGACCAGGTGATCGACGCCAGGCCATTGCCGAAGAACGCCAAAGCCAGGAAACCGATCACCAGCGGCGTCGACTCAACAAAGTTGGCGCCGATGATCGAGGTCGAGATCAGCAACCCACCAATGATCGGCAGCTTGCGCGCAAACCCCACGGTGGCACCGCGCCGAATCAGCCAGTCGGAGAAAAAACCGGCGCACAGCACGCCGACAAACGCCGCGAGAAACGGCAACGACGCCAGCAGGCCGGACTTGATGAAGTCCATGCCGCGATATTTCACCAGGTAAGTCGGAAACCACGTCAGGAAAAACCACAGCGTGGAGTTGAGGCAAAACTGTCCCAGGTAAATGCCCCACAATTTGCGTTGGGTCAGGACAATCCCCAAATCAGTCCAGCTGAATTTCGCCTTGGCCTTGGCGGTATCGGCCTGGATATCCACCAACCCGCCGCCTTCGCGGATCAGTTCGATTTCGGCGGCATTGGCGCCTTTGAAATCCCGCGGCTCGCGATACACCGCGTACCAGATTGCCGCCCAGAGAATGCCCACCGCGCCCGTGGCGACAAACACCATGTGCCAACCGAAGGTGTGTTGCAGCCAGGCCAACACCGGGGTCAGGAAGGCCAGCCCAACAAACTGCCCGGAGGTGTAGAAACCGATGGCCGTGGCCCGCTCGCGCTCAGGAAACCAGGTGGTGACCACGCGGCTGTTGATCGGATAAGCCGGCGCTTCCAGGGCACCGACCGCCATGCGCAGCACGAACAGCGCGATGAAACTGGCGGCGAAACCCAGCATCACCGTGGCCAGCGACCATAACAGCAACGCCACGCTATACAGAATGCGCGGCGGCACTCGATCCACCAGCCAGCCACCGGGGATCTGCATGGCGGCGTAGGTCCAGCCGAACGCCGAGAAAATCAGCCCGACATGAATCGGATCGATGCCCAGGTCGCGGGTCAATGCGGGAGCGGCAATCGAGAGGTTGCTGCGGTCCAGGTAATTGATCACTACGGTGATGAACAGCAGGACCATGATGAAAAAACGCTTACGGCTGGGCGTCACCAACGACGCCTGCGCGCTCAGGGTGTGCGCTTGCATGTGAGGTGCCTCTTTTTATATTTGTCGAATACGGCAAGGATTGAGCAAGCCTTGCTCCCACAAGATTCCTCGGTTCCCGCGCAGTACTCAGGCGCAAATCACCACTCGGCAAAACTGCCATCGGCATGACGCCAGATCGGGTTGCGCCAGCGGTGACCGATGGCCGCGCGCTCAATGACGTATTCCTCGTTGATCTCAATGCCCAGGCCCGGGCCGTTGGGGATTTTCACGAAGCCCTTGTCGTAGTCGAACACCTGCGGATCCTTGATGTAATCCAGCAGGTCGTTGCTCTCGTTGTAGTGGATACCCAGGCTCTGCTCCTGGATGAACGCGTTGTAGCAGACCGCATCCAGTTGTAAGCACGCCGCCAAGGCGATGGGGCCCAGCGGGCAGTGCAGCGCCAGGGCCACGTCGTAGGCCTCGGCCATGTTGGCGATCTTGCGGGTTTCGGTGATACCGCCGGCGTGGGACGCATCCGGCTGGATGATGTCCACGTAGCCTTCGCTGAGTACACGCTTGAAGTCCCAGCGCGAGAACAACCGCTCGCCCAGGGCAATCGGGGTGCTGGTCAGCGGCGCCAATTCTTTGAGGGCTTCGTAGTTTTCGCTGAGCACCGGCTCTTCGATGAACATCAGCTTGTAGGGATCGAGTTCCTTCATCAGCACCTTGGCCATCGGCTTGTGCACCCGGCCGTGGAAGTCCACGCCAATGCCGACGTTCGGCCCTACCGCATCCCGCACCGCCGCCACGTTGGCCAGGGCCAGGTCGACTTTTTCATAAGTGTCGAGAAACTGCAGCTCCTCGGTGCCGTTCATCTTCACAGCGGTGAAGCCCCGCGCCACGGCTTCTTTCGCCGCGCGAGCGGTGTCCGCCGGTCGGTCGCCGCCGATCCACGAATACACACGGATCTTGTCGCGCACCTGGCCGCCCAGCAGGTCGCTGACCGACACACCCAAGGCCTTGCCCTTGATGTCCCACAACGCTTGGTCAATGCCGGCCAGGGCGCTCATGTGAATGGCCCCACCGCGGTAGAAGCCGCCGCGATACAGCACCGTCCAGATGTCTTCGATGTTGCGTGGGTCTTTGCCAATCAGGTAGTCAGACAATTCCTCGACAGCCGCCGCCACCGTGTGGGCACGGCCTTCGACCACGGGCTCGCCCCAACCGGTCACGCCCTCATCCGTCTCGATCTTGAGAAAGCACCAGCGCGGCGGAACGATAAACGTAGTCAGCTTGGTGATTTTCATCGTGTTGTCTCTCTTATCAGATGCAGCGCACGGGGCGCTGGAAAAGTCTTCAGTTCAAGGCGCTCCATGCGGCCACGTAGGCCTTGGCGCGCACTGCCACTTCGTCCGCTGTCAGGCCCGGCTTGAACAGCCCGGAACCGAGACCAAAACCCTTGACACCGGCTTCGACGAACACCGCCATGTTGTCTGGCGTAATCCCGCCCACCGGCACCAGCACGGTCCCGGCCGGCAGCACCGCGAGCCAGGCCTTGACCACCGCCGGGCCCATTTGCTCGGCGGGAAACATCTTCAGTACATGGGCGCCTTCGGCCAGTGCGGCGAAGGCTTCGGTGGGCGTGGCGACGCCTGGCGACAAATACAAACCCGCCGCTTTTGCGGCACGCAACACCTTCGGATCGCTGTGGGGCATGACGATCACTTGGCCACCGACGGCTTTCACTTGCTCGACCTGTTCCGGCATGAGCACGGTGCCGGCACCGATCAGGCAATCGGCGGGCAAGGTACTGCGCAGGATGCGGATGCTTTCGTACGGCTCGGGGGAATTGAGCGGCACTTCGATCACGCGAAATCCGGCGCTGTACAGGACTTCGCCGATGGCCGCCGCCTCTTCGGGACGCAGACCACGCAGGATCGCGATCAGCCCGTTGTGCGCCAGTGCTTGTGTGAGCATGTCAGACCTCCAATCAGGTTCAAGGGGCGGTGGAACCGAGCAACCCGGCCGCCACGGCCAGTTGCCACAAACCGCGTTCAGTGGCCTGTTCGGCCAAGACCACCCGGGCGAAGCCGCAAGCGTCGAGGGCCCGTTGATAACGGACACAGAGTTGGGAGTTGCCGATCAGCACCACCGTCGGCAGATGGAGGCTGTCGCGTCGTCGACGCTGCACCTCGGCCAGCGCCGTCAACTCATGGCCGATCAATAGGCCCGAGAGGTAATCCGCCTGGGCGCTGGCGGCCAGCTCGCCGGTCAAGCCCAGGCTGCGGGCGCTGAACACCGTGGACAACGGACCGATCTGGCCGTCCACCGACAACGCCACCTGCACGCCACGATCAAAGGCCACGCCATCGAAGGTCGTACTCCGTTGCTGGGTACGGCCGAGAATGCTGTGGTCACTGAGCACGGCGAAAATCTCGCCGGTCATGAAGGTGTCGAAATGCACGATGCAGCCATCGGCCACTTCCACCCATTTCGAATGACTGCCGGGCAGGCCGATCAGCACCGCTTCATCCGGCAAGCTGTGCAAGGCGCCGAGCACCTGGGTTTCTTCACCGCGCATGACATTGGGCAAGCGTGAACGCTGAATCACCCCCGGCACGATGTGCACATCGACACCGCGAAGGCTGCGAACGGCTTGTAGGGAATGTCCGAGATTGGCGACGTTGGCGGGTGTGTCGCAGTACGGCGCTTCACGCCAGCCCTGAGCACTACCGACCATGCCGCAGGCAATCACAGGCAGGCCAGGCTGCGCATCGAGCCAGTCGCCACAGGCCTCGTCGAAGGCCAGTTCAAAACCGTCGATGCACACCCGTCCGGCCACGCTTCGCGGCCCGGACGGCAACTGCATGATTCCCGATGACAGCGAGCGCTGTTCGAGCACCTCGCCCCCGGCGGCGAGTTTGTAAGCCCGTAATGAGGTGGTCCCCCAATCGAGCGCAATCAATTGCGCCTGCATCCGTTTCACCTGTTTTGATTGTTGGCAGTGAGTGAGACGGACTATAAACCTTGGCGCGTAAAAATCTCAATATATAAATATCAATCCCATATATCGGGACAACATGAGTCAACCCAAAAGCCAATCGCCATCCGTCCAAGACCCTGCTACGTTTCTCACCGGACGCCAAACAACTCAGGGAAAAAGTGATGGGACAACTGCTGAAAATCCTCGGCCGCACTTCCTCGATCAACGTCAGAAAAGTGTTGTGGACCTGCCAGGAACTGGACATCGCCTACGAGCGCGAAGATTGGGGCATCGGCTTTGCCTCGACCCATGACCCGGCGTTCCTGGCCTTGAATCCCAACGCCCAGGTACCGGTGATCATCGATGAAAACGGCGTGCTCTGGGAGTCGAACACTATTTGCCGCTACTTGGTGGGCAAGCATGGGCCCAGCGATCTGCTGCCCGTCGAACCTGCCGCACGGGCGCGCGTCGAACAATGGATGGACTGGCAAGCCACAGAGCTCAACCCGTCATGGGGCGATGCGTTCTACGGACTGGTGCGCAAACACCCGGATTTCCAGGACCCACAGCTCATCGCCAAAGGCGTCAAAGGCTGGAACGAGAAGATGGGTTTGCTGGAGCAGCAATTGAACCGCACCGGCGCCTACGTGGCCGGTACGGCATTTTCCCTCGCGGACGTGCTCATTGGCCTGTCCGCCCACCGCTGGCGCCAGACGCCCATGGAACGCCCGGACTATCCAGCGGTGACCGCCTATTGCAAGCGGCTCGAACAGCGCCCGGGATTTGCCGAGTATGCATCCAGCGCCTACTCGTGAATTTCAATTGCCGTTAGCGAAATCCCGTAGCACCTTGCCGTCCATTCGGTAGCGCACCCACTCTTCCTGGGGTTGCGCGCCGAGGGATTTGTAGAACTCGATGGCCGGCGTGTTCCAGTCCAGCACGCTCCATTCGAAGCGTCCGCAATCGTTGTCACAGGCAACTTTAGCCAGATGGCGCAGCAACGTCTTGCCCGCCCCACCACCGCGCTGTTCAGGCGTGATGTACAGGTCTTCGAGGTACAGGCAGTTGCTGCCCAGCCAGGTGGAATAACTGAAGAAAAACACCGCGTAACCAATCGGCACGCCGTCACGCAGGCAGATCAGCCCATGGGCGGTTGCGCCCTCGCTGAACAGGCTGCGCTCGATGTCCGCCACACTGGCGATGACTTCGTGGCGGGCCTTTTCGTAATCAGCCAGCTCGGTGATGAAGGCAAGGATTTGAAGCGCATCGCTGGGTTGCGCGGGACGGATCTCGATCGACATGAACAGGCCTTGTAGCCAATTGAAAGCGCCATACTAAGCCGCCACGGGGCGCTCGTCACATATGAAAATGAACATCATCCACGAACCCTCGAAGTACTGACATACAAAGGATCTGTCATGACCGCTGCCGCCTTTGCACCTTTTCAAACCGTCGCGGCCCAATTGCTGCCTCATGCATTGGAGCCATCGGAGGATGGCGCTCACGATCTGTCACACCTGCAACGGGTCTGGCACAACGTACGCTTGCTTCATCGCCAGGAAGGCGGTGATCTGCTTATCCTGCTGGCGGCAACGTTGCTGCATGACTGTGTGGCGGTGGAAAAAAACTCACCGCTGCGCGCCGAGGCCTCTCGCCTGGCAGCGAAAAAGGCATCGACGCTGTTGTCGACACTGAACTGGTCAAACGAAAAAATCAGCGCCATTGCCCATGCCATCGAGGCTCACAGTTTTTCGGCCAATGTCGCAGCGATCACACTCGAAGCCAGAATTCTCCAGGACGCCGACCGCCTCGACTCATTGGGCCTGCTCGGTGTAGCCCGCACATTTTATGTGGCCGGACGCATGGGCAGCGCGCTCTATGACCCTCAGGATCCGCAGGCCAAGTCCCGGGATTACGATGACCGACGCTTCTGCCTTGATCATTTCCAGACCAAATTGTTGCACCTGGCCGACGGTTTCCAGACCGCCACCGGGCAACACATGGCGCTGATCCGTCACGAAAAACTGAAAAGCTTCATGGAGCAATTCATGGAAGAAGCCGGACTCGACGGCTAGACCATTCGTCGCACCCGAGGCACCAACCCAAATCCAGCGAGGCCCAAGATCGGGAAAGCATTCTAAAAAATGGAGGCGACACCCATGACCACTTCAAGGCTGACCGCATTCACCTTCGCCGCGCTGCTGTCCTCGATGGCCTTCGCAGCTTCCACCTCCGGCACCGGGCCTACCGATCCCGTGCAAGCGCCCAACTCCCCCGCCACGCAAGGCCTGCCCAAGTTGGACAACGACGGTACTGGCGACGGCCTGAACAATGGCCAGCCACCCGCCACTGGCACCGATCCGCGCGTGCAGGGTAATGACACGGGGCGCCAAGGCGGCATGAATACACCGGACTCGACTGCACCTGATAATGCCGAGACTGGAGTGGGCTCGAAAACCACGACCGGTGGTTCGGGCTCCGAAGGGGGCGCCGCCAGCCAATAGCCTCTGCTCAGGCATTTGAGGAGGAACATCCCATGACTCGTGGAAGCAAAGACAAATACACCGCCGAACAAAAACGCAAGGCCGCACACATTGAAAAAAGTTACGAGAAAAAAGGTGTGTCCGAAAACGAAGCCGAGGCACGCGCCTGGGCGACCGTGAACAAGCAGTCCGGTGGTGGCGAACGCTCCGGTGGTTCAGGCAAGGAAAAACCGGCAAGGGCCAAGAAAACCGACCGCAAGGAATCGGCCCGCCGCGCTGCCAAGACCCGCGAAGGCCAGCCGCGCACCAGCAAAACCTCCCGTGCGACCCAGACCGTGGACAGCTTGATGACGGAAGCCCGGGCGAAAAACATTCCCGGGCGCTCGAAGATGCGTAAGCAGGAATTGATAGAGGCGTTGCGCAAGGCGGGGTGAGCGTCGGTGTCTGTATCTGGAGGAACGCCTTCGCGAGCAAGCCCGCTCCCACACATTGGACCTGCGCTGTGCCGGGGTGCTGCGCCCTGGCACAAAACCTGTGGGAGCGAGCCTGCTCGCGAAAGCGGCCGGCCCGGTTGCTGCAAGGTTCAGCGTTGCTTCAAGCGGTCGATCACCACCGCCAGCAGCAGGATCGAGCCGCGGATGACGTATTGGTAGAAGGTGTCGATGTTCTTCAGGTTCATCGCGTTTTCGATGATCGCCAAAATCAGCACGCCTGCAATGACGTGACGGATCATGCCGATGCCACCGCTCAACGACACCCCACCCAGCACGCAAGCCGAGATCACGGTCAGTTCGAAGCCTTGGCCGATCATCGGCTGGCCCGAGGTCATGCGCGACGCCAGGATCACCCCGGCCAAGGCGCCGATCAAGCCATGCACGGCAAAGATGATAATCTTGGTGCGATCAACGTTCACCCCCGCCAACAACGCCGCTTCCTGGTTGCCACCAATGGCCATGGTGTTGCGCCCATAGGTGGTGTAATTCAGCAGCCAGCCGAAAAACAGGAAGCAGGCGATGGTGATCAGGATCGGCACCGGCACGCCGAACAATTGGCCGTTGCCAAACACGAAGAACGATTCCTGCGACACACCCACTGCTTTGCCGCTGGCGAAGATGTAGGCCAGGCCACGGACGATCTGCATGGTCGCCAGGGTAGTGATCAACGCATTGACTCGCAGTTTGGCGATGACGATGCCGTTGACCAGACCGACGATCAAGCCCATCACCAGCGCCGCGCTGACGCCGAGGAACACGCTGTTGGTGTCGCGCATCACCACCGCCGCGACCACGCCGGCACAGGCAATCACCGAACCGACCGACAAATCAAAGTGCCCGGACGCCAGGCAATACAACATGGTGCAGGCCGCGATGCCGGTGGTGGAAATCGCCAGGCCCAGCCCGCGCATGTTCAGCGGCGACAGGAAGTTGTCGATCATCAGGGTGCAGAGCACGAAGATGCCGACGGCCGCCAGCAGCATGACCCAGTCATCCAGGAAGCGGCGCAGGTCCAGGGGTTTGCGTGCCGTTGGCAGTGCATTGTTTTGAATGGTCATGATTTACCTCTCAGTTCGCCGCGTCGGCAACGCGTTGGCGCGGCAGCGCCAGTTGCAGCAGGTTGGATTCGTTGGCCTGGTCACGCGGCAGCTCGCCGCGCATGGCCCCTTCGCAGAGCACCAGGATTCGGTCGGAAATGCCCATCACCTCCATCAGGTCGCTGGACACCACAATCACCGCGATGCCCTCGGCCGCCAGGTTGTGGATAATCTGGTAGATCTCCGCCTTGGCGCCGATGTCGATGCCGCGAGTGGGCTCGTCCAGCAACAGGACTTTCATCGGCATCGACAGCCAGCGACCAAGAATAGCCTTCTGCTGATTGCCGCCGGACAGGTACATGATTTTCTGGCTGGCCGCCGGCGTCTTCACTTTCAGCGATTTGATCTGCTTGTCGGCGTTGCCCCGTTCCCAGTCGCCACGCAACAGGCAGCCAAGCGCGGAATGAGCCGGGCGCGCACTGATGTTGATGTTCTCACCCACGCTGCCCAACGGGATGATGCCTTCCTTCTTGCGATCTTCCGGGCACAGCAGCACGCCAGCGGCGATGGCATCCCTTGGTGAACGCAGTTTCAGTTCCTTGCCATGCAGCACGAGACTTCCCTCGCGCTGGCGCTCCAAGCCACTGAGCAAGCGCAGCAGCTCGGTACGACCGGCACCGACCAGCCCGAACAAGCCGAGGATCTCGCCCTTGTGCACCTGGAAACTCACCGATTCGCGCAAGCCCGGCCCCAGCAGGTTCCTCACTTGCAGCGCCACATCGCCGCGCTCTCGAGGACGGTAGTCATAGATGTCCTGGATGTCGCGACCGACCATGCACGTGACGAGTTGATCATGGGTCAGCTCGCTCATGTTTTCGAAGGTCCGTACATAACGACCGTCCTTGAACACCGTCACCGCATTACAGATACGGAATACTTCTTCCATGCGATGGCTGACGTACAGCACCACTTTGCCCTCGTCTCGCAAGCGGGCAATGATCGCCATCAAACGGTCGATTTCCCGGGCCGACAGGCTACTGGTGGGTTCGTCGAAGGCAATGACATGGGCGCCACGAGACAAGGCCTTGGCGATTTCCACCAATTGACGCTGGCCGAGGGACAGGCGACCGACTTTTTCCTGCGGGTCGATTTCGTCGGCCAGGCCTTTGAGCAGCGTCAGTGCCTGCTGGCGCAGTACGCCACGATTGACCAGGCCGAAACGCGCCGGTAAATGGCCGAGAAACAGGTTTTCCGCGACGGTCATTTCCGGCACCAGATGCAGCTCCTGGTGAATCACCGCCACACCACTGGCGATGCTGTCAGCGGTGCCTTTGAACGCCATCGTCTGTTCGCCGATCTGCAAGTCGCCACTGCTCGGGATGTAGGCGCCCCCGAGGATCTTCAGCAACGTGGACTTGCCCGCGCCGTTCTCGCCCATCAAGGCATGCACCTGCCCCGGATGCGCGACAAAACTGATATTGGCCAGCGCCTGCACGCCGGGAAAGGATTTGCCGATCCCGTTGAACCGCAAGCTGGCGCCGATGTTGTGTTGCCGTGTCGCTGTTTGCGCTTGCATAACCACCTCGAACTTACAGAGATCAAGCGACCCCGCCACTCATGTGACCAGGGGCCGCTTCTGAATCAACCGACCGTCAGTTCCACAGGCCGATCTTTTCCAGCTCCTGCTTGAAGTTCTCCCGGGTGATCAGCGTTACCTCGTCCATGGCGGTGTACTTCGGCGGTTCCTTGTCGGTGGTGATCCACTCGTACATCATTTCAGCGGTCTTGTAGCCTTCGATGTGCGGACTTGGCAGCATCGAACCGAAGAAGCCGCTGTTAGGCTTTTTCAGTTCACCGATGGCGTCGGTGCCGTTGATGCCGATGCCAATAACATTGGCCGCCTTGAACCCGGCCGCTTCCGTGGCGCGCACGCCGCCCAGCACGGTGTTGTCGTTCATGCCGCCGATGATCAGGTTTTTCGCGGCGCTTGGCAGTTTAACCAAGGCCGAGTTGGTGGAGTCCATGCTGCCGGGTACGTCGAGGGTCTTCAGGGCGGCGAAGAGGATGTGGTCTTTTGGGATGCCGGCCTCCTCAAGGGACTTGACCGAACCGTCAGTGCGCTTCTTGCCAGTGTCCAGTTCGTTGTAGGTGTTGATGACCGCGTAGGTATCCTTCCAATCCCAGTTGCGCTTTTTCGCTTCAGCCACCATCGCGTCGCCCTGCTTCTGGCCCACCTCGAATGCCGCCATGCCCAGGTACGGCACGTCTTCCATGAACTTGCCGCTGGCGTCGACGAAACGGTCGTCCACAGCAATCACCTTGAGATTGTTGAGCTTGGCCTTGGCCACGATGGCCGGGCCAAGGGATACGTCCGGCGGGCAGATCACGAAGCCCTTGGCACCGTTGGCGGCCAGGCTGTCGATGGCCGAGAGGGTCTTCTCGCCATCAGGCACGGCGATCTTGATCAACTCAAAGCCTTTGTCCTTGCTCGCCTTCTCGGCGAACGCCCATTCGGTCTGGAACCAAGGCTCCTCGGCCTGCTTGACCAGGAAACCGATTTTTACGGGATCAGCCGCCAGCAAGTTGCTGCTAAGGCTGACCGCGGTAACCGCCAGGGCGGCGCGACACAGGGAACGGATCCCACGACGATGATTCATAGTTGACTCCTTGTTTTTTTTATTGAAAGCCAAACGTCCAGGGCTCTGCTCCACCGTCGGTGAAAATGCGCAGGCTGGGCGGTTACATCAAGTGGCTACACAGCATAGGCCTGAATAGTCATATCGTATGATGATTGGATTGCAGGCGAAGTTTCCGACTGCAATCCAGGAATATTCAGTCGTGGTACATGACCGAACGTCCTCCATCGATGGTGATGCATGAGGCATTGATAAACGGAGCTTCGTCACTGGCCAGGAACACAGCCGTCATTGCCACTTCGATCGGTTGCCCGACGCGCCGTGGCGGGTGCAAATCCAGCGCACGCTGGCGTTCGGCATGGGGGTCGGCAAAACCGTTCCAGTAGTCGACGTTCAGCTGGGTTTCGATATAACCCGGTGCGATGGCGTTGACGCGTAACCCTTTGGGTGCGTATTCGATGCCCAGGGCGCGAGTCAGACCGAGCAGGCCATGCTTGGCCACCGGGTAAGGAAAACAGCCGGGAATGATGTGGGACGAATGGACGGAGGCAATGTTGATGATGCTGCCCACGCCCTGCTCGATCATCTGTGGCAACACTGCCTTGCAACCGTACCAGGCGCCATCCAGGTCGATGGCGAAGCAACGGCGCCAGTCTTCTTCGGACATTTGCAGCGGGTCACGGAAGACATTGACGCCGGCGCAGTTGACCAACACATCGATACGGCCATGCAGCTCAACGGCGCGACGGGCCATGGCCTGCAAGTCCTGCGGCTTCGACACATCGGCCTGCAGCGCTTGCACATCGGCCCCGTGCTCACGCCAGTGGGCGGCCACCGCCTCGACCTTTTGCGCCTGGATGTCACTGATCACCAGCCGAGCCTGTTGCGACGCGAACGCCGCGACGATGGCCTCGCCAATGCCTTGGGCGGCACCGGTCAACAGCACGACCTTGTTTTTCAGGCGCTCGCCCTTCGGTGGCTCCGGCACGGGTGGCAAAACCAAGGGCTCAGCCATGGTTAAAACCTCCTGCGCACGGGCACGACAAAAACCGGGCATCCACGGATGACCGGCGCAAAGGCACTTGAAAGAACAGTGGCCGGCATACGCCGCCGGGGCGTAAGGGGAAAGATCGCTGCATCACTTCACCTGTTTTGTTTTTTTAGTGTGAGTGTGTATTGCCGATGGAGCCGACTATAAACCCGACCGCCAAATAATCTCAATATATATATTTAGATCCCATATTTTGAGATATTACTTGCAAACCTTGTACACGCCACGCCAGGCACATCGACACGCATCGACAGCACAGCACCGTCCAGCGGATGACCCAATGGGCTCGCCGCACTGGTGATGTACAACGTCTTGAGGTCTTCGCCGCCGAACACACAACTGGTCGGGCGGCTGACGGGCAGTTCGATCACCCGATCAACCTCCCCGTCCGGGTTCAGCCGCAACAGGCAACTGCCGTCCCAGCGGGCATTCCAGATGTAGTCTCGGGCATCCATCGCCGAACCATCCGGGCCACCACGCGGGTGCGGGCCGAACCAGACTTCGGCAGGCGCTAGGGTGCCATCAGGGTAGATAAAGTGCCGATACAACGTGCCATCCAGGCTCTCACCGAAATACACCGTGGTGCCATCGGGGCTCCAGAGCAAGGTGTTCGGAATACCCAGCCCGCGCAACAAGGGCGTGACCCGGCCATCACCCGCGACGCGAAACAGCCCGCCGGAACGCCGCTTGATCGGCAAATCCTCGCCTTCGTCACCGATATTGTTCTGCATGGTGCCGAGCCAGAGTTGACCCAGGGCGTCGCAACGGGCCTCATTGGCGCGATTGCCAGGCTGGGGATCGGCCATGCACAGCAGCGTCAGGCGCGGCTCCAGGCCCGGAGAATCGAGATCGAGGCGGTAGACCCCACTGCTCAGGGTCACCAAGGCGTCGCCACTCTGGGTCGCAATGAAAGCGGACACATGCTCGGGCATCTGCCAGATCTGTACGTTGGCGCCGATCAGGCGCAGTGCCTGCTTGCCGACGATATCGACCCAATACAACGCCTGGGTCAGCTCGTCCCAGAAAGGTCCCTCGCCCAACTTTGCCCGGTGCTCCGTCACAGCCATCCACTTCATTGAAACCTCCCGTTCCCGGCTTGCCCGGCAGCGTCTGTTCGACCGGCCATGACATTGGGGTAAAAACGTTTGATGGCCAGGTCAGCGTTATCGATCAGGGTCATACAGGCCCAGACGCCACGCGCCGCGTCACGGGCGCCGATGGCGTCGGCGATGTCCTTGTGGATGGGCAAGGTGCGGCGCAGCTCATCCGGGTCGGCCGCCGATACTTCGAACGACACCGCCAGCAGCGCACCAAGGGCCGGGACCATTTGCTCGATGAACTGATTATGGCTGGCAGCGAGGATGCACTCATGGAAAAACTGGTCGGCGCGGTTGTAATCAGCACCGCTGTCCACCGCCCGTTCCAGCGCATGGTAGGCCAGGCGGATCGCCTGCACCTGATCGGCCGTGGCCCGCTCACAGGCCCAGCGCACCGCCATCGGCTCGATGGTGCGACGCAGGTCCAGCAAGTCATCGACAAAGTTTTCCGGCAGGCCGCTGCGTGACAGCCAGCCAACCACTTGGGGGTCGAACAGATTCCAGCGCCGCACCGGCAACACCCGCGTGCCGACTTTCGGCCCGACTTCCAGCATGCCTTTGGCTACCAGAGTCTTGATCGCCTCGCGAATCACCGTGCGACTGACGCCCAGTTGCTCGCCCAAGTCCGCCTCGACCTTGATGGTTTGCCCAGGCTTGACCTGGCCGGCGGCTATCCAGCCCCCCAGCCAATCGACGGTCGATGCATGAAAACTGCTGGACATGAAAACCCCGCGGGTCACTTTTATTGGAGGCCCACGCTAATCATCATATGATTGGGTGTCAATTTGAATTTTGCCTACCACTGTGGGAGCGAGCCTGCTCGCGATAGCGGTGGGTCAGTTGAGAAGAGGTTGGATGTGCCGGCGCCTTCGCGAGCAAGCCCGCTCACACAGGGGTTATGGTTCCAGGCCGATGGGGAAAAATTCGCCGCCGCTCCACACGCCCAACCAGCGCTGCCCATCGATCTCGCGGCTGACCGCCAGCTCCACCAGTTGGTAGAACACGTTTCGATGGATCAGCGCTTCGAGATTGCTGCGCACATGCACGTAGGGCGCGGGCTCCTGGCTCTGGGGATCGATCACCACCCGCAGCGGATGCTCGGCACCGGCCTCGGTGGTTTCCTCGACATTGGTGGTGAAGCGCAATAACTGCCCTTCCCCCTGCCCTTCGACCTCAAGGATCACGGCCACGAATGGCGCGTCATCAACCTTGATACCGACTTTTTCCACAGGGGTAATCAGAAAGTAATCATCGCCGTCGCGGCGGATGATGGTGGAGAACAGCTTGACCATCGGCTTTCGTCCGATGGGCGTACCCAGGTAGTACCAGGTGCCGTCCCGGGCGATGCGCATGTCGATGTGGCCGCAGAAGTCGGGATTCCACAAGTGGACCGGCGGCAGGCCTTTGGTCTTGGGGATCTGCCCCAGCAAATCATTGGCTTTTTGCGGTCCGCTCATGGTGACTCCTGATTATTTATTCGTCGCTCATCCCCAGCAGGCTGCGGGCATATTCACGCAAAGGCGTGGCGATGAGGTCCTGGGGCTGCTTGTCGTGCCACGTCAGTAAACCGCCGCGACTCTTGATACGTGCAGTATCAATCAAATACTGGGTGCTGGTCTCGATCAACATGATTTGAATGACGCTGGTATCGATACCCAAGCGATCCAAGGCTTCTTCATCCTGCCATTCGTCAGTGTTGCCGATGCGGTTGTCGGCCTTGGCGAAGCGGGTGTACAGCAAATAATGGGCCCCGGCGGAACGGGCTTCGCCCATGGCCTGATCGAGCCCTTCGGGGGTGCGGGCGCGACGGACCATGGGGAAATACTCGATGAAGCCATTGAAGGCTTCCTCGGCCACGACGTTGGGACGCGGATAGGCACTGCCTGGCGGAGCGAAAGCGCCCTGGGCGATGTAGATGAAGGAGTCGGGCTGAATACGCAGGTTGTTCACACGACGGCTGTCACTATGGTCCAGCAGGCCGGCGTCGCTCATGTGGTAACGAACACCTTCTCCCATGTCGCTGACATTCATGCAGCCACCAAGCGCCAAAACGGCCAGCAGCAAAACCAGGCTACGCATCCTACCCTCCAAAAACCGGTGTCGGAAAACCGGCGAATGGTCGTGGGATGCAGCTTTTGCGCCAGCTTGCAGGATGAGCGTGCGCGATAACCCGTAGGAGCTGCCGAAGGCTGCGATCTTTTGATCTTGATCTACTGGGCGTTCACTCACGACTCAATGGTTTGGGTAAAGATCGCAGCCTCGTTGCACTCGGCAGCTCCTACAGCAGAGGGCACTTGGTCGAGTCGGTCAACCGCCGATGATTTTCATGATGGTTGCGCCGCCGGAGAATGCCACTTCCTGCTTGTCCCCCAGCGCCTTGACCAACAAGCGCTGAAGCGCCGGCAATGCCTGGTGGCGCGGCTTGTCCAACAGGTCGCCGACGAAGTGACGGTTACTCGAAGACAGGCAGCCGTGCAGCCAGCCCGTGGAAGACAACCGCAGGCGCGAACAGGTACGGCAAAAAGGCACGCTTTCGTTGGCGATCACGCCAAAGTGCCCCTGCCCCGGTATCTCATAGCGCACCGCCGTAGCATCCACCGGCGCATCGGCTTGCAGATATTCGTACTGATCGCCGATCAGGCTGAGCAGTTGCTGGAGGCTGACGAACTGCTGCAGGAAGGCGTTGGAGTCGCTGGCCAGGTGTCCCATGCGCATCAACTCGATGAAACGTAACTCATAGCCACGTTCCAGGCAGTACTCGAGCAAAGGCATCACCTGGTCCAGGTTCTGCCCGCGCAACGGCACCATGTTGACCTTGATCTTCATCCCGGCGGCCCGGGCCTGTTCCATGCCGTCGAGCACGGTCGCCAGGTCGCCGCCACGGGCGATACTGCGAAACGCGGCGGGGTCCAGGGTGTCGAGGGAAACGTTGATGCGACGGATACCGGCATCTACCAGCAAGGGTAGTTTTTTCGCCAGCAACTGGCCATTGGTGGTCAGGCTGATGTCCTCCAGGCCCATCTGCCCCACCGCCATCATGAAACGCTCGAGCTTGGGGCTGACCAACGGTTCGCCGCCCGTGATACGCAGCCGCTCGATGCCGGCGGCTTCGATCAAATAGGCTACGCCACGCGCCATGGCCTCGGCCGACAGTTCATCCTGCGCAGCCACCAACCGCTTGCCGTCAGGCACGCAGTAGGTACAGGCGTAATTGCAGGCGGAGGTCAGGCTGATCCGCAGATTACGGAAACGCCTGCCTTGACGATCAACGATCATGGATCACTCCGGCACGAGAAAAATCGGACTTGCGAAAACTGACCTAGAAATCAAGATTTCGCAAGACCCAAGCCTGAGTATATTCCTGGGGCACTGCGCCATGTAAGCGGACATGGCGCAATAAGGCATCTGGATGTCAGTTGTTCGGGACGTCGGTATCGCGTTTGCGCTTGTTGCCCATGCGCACGCCAATGTCCATCAGGAACTGGAAGAAACCTTCCTGGTCTTCCAGCACGTTGCTCCAGAACGGCGAGTGATACAGCGCCACCGCGCCGTGCACCAGCGCCCAGGCAGCGCAGTAATGGAAATAAGGCGGCACGTCTTCGAGCTTGCCTTCGCTGATCCGGCCCTTGATCAGCAGGGTCAGGCGTTCGAAGTTCGAAGCACGGATCTTGTGCAACTCCTCGACCATCTCCGGCACCTGGTTGCCCTTCACCACCTTCTCTTCCAAGCGATCGAACAAGCGGTAGCGCTGCGGATCGCGCATGCGGAACTCGAAGTAGGCCCGGGACAGCGCCTCCTTGTCCTTGTCCACATCGGCCGAATGCAGCAGCTCGTTCAAATCACGCTCGTAGTCGAGCATCAGGCGCAGGTAGATCTCTGCCTTGGATTTGAAATGTTTGTAAATCGTGCCTTTGCCGATACCCACGGCATCCGCAATCATCTCGACGGTGACACTGTCTTCACCCTGGTCGAGGAACAACTTGAGCGCGATGTCGAGAATTTCCTGCTCGCGGCGGCGAAACTCACGGACCTTACGGGGTTCTTTGTGCATAAGAAAAAGGTCTGAAGGGTCAAAATTCGAAGCCGGGTATTATGCCTAACTTACGCAAAAATGCACGGATCATCCGTTCCCGGCCACTGTTCTTCACAAAACCGTACACACCCGGCTCGCCGTTTCTCACGCCAATGTGCCGCACCTGCAAGCTTTGGCGACAGTGAGAACTTATCCGAAGCAGGCGTATTCCAAATTTGTTTAAAAACCGCCCCGACCAGACTGGACGGGTTGGCATACTGATCAATACTTGAACTGTCGGCGCGACATCTCCCCCAAGTGACGCGACGATAAAGGTACCAACGGACCGCGTGCCTTTGTTTTACTCCTAATGGTCTTAACCCGGATTCACCCCCCAGAACCCGGGTTTTTTTTGCATGGAATTCAGGCTTGCACCGAACGCACGTGAGCCAGTGGAAACAATTGCTTAAAATTTTCCGTCGTCTGCTCGGCCAATCGCTCGTAGGACTCACCGCGCAGCATCGCCAGAAACTCTGCCACTTCCCGTACGTATTGCGGAAGGTTCGGCTTGCCACGATAGGGAATGGGCGCCAGGTAAGGCGAGTCGGTCTCCACCAACAACCGATCAGCCGGCACTTTGCTGGCAACGTCGCGCAATGCATCAGCATTGCGGAACGTGACAATCCCGGACAAGGAAATGTAATAACCCATGTCCAGGGCGGCCTTGGCCATGTCCCAGTCTTCGGTGAAGCAATGCAGCACCCCCGCCTGGGGCAGCGCGGCGTCACGCAGCAAGGCCAGGGTGTCGGCCCGGGCGCCACGAGTGTGGATGATCACCGGCTTGCCGGTTTTCCGGGCGGCCTCCAGGTGCAGCCGGAACGACGCCTGCTGCACGTCGGCGGCTTCCGGTTCGTAGTGATAGTCCAAGCCGGTTTCGCCGATGGCGACGACCCGTGGATGGTCCAGCTCACGCAGCAGCCAATCGAGCGCAGGCGCAGCGTCGGGTTGGACATCCAGCGGGTGGACACCGACCGAGCAATCGACATCGGCATAACGTTCGGCCAGAGCCTTGACGTCGGCGGCGTTGTCGACGCTGACGCCGATGCACAAGAAATGACCAACGCCCCGTTCACGGGCCGCGTCCAGCGCAGCATCCAGGGAACCGCCATGGGCAGCGAGGTCGAGACGGTCAAGGTGACAATGGGAATCTACAAGCATAAAAGGCCGGGCTACATCGTATGAGTGGAACGGTCGGACTGCAGGGAGCCGGCCAAGTGGGTTTCGATCTGATTGCGGGCTGAGTTGTCGCCGTCGCTGAATTGCACACCCACGCCGGCGGCCCGGTTGCCCTGGGCGCCTTTGGGCGTCATCCAGATCACCTTGCCGGCGACTGGAATCTTTTCCGCTTCATCCATCAGGCTCAAGAGCATGAACACTTCATCGCCCAAGCGATAATTCTTGTTGGTGGGAATGAATAGGCCGCCATTCTTGATGAAGGGCATGTAGGCGGCGTAAAGCACCGACTTGTCCTTGATAGTCAGGGACAGGATGCCGTTGCGGGGTCCGGGACTGACAGGTTCGTTCATACTGATCTCCGCTGCGATTGAGCTGAGTCTAGTCAGTTTCGACCAGGCAAACTCGCCCACTGCACCAACAGCGCCTCGAGCAACAACACCCGATTGAGGTTCGCTTTGCCCAGCACCTTCTGACGTTGGGCAAGAATCCAGTCCTGAATGTTCAAGATTTTATCCTGGCTGCTTTTTTGCGCCAGGTACTGGACCACCTTACGCATGTCCGCCAACCCCAGGCCGGCCTCGTCCTCGGTCAATTGGTAACGCAGGATCAGGCTCGACCAGTCGCAGAACCAGTCAAACAGCAAGAGCAACGGGATCGGGTTCCAACCCTCGGCCAGTTGCGTGGGGGATTGCTGCTGCTTGAGCAGTTTCTTGACCCCGTCCACCACCAAGGCCCGCTGCTCCCGCACGCCCTGGGCCTGCAGGCTGACAGCCGCCAGGGGCGAGCCGGCCGCCAGGGTCAGCAACTCGACACGCTCTTCATCGCTGCTGTCAGGTAAGGCCTGGGCCAGCCACTGCAGGCTCATCGCCTCGCTCGGCAGTGGGCAGGCCTGTTGCACGCAGCGACTCTTGATGGTCGGCAGCAAGCGACTGGGCTGGTGGCTGACCAGCAGCAGCACGGTATCGCCGGAAGGCTCTTCCAGACTTTTGAGCAAGGCGTTGGCGGCATTGATGTTCATCGACTCGACCGGCTCGATCAGCACCACCTTGCGCCCGCCCATCTGTGATGTCTGGACCACGAAGCTGACCAGGTCCCGAACCTGATCGACCTTGATCGCCTTGTCCGCCTCTTCCGGTTCCAGCACGTAATTGTCGGGATGGCTGCCCGCCTTGAGCAGCAGACAGGACTTGCACTCGCCGCAGGCATTCGAGACACCCGGACGCTGGCACAGCAGGCTGGCCATCAGGCGCTCGGCCAGTGCCCGCTTGCCGATGCCGGCCGGGCCATGCAACAGATAGGCATGGGCATGCTGGGCACGACCGGCCAGTTGCTGCCAGAGACCGTCCTGCCAGGGATAGGCTTCAGCCACGGACACGCTCCAGTAAACGCGGCAGCAAACCGTCCAGGGACTGTTGGACCTGGGTCAGCGGTTGCGCGGCATCGATCAGCAGGTAACGTGCCGGATCGGCCTTGGCGCGACTCAGGAAGGCACTGCGCACGGCGTTGAAGAAAGCCTGGCCCTCAAGCTCGAAACGATCGAGCCGACCACGGGCACTGGCGCGGGCCAGGCCGATTTCCACCGGCAGGTCGAACACCAGGGTCAAGTCTGGCCGCAGGTCACCCTGGACGAATGTTTCCAACGCGGCGATGCGCTCCACGGACAAGCCTCGGCCGCCACCCTGATAGGCATAGGTCGAATCGGTAAAGCGATCGCAGAGCACCACCGCGCCACGGGCCAGCGCCGGGCGAATCACCTCGGCCAGATGCTGTGCCCTGGCTGCGAACACCAGCAACAGCTCGGTGTCGGGGTTCATGACCTCGTCAATGGGCGCCAGCAGTACCTCGCGAATTCGCTCGGCCAGCGGTGTACCGCCCGGTTCGCGGGTCAACACCACCTCGATGCCGGCGGCCCGCAGGCGTTCGGCCAGGTATTCGCGGTTAGTGCTCTTGCCTGCACCCTCCGGGCCTTCCAGCGTTATAAACAAGCCAGTCACAGGCGATCCTTTATCAACGTTCATTGCGAGCTTGGCAGCTCGCTGGCATTCGGCTCGGGAGCAGATTGCTCGGGCGGCACCTGCTCGTCCGGCGTTGCCGGGGCCGGACTGGAGCGGTAATCGGCACGGCGCTTGAGTTGGAATTCGCGCACCGCGTGGTTGTGCGACTCCAAGTCATCGGAAAACACGTGGCTGCCATCACCGCGCGCGACGAAATAAAGGCTATTGCCCGACGCCGGGTTCAATGCCGCATGAATCGCTTCGCGTCCCACCATCGCAATCGGCGTCGGCGGCAAGCCCGGGATCAGGTAGGTGTTGTAGGGGTTTTCTTCTTTCAAATGGGCGCGGGTGAGTTTGCCGGTGTAGCGCTCGCCCAGACCATAGATCACCGTGGGATCGGTCTGCAGCAGCATGCCCAGGCGCATGCGCCGCACAAAGACGCCGGCAATCTGCGCCCGCTCCTGGGGCACACCGGTTTCCTTCTCCACCAACGACGCCATGATCAGCGCCTGATACGGCTGGGTGTAAGGCACCTCGGCGGCACGCTGCGCCCACTCCTTGGCGAGCACGTCTTCCAAGCGGTCGTAGGCTTTTTTCAGCAGGTCGACATCCGAGGTGCCGCGCACGAAGCGATAGGTGTCCGGGAAGAACCGGCCTTCGGGAAATATCCCGGAGTGACCAAGACGGTCCATGACCTGACTATCGCTCAGGCCAGTGAGGGTCTGCTGGAGTTTTTCATCCTTGGTCAGCGCGGCGCGCACCTGACGGAAATTCCAGCCCTCTACCAGCGTCACGCTGTACTGCACCACTTCTCCGCGTTTCCAGACGCCGATCAGGCCTTCCATGGTCATGCCCGGCACCATCCGATACTCACCGGAATGCAGTGGCTGACCGGCGAGATTCAAACGCCAATAGATCCGTAGCCAGAAGGCGTCCTTGATCAGGCCATCGGCTTCGAGGCGCTTGAAGGTTCCGGTCGGGGTGGTCCCGTTGGGCACGTCCAGCAATTCTTCCTGGGTGATGTTCAGCGGTTGTTGCAGCGCCGAATGAATCTTCCAGGCCGAAGCCCCCAACAACAGCCCTGCCAGAACCAGTCCAGTCTCCAGCAGCAGCAAAAATTTACGTCTCACGAATCAAACATCCAATAGCGCACGGGCAGGGGTTTGCAGTTTACGGGTGAGCGGGCCAACCGACCAGCGCGCAGAACCGCATCCACGTACCGGCCACACGCCATAAACGCTGTTGCAGACGAAGACTTCATCAGCCTGGTGCAACTGTTCGAGACTGATGTCCGTGATTTGCGTGGCGATGCCTTGGGACTTGGCTTGAAACAATAACTCTGCACGCATCACGCCGGCCACGCCGCAACGGCTCAGGTCCGCCGTGAACAACACGCCATCGCGCACCAGGAACAGGTTGCTGAACACACCTTCGATCACCCGCCCGGACGTATCCAGCATCAGGCCTTCGGCGTACTGCCCATCGCTCCACTCGGCACGAGCCAGCACTTGTTCCAGACGATTGAGGTGCTTGAGGCCGGCGAGCAAGGGCTGCTCGGACAACCGCACGCGGCAGGGAAACAGAAGAACGCCTTGTTCGGCATAGGCGTCGGGATAAGCAGCTGGTGGGTTCCCTTGCAGGATGCGTCGGGCCGGGGTCGAGGGATCTGCGGCATAACCGCGCAGACTGTCGCCACGGGTCACGATCAGCTTCAACACGCCGGCGCCCAGGCTCCGGGCATAGGCATTCAGCTCGCTGCTCAACGCGATCATGTCGACGTTGAGCGCCAACCGCCGGCAACCGGCTTCCAGGCGTTGCAGATGACGGTCCAGCAACACTGGCCCGCCATCGTGCACGGCGAGAGTCTCGAACAACCCATCGCCGTAAGCCAGGCCACGATCTTTCAGCGACAGGACGTCGGCCGGCAGACCGTCGACCCAGCTTTCCATCAACCGGCGAACCGGCGGAACACTAGCGAACCGTTGGTCCCGCCAAAGCCGAAGGAGTTGGACAGCACCACATCGATGTCCATGCTGCGGGCAGTGTGCGGCACGAAGTCCAAGTCGCAGCCTTCGTCCGGCTCATCGAGGTTGATGGTCGGCGGCGCTGTCTGGCTGTTGATCGCCAGGACACTGAAGATCGCTTCCACCGCCCCTGCCGCACCCAGCAGGTGACCGGTCATGGACTTGGTGGAACTGACCGCCAACTTGTACGCGTGCTCGCCGAACACGGTCTTGATTGCCTGGGCCTCGGCCAAGTCACCGGTCGGGGTCGAAGTTCCGTGGGCGTTGATGTACTGCACCTGCTCGCCGTTGAGTTTCGCATCACGCAAGGCGTTGGCGATGCAACGGGCAGCACCGGCGCCATCGGCCGGTGGCGACGTCATGTGGTACGCATCGCCACTGGTGCCAAAGCCGATCAGCTCGGCATAGATGGTCGCGCCACGCGCCTTGGCGTGCTCCAGTTCCTCGAGCACCAGCGCACCGGCACCGTCGGACAACACGAAGCCATCGCGGCCCTTGTCCCACGGCCGGCTCGCGCGGGCGGGCTCGTCGTTGCGGGTCGACAGCGCACGGGAAGCGCCAAAGCCACCCATGCCCAGACCACAAGCCGCCATCTCGGCGCCACCGGCAATCATCACGTCAGCTTCGTCGTACATGATGTTGCGCGCGGCCATGCCGATGCAGTGGGTACCGGTGGTGCACGCCGTGGCAATCGCGTAGTTGGGGCCCTGGGCACCTAGGTGGATGGACAGGAAACCGGAAATCATGTTGATGATCGAGCCCGGCACAAAGAACGGAGAAATCCGTCGTGGCCCCGATTCGTGCAGCGTACGGCTGGTTTCTTCTATATTGGTCAAGCCGCCAATACCCGACCCCATGGCCACGCCGATGCGTTCACGGTTGGCGTCGGTGACCTCCAACCCGGCGTTGCGCACGGCCTGGAAACCGGCTGCCAGGCCGTATTGAATGAACAGGTCAAGCTTGCGAGCTTCCTTGACCGACAGGTATTCCTCGACATTGAAGCCTTTTACCGAGCCGCCAAAACGGGTGGAATAGGCAGAAAGGTCGGTGTGTTCGATCAGACCAATGCCACTGCGGCCAGCCAGAATGCCCTGCCAACTGCTTGGCACATCCGTGCCCAGTGGCGACAACATACCCATACCGGTGACTACGACGCGTCTACGCGACACAGCACTCTCCTTTTTCTAATGACGACGTTGTATCAGGCCTAAAGAAAAAACCGCACGCCGTGATGGCAGTGCGGTTTTTCCATGACAGCTAGCGACGACTAAAAACGATTACCCCTGGTGGCTGGTAACGTAGTCGATAGCAGCTTGTACAGTAGTGATCTTTTCAGCTTCTTCGTCAGGAATCTCGGTCTCGAATTCCTCTTCCAGAGCCATCACCAGCTCAACAGTGTCAAGGGAGTCGGCACCCAGGTCTTCAACGAAGGAAGCGCTGTTCACAACTTCTTCTTCTTTAACGCCCAGTTGCTCGGCAACGATTTTCTTGACGCGCTCTTCGATGGTGCTCATACCTTGTTTTCACTCCTAATGGACAAATTCAGGCAGCTGGCCGGTGGGTAAGTGTATAGAAGAACTTTTCGGTTTTTCAACCGAAAGCTTCACTCCTCAAACCCTGCGGCCCGCCGTCTATAAATTGATTGCAGCTTTATAACGGATTTTAGACAGCTCGTATGACATTTTTTTGAAGCAGTCCGTCACATTTAACTCATGTACATCCCGCCGTTTACCGGGATTGTAGCCCCGGTCACGTATGCCGCACCATCCGACGCAAGAAAAGCGACCACGGACGCGATTTCTTGAGCTTGCCCCAGACGACCCAGCGGAATCTGCGTCAACAAGGCTTCACGCTGTGCTTCTGGCAGTTCACGGGTCATGTCGGTGTCGATGAAACCCGGTGCAACCGAGTTTACCGTAATCGAGCGCGAACCCACTTCACGCGCCAGCGCACGACTGAAACCTTCCAGACCGGCCTTCGCCGCAGCATAGTTTACTTGGCCTGCGTTGCCCATGGCACCCACAACCGAACCGATACTGATAATTCGACCCCAGCGAGCCTTGGTCATGCCACGCAAAACGCCCTTGGACAGCCGGTACAGACTGTTCAGGTTGGTGTCGATCACGTCGAACCATTCGTCATCTTTCATGCGCATCATCAGGTTATCGCGGGTGATACCGGCATTATTGACCAGGATCGCCGGCGCACCGAACTGTTCCTGAATGTTTGCCAGTACCGCCGCAACGGATTCGTCGCTGGTGACATTCAGCTCAAGGCCGGTGCCTTGGATGCCGTTTTCCTTCAGGGTCGCAGCGATACGCTCGGCGCCCGAAGCGGAAGTCGCGGTGCCGATAACGATGGCGCCTTGACGACCCAGTTCCAGGGCGATGGCCTGGCCGATGCCACGGCTTGCACCGGTCACCAGTGCAACTTTACCTTGCAGACTCATGCAAGCTTCTCCTGTTCAGGCCTGCGCTGCACGGGCGGCAGCGAAGGCGTCTGGGGTGTTGAGGTTGGAAGTCGACACGCCTTCGGCGCAGCGTTTGTTCAGGCCTGCCAGCACTTTGCCAGGGCCGCATTCGACCAGCTCGGTCGCGCCCTTGGCCGCCAGGGTCTGCACCGATTCGACCCAGCGAACCGGCTTGTAGAGTTGCTCCAGCAGATCACGCTTGAGGGTCTCGAGGTCCGGCGCCACGTTGGCGCTGACGTTCTGCACCACGGGAATCTGCGGGGCCTGCCAGTCGATGGCAGCGATGGACTCGGCAAAGCGCTCGGCAGCTGGACGCATCAGTTCGCAGTGCGACGGCACGCTGACCGGCAACGGCATGGCGCGCTTGGCGCCACGGGCCTTGCAACCCTCGATGGCGCGCTCGACAGCGGCCTTGGCACCGGCGATGACCACTTGGCCCGGGGAGTTGAAGTTCACCGCACTGACCACGTCGCCTTGCGCCGCCTCGGCACAGGCGGCCAGCACATCGGCATCTTCCAGGCCGAGGATCGCGGCCATGCCGCCCTGCCCGGCCGGAACCGCTTCCTGCATCAACTGGCCACGACGCTCCACCAGCTTTACCGCGTCGCCCAGGCTCAGGCTGCCAGCGGCTACGAGGGCGCTGTATTCGCCCAGGCTATGACCGGCGACGAATGCCGGACGCGCGCCGCCTTCAGCCAGCCACAGACGCCACAATGCGATCGAGGCAGTCAGGATCGCTGGCTGGGTTTTATCGGTTTGATTAAGGCGCTCTTCCGGCCCTTGCTGGGTCAGCGCCCAGAGGTCATAGCCGAGCGCATCGGAAGCTTCTTTGAATGTTTCGAGGATCAGCGGGTATTGCGCGCCCAGCTCGGCCAGCATGCCGAGGGACTGCGAGCCCTGTCCTGGAAAGACGAATGCGAGGGAAGCAGACATGAAAACAAAGCCCCTAATGATCTTGTCGTCAAAAATTGACGCCCCTGGGGGCGCTAGGAAACTGAGAATTGGATGGCGGGTTGAACCGACCGGTCACATTTAAGCATTCTCGGACGAAAACACCTAAGTTAACAAATCCTCGAGGCGACCGTGCAGGCGCTCCGGCAGGTTTTCCTGGATCTCGATCACTGCCCGGTTGATCGCGCTCTGGAAACCCTGCACGCCCGCCGAACCATGGCTCTTGATCACAATCCCCTGCAATCCGAGGAAACTCGCACCGTTGTGCCGCGCCGGCGCCAGATCGGCCTGCAACCGACGCATCAAAGGCAGCGCCAAGGCGCCGACTACCCGCGAGGCGAAGCTCTGCTTGAACAAGGTCTCGATACGCTGGCCGATCATGGTCGCCAGGCCTTCGCTAGACTTGAGCAGGATATTGCCAACAAAACCATCGCACACCACCACATCAGCCTCGCCACGGTACAAGCCATCGCCTTCGACGAAACCGATGTAGTTAATGCCCCGCGCGCCCTGCAGCAACGCAGCCGCCAGTTTGACCTGCTGGTTGCCCTTGATGTCTTCGGTGCCGATATTTAGCAACGCCACACGAGGGCGCGCGATGCCCAGGGTTTGCGCCGCGACCGAGCCCATCACCGCAAACTGCAGCAAATGTTCGGCACTGCAATCGACGTTGGCCCCCAGGTCGAGCAGCTGACAAAACCCACGCTGAGTCGGAATCGCCGCCACCATCGCTGGCCGATCGATACCCGGCAAGGTCTTGAGCATGTAGCGCGACAGCGCCATCAACGCACCGGTGTTGCCAGCACTGACGCATGCCTGGACCTTACCATCGCGCAGCAGCTCAAGGGCTACCCGCATCGAGGCGTCAGGCTTGCCGCGCAGGGCCTGGGCAGGCTTATCGTCCATGGTGATGATTTCGGACGCCGGAGCAATGGTCAGGCGCGCACGATCCACAGCCGATTGGCCGCTGAGCATTTCTTCTAGGAGGGAGGGTTGACCGACGAGGGTCAGGTGCAGCGAGGGCGTAGCATTCAGACAAGCAAGGCTGGCCTGAACAATGCTGCGGGGACCGAAGTCCCCGCCCATTGCGTCAATCGCGATGACTTGAGCGGACAAGTGATTACTCGTCGGCGCCCTTGTCGATCACTTTACGGCCACGGTATACGCCTTCTGGCGATACGTGGTGACGCAGGTGAACTTCACCAGTGGTTTTTTCTACAGACAGGGTGCTAGCCTCGAGAGCGTCGTGCGAACGGCGCATGTCACGGGCAGAGCGGGATTTTTTGTTCTGCTGAACAGCCATAATTGATTAACTCCTAAACGTTTGGGTCACGCTTTAACTGCGCCAATACACTGAACGGGTTGGACCGCGTTACCTCGTCCTCGCTCGGTTCGGGCTCATCTGCTCCCGCCGGCTGCTGGCATTCTTCCGGATGATGAGCAGGCACAATGGGCAAGGCGAGCAGAAGCTCCTCCTCGATCAGTGACTGCAGATCCAATGGATCTTCGCCCAGTTCCAGCACGTCATAACCTTTCGGCAACGACTGGGTATTCGCACCCTCCTTCACCACGGCGTAACTGCATTCGCTGTGGATCGGCAGGGTGACCAGCTCAAGACAACGCTGGCAAACCATTTTGACTTCAGTGTCGATAAAGCTGTGGATAACCACAGATTTACGTTCATCTCGTTCAAAAACGAATTTGGCCTGGACCGTACCGACATCGTCGGAAAGCGGGTCGCAGAGTCTCTTCAAATCGGCCAGCAGCAGTTCACCTTGAAGGGTGGTGCCACGGTCAGCCAATTTGCGCGGGTCAACGTGAGGTGGAATCGGGTCATTCAACATAGGCGCAGCATTATAGGGATGCCCCCAGCCATGTCAAAGGAAATTCAGCCCTGTCCGTCACTTGCGCACCTCGCTAGAATTCACCCCTACCTCTTGGAGCCGCCCATGCTGCCTTTATTACTTGCCTCAAGCTCGGTCTATCGCCGGGAATTGCTTGCCCGCCTGGGGCTGCCGTTCGCCTGCAGCTCACCCGACATCGACGAAAGCCATCGCCCCGGCGAGCCCGCCCACGAACTGGTCAAGCGCCTGGCCCGAGAAAAAGCCCTGGCACTGGCCGACAACTACCCGGCGCACCTGATCATCGGTTCAGACCAGGTCGCCGTGCTCGGCGAACGCATCCTGGGCAAGCCTCACACCCTCGAGAACGCGCGCAAACAACTGCTGGCTGCCAGCGGCACCAAGGTCACGTTCCTGACCGGCCTGGCACTGCTCAACAGCAAGACTGGCGACTACCAGGTCGACTGCATTCCATTTACCGTCACGATGCGCATCCTGACCTCAGAGCGCATCGAGCGCTACTTGCGCGCCGAGCAACCCTACGACTGCGCCGGCAGCTTCAAGGCCGAGGGGCTAGGCGTAAGCCTGTTCCAGAGCACCGAAGGGCCAGACGCCACCAGCCTGATCGGCCTGCCACTGATTCGCCTTGTGGATATGTTGCTGGACGAGGGCGTGCAGATACCCTAACTCTCGCCACAGAGAGCAGTGCCGGCCCTCCTACACGGAAGGCCTCAAGACAATCAGCGCAACGTCGGCCCCTGGAACCCCATCCACATCGCCAGATGCTCGGCGATGCTGGCGCCCAGTTTTTTCGAGAAACGATCGATCGGCGACTCTTCAATGGTGAAGTCCACCAACTCCTTCTCGCCAATCACGTCCCGAGCCACCGAACTGGCGCTACCCAGGCCATCGATCAAGCCCAGTGGCAACGCCTGCTCGCCCGACCAGACCAACCCGGAGAACAGCTCCGGATGCTCCTTGTCTTTCAGCCGCTCGCCCCGCCCTTTCTTGACGCTGGCGATGAACTGCTTATGGGTAGTGTCGAGCACGCCCTGCCAGAACACCGTCTCCTCGGGCTTTTGCGGCTGGAACGGATCAAGGAAGGATTTGTGCTCACCCGCGGTATAGACCCGCCGCTCCACCCCAAGCTTGCCCAACGTCTCAACGAAGCCATAACCGGCCGCCGTCACGCCAATGGACCCCACCAGGCTGGCCTTGTCGGCGTAGATCTGGTCCGCCGCACTGGCAATGTAATAGGCACCGGAGGCGCCGAGATCGGAAATCACCGCATAGACCTTGATATCCGGATGCGCCGCACGCAAGCGGACGATTTCGTCATAGACATAGCCGGCCTGCACCGGGCTGCCACCCGGACTGTTGATGCGCAGCACCACGCCCTTGACCTTCGAATCTTCGAATGCGGCCCGCAGACTGCCGATGATGTTGTCGGCGCTGGCCGCTTCCTTGTCGGCAATCATGCCCTCGACGTCGATAACCGCCGTATAAGCCTCACCACCTCCTGGCCCCTTCTTACCATCAAGCGCCTGGAAGATCATCGCCAAGCCGAAAAACAGATAGATAAAGACCAGGCACTTGAAGAAGATCCCCCAGCGGCGCGCACGACGCTGCTCCTCTACCCCGGCCAGCAGGGTCTTTTCCAGCAGTTTCCAGCTTTTATCGTCACCGCTGTCAGCGCTCGCTTTGGCCGGTGCCTTCCATTCATCGGTCATACATGCATCCTCAACAGACTTTAATCGGCGCGCTGGCTCAGCCAGGCGTGCAATTCAGGAAAATGATCAATCGCCAGTCGCGGCTCGAACGCCTTGAGCGCCTCGATAGACTGCGCACCATAGCTCACAGCCACCGACCCCATGCCGGCATTGCGCGCCATCTGCAAATCGAACGAGGAATCCCCCACCATCAATGCCTGCGCAGGCCGCATCTCACAATGAGCCAGTATCTGCTCAAGCATCAGCGGATGCGGCTTGCTGGCCGTCTCATCGGCGGCGCAGGTAATGTCGAAGTAATCGTCCCAACCATGGGCCCTCAATACCCGATCCAACCCGCGGCGAGCCTTGCCGGTCGCGACCGCCAAGCGATAACCCTCGCCCTTCAAGGTTTCAAGGGTATGAACCACGCCCTCGAACAACGGAGAAGGTTCGGCCTCTAGCGCAATGTAGTGATCAGCATAATGCTGGCGAAAACTCACCAACTCATCATCGTCAATCTCCGGGTACAAACTGCGAATCGCTTCCGGTAACCCCAGGCCGATAATGCCCTTCACCGCAAAATCATCGCACCGGGCAAAACCCGAGCGATCCGACGCGACATGCATCGACTCCACGATCCGACCAATGGAATTGGCAAGAGTGCCGTCCCAATCGAAGATCAGCAGCTTGTAATCAGGATGCACTCAACCGCTCCACGGTCTTGGCCCACATGTCATCCACTGGGGCTTGCAATTTCAGCTCACCACCATCGGGCAGCGGCACAGTCAGCATGTAAGCATGGAGAAACAGACGTTTGCCGCCCAGGTCGCGGATTTCCTTGGTGAAATCATCATCGCCGTATTTGCTGTCACCGGCAATGCAATGCCCGGCATGCAAGGTGTGGACACGGATCTGGTGAGTACGCCCGGTCACCGGCTTGGCCTCGACCAGCGTTGCAAAATCATCGAAACGACGCAGCACCTTGAATACCGTCAGCGCCTCCTTGCCCTCTTCGTTGACTTCGACCATGCGCTCGCCGGAACGCAGGTTGCTCTTGAGCAACGGCGCACGGACTTGCTTGATGGAGGTTTCCCAGCGGCCACGCACCAACGCCATGTAGCGTTTGTCAACGCCGTCGCCGCGCAACTGCTCATGCAGGTGACGCAACATACTGCGTTTCTTGGCGATCATCAGCAGGCCGGAGGTGTCACGATCGAGGCGATGGACCAGTTCCAGCTCCTTGGCGTCCGGACGCAATTGACGAAAGGCTTCGATCACACCGAAATTCAGGCCGCTGCCACCGTGAACTGCAATGCCCGCGGGCTTGTTGATCACGATCAAGGCCTTGTCTTCATAGACAATTGACGCTTCAAGGCGCTGCAGCAGCCCCTGGGCCAGAGGCACCGGCTCATCGCGCTCGGGCACGCGAACCGGTGGCACGCGCACGACATCACCGGCCTGCAGCTTGTACTCGGGCTTGATCCGACCTTTGTTCACCCGCACTTCGCCTTTGCGCACAATGCGGTAGATCAAGGTCTTGGGCACGCCTTTGAGCCGGGCCAGCAGGAAATTATCGATTCGTTGGCCGGCATATTCCGGCGAGACCTCGAGCAGTTGAACGCCAGGGGTCGAAGGGGCAGTAGTTGTCATGGCGGCGATCATAACAATTTTTTATGGAATTGAAGCACTTAATCATTGCTGCTATAGTCGCGAACGCCGCCAAAAGTGGCTGGACAGTGGACTAACGGTCAAAAACCGGCCCTGACCAACGCAATTCACGAGGACGAGAGGCCGTCCTACGGGGCTTTCGCTACGAACGGTAGAGTTTTCAGGTGTAACGAGCGCAGGTGACATGAGGCCTGAAATACGCCGCAAAGCAGAGTTTTGACTCGCCTTGCGCGCCACATTCACGGCCAGTTCACAAAGTGCAGTCAGCTGCGGACGACCCCGAGCGAATACTTCGGAAACAACGCCTAAATTAGCCATGATGCGTGACCTCCCCTTCCGGAGCTCACGGTAAATGCCAACCCGCTGCGGATTCTGCGCGCGGCAGCACCCGAATTATCAGGGATACGTGTAGGGTGGAGATGTACAACCGTCGGACTGTGTAGCACTAGGCTTATATATAGACGCTTCATCTCGTCCACAGGCGCCGGTTGATTCCTCCTCCTGACTGAGTGCTTGAGTACCAGCAAGCAGGACGCGTCCGTCGCGACTTCGCCATCATTGGGTCGAACTCGCTGGACACTGGAGTGGCCTTGCCATCTCCAGGACGCACCTGACACCGACCGTGAGAAGTCGTGTGTGCCGAACGCCGTTTCCGGCAGCCCGGAAACCGACGGTACTACATGAAAAGAATGCTGATTAACGCAACTCAACCCGAAGAGTTGCGTGTTGCACTGGTAGACGGCCAGCGCCTCTACGACCTGGATATCGAATCCGGTGCACGCGAGCAGAAGAAGGCCAACATCTATAAAGGCCGGATTACTCGCATCGAACCAAGCCTTGAGGCTGCCTTTGTCGATTTCGGCTCCGAGCGCCACGGCTTCCTGCCCCTCAAAGAAATCTCCCGCGAATACTTCAAGAAGGCCCCTGAAGGCCGCGTCAACATCAAGGACGTCCTGAGCGAAGGCCAGGAAGTCATCGTTCAGGTCGAAAAAGAAGAACGTGGCAACAAGGGCGCCGCCCTGACCACCTTCATCAGCCTGGCCGGCCGTTACCTGGTCCTGATGCCGAACAATCCGCGCGCCGGTGGCATTTCCCGCCGCATCGAAGGCGAAGAGCGCAACGAACTGCGTGAAGCCCTGAACGGCCTGGTTGCCCCGGCTGACATGGGCCTGATCGTGCGCACTGCCGGCCTGGGCCGCAGCAGCGAAGAAATGCAGTGGGACCTCGACTACCTGCTGCAACTGTGGACCGCCATCAAAGAAGCCTCGCTGGATCGCTCCGCGCCGTTCCTGATCTACCAGGAAAGCAACGTGATCATCCGCGCCATCCGCGATTACCTGCGCCAGGACATCGGCGAAGTGCTGATCGACAGCGTCGAAGCCCAGGACGAAGCCCTGACCTTCATTCGCCAGGTGATGCCGCAGTACGCCAGCAAGATCAAACTCTACGAAGACAGCGTTCCGCTGTTCAACCGTTTCCAGATCGAAAGCCAGATCGAGACCGCCTTCCAGCGCGTCGTCGAACTGCCGTCCGGCGGCTCCATCGTCATCGACCCGACCGAAGCCCTGGTGTCCATCGACATCAACTCGGCCCGCGCCACCAAAGGCAGCGACATCGAAGAAACCGCCTTGCAGACCAACCTGGAAGCGGCCGAGGAAATTGCCCGTCAGTTGCGCCTGCGCGACATTGGCGGCCTGATCGTCATCGACTTCATCGACATGACGCCGGCCAAGAACCAGCGCGCCGTGGAAGAAAAGGTCCGTGAATGCCTGGAAGCCGACCGCGCCCGCGTACAGGTCGGTCGCATCTCGCGCTTCGGCCTGCTGGAAATGTCCCGTCAGCGCCTGCGTCCGTCCCTGGGCGAAAGCAGCGGCATCGTTTGCCCGCGTTGCAACGGCACTGGCATCATCCGTGACGTCGAGTCGCTGTCCCTGGCGATCCTGCGCCTGATCGAAGAAGAAGCCCTGAAAGACCGCACCGCCGAAGTTCGCGCCCAGGTGCCGATCCCGGTGGCCGCATTCCTGCTCAACGAAAAACGCAACTCGATCACCAAGATCGAACTGCGCACCCGCGCCCGTATCGTCATCCTGCCGAACGATCACCTCGAGACACCGCACTTCGAAGTGCAGCGCCTGCGCGATGACAGCCCGGAAGCCCACACCAACCAGTCCAGCTACGAAATCGCTGCTGCCGCTGCCGAAGTGGAAGAAGTCCAGCCCGCCGCCGCCACTCGCACCCTGGTTCGCCAGGAAGCAGCGGTCAAGACCGCTCCGGCCCGCGCCAATGCTCCGGTTCCGACCGAAGTGGCCGCTCCGGTTGCCGCCCCGGCCGCTGCACCAGAACCAAGCCTGTTCAAAGGTCTGGTGAAGTCGCTGGTCAGCCTGTTCGCCACCAAGGAAGAACCCGAGGCCCCAGCCGCCGTCGCCAAGCCTGCCGCAACCGAGCGTCCGGCCCGCAACGAAGAACGCCGTAACGGTCGCCAGCAGACCCGCAACCGCAACGGTCGTCGCGACGAAGAACGCAAACCTCGCGAAGAACGTGCACCGCGTGAAGAGCGTGCGCCACGTGAGCCACGTGAAGAACGCCAGCCACGCGAAGCCCGTGAGGAAGCGCCAGCCGTAGCCCGCGAAGAACGCGCACCGCGTCCGCCGCGTGAAGAACGCCAGCCGCGCGCACCGCGTGAAGACCGCAAGCCACGTGGCGAGCGTGAAGAACGTGTTCGCGAACTGCGCGAGCCACTGGATGCCGCCCCGGCCGCTGCTGCCGCCACCGCTGAAGAGCGTCCGGCCCGCCCGCCTCGTGAAGAACGCGCACCACGTCCGCCACGTGAAGAGCGCCAGCCACGCGCCGAGCAGGCAGCCGCCGCTGCCAGCGAAGAAGAAGTGCTGAACGCCGAAGAGCAGTTGCAGGAAGACGGCCAGGACACCGCCGAAGGCGATCGTCCACGCCGCCGCTCCCGTGGCCAGCGTCGTCGCAGCAACCGTCGTGAGCGTCAGCGCGACGCCAACGGCAACGTGATCGAAGGTTCGGAAGAATCCGAGTCCACCGAGAACGCCGAAGCGCCAAGCGCTGCCGACCTCGCCGCCGGCCTGGCCGTGACTGCGGCCGTTGCCAGCAGCGCAATCAGCGCCCCGGCCGAAGCCCAGGCTCACGAACAGGCCGAACGCGCTACCTCTACGGTGGAAAGCGCGCCGGTTGCCGAAGCTCCGGTGGTCGAAGCCACTACCCCGGTAGAAGCCACTGCTTCGCCAGAAGTGGAAGTCGCCCCGACCCATGAAGCCCAGGCAGCTGAAACTGAAGTCGTCGCCGAGCCTGCACCGACCGTCGAGCAGCCAGTGGTAGCCGCTGAGCCGGCCTTCGAAGCATCGACCGAGGAAAAGGCAGCTGAGCCTGCTCGCGAGGAGCAGACTGCATTCAACTGGACCGCCGAGCCAGCCGCGCCAGCACCTGTTGTCGAGCCTGAGCCGACACCAGAGCCAGTGGCAACGGTCGAGCCAGAAGTGGTCGAGCCTGCTCCAGTGGTCGAAGTACCCGTGGTTGTCGAAGCACCTGCTTCGGTTGAAGCGCCTGCACCTGCCAGCGCCCTGACCGCGAACGGCCGCGCGCCGAACGATCCGCGTGAAGTGCGTCGTCGCAAGCGCGAAACCGAGCGTCTGCAGAAGGAAGCCGAACAAGCTGCCGCTCAAGCGCCTGCTGCCGAGCCCGCTCCCGTCGTGGAAGAAGTCGTCGAGGCAGCCCCTGCCCCGGTCGCTGAGACCCCGGCTGAATCGGCTCCGGCATTCGACGAACCTCAGCACACCGCTGAAGAAGTCGCGCCGCGTCACACTGAAGCCCTGGAAAAAGAGCACGAGCCTAAACCTCACGCCTGATTCCACCGCCCAGTAAAAAGCCCCGCCTGGTCATGCCAGGCGGGGCTTTTTTATGCCTTCATACTCATCCACAGCGGGTCTGGAATCGGGCACCAGACTTATATGTCGGGCTTGCTCGCGAAGGCGTCGGGCCAGCTTGCATCAGTGTTGAATGCCAGCTCCCACAAAGTTCTGCGCCACCTTCTATTTGAAGACCAGTGCCTCTGGCACATCGACATCCCACGTCACGCCTGGGTCATCCACCGACACTTCGACCACGTGCGCTCCGACAAACAATGCCTTGCCTCCCCGATCCCCGGTCAATGCCATCAGTTTCGGCCCAAACCCACGACCGAACCCCACCGGATGCCCGTACTCTCCTGCAAGCACCGGCACGCTGATGCCGTTCGCGCGGATCCCCGCCACCACCTGCTCGATGCTCGACGGCAGGATGAAGGGCATGTCGCCCAGCACTATCAACCAGCCATCAAGATCCGGGCAGGCATCGACGCCAGCGGCGATGCTGTCGCCCAAACCGGGCGAGTCCAGTTCCACGAAATCGCAGCCGTAGGCCTGGGCCATGCGAACGGCTTGCGGCCGGTCCTTGCTCGTCACCAGCACACGCTTTTCCAGGGCGGTTGGCAGATTCACCAGCACCTGTTCGATCACCGACCGCACAGCACCGTCACGCCCGGTGCAATCAGCCAGCAGTTTATCCTTGTCCGGCCCTGCAATACGGCGGAAACGGCTGCCCGATCCGGCCGCCAGAATGATCACGCCAATCGACTCGCTCATACACCCTCCTTGCCCACGCCTTACAGCGGCTTTTTCTACCGCAGTTCAACGCCATTCTTGATGGCCACGATTTCGGCCAGCAGCGACAAGGCGATTTCCGCCGGGGTGTGGCTGCCGATGTGCAAGCCGATCGGTCCATGCAAGCGTTCAATAGCCTCTGCTGACAAGCCTAGCTGAACCAGGTTGTCCCGGCGCTTCTGGCTGTTGACCCGCGACCCCAGGGCACCGACATAAAAAGCCTTGGAGTCCAGGGCCGTAAGCAGCGCCATGTCATCCAGACGTGGGTCATGGGTCAAGGCCACAATCGCGGTGCGCTCATCGGTCTGGATGCTCAACACCGCTTCGTCGGGCATCCCCGAGACGAAGCGGCCATGCTGCTCTTCCCAACCATAGACAAACTCCTTGCGCGGATCGCAAATCAGCACTTCGAAGTCCAGCAACCGAGCCATTTGCGCCACGTAGCGCGACAGTTGCCCGGCGCCGATCAGCAGCAGCCGCCAACGCGGACCGTATATGGCCCGCAGGACCTGCCCATCGAACACCAGGGCGTCGGTCTTGCTGGCCGGGGTCAGGACCACGTTGCCGCTGGCGACTGTCAGCTCACGAGCAACAATCTCATGGGCCTCGCAGCGTTCCAGCAATTGCGCGACCCAGTGTGGGTCGCCCACCCGCTCTTCGGTCAGACGCAGGGTGCCGCCGCACGGCAGGCCGAAGCGCGCCGCCTCTTCGCGGGTGACGCCATAGGTGATCAGTTGCACCGACGGACCGTCCGCCGGAATGCGACCGTCGTGCAGCCGAGCGATCAGGTCATCCTCGACACAACCTCCCGACACCGAACCAATCACCACGCCATCTTCGCGCAGGGCCAGCATCGCCCCCGGCGGCCTTGGCGCGGTGCCCCAGGTCTGGACCACAGTGAACAGCACCACCCGCTGCCCGGCGCGGCGCCACTCAAGCACGCTGCGCAGGACGTTCAGATCAACGCTGTCCATCAGGCCTTCGCCTGCTGCCAGCCCTGCAGCTGATAGCGCACGGGCAGGCTACGAATACGCTTACCGGTGGCGGCGAAAATCGCGTTGCACAGCGCCGGCGCAATCGGCGGCACACCCGGCTCGCCAACACCGCCCAACGGCACCTCGCCTGGCGGCGTGACCAGATGCACCGCCACTTCCTTGGGCGCCAGGGACATGCGCGCCACTTCGTACATATGGAAATTGTCCTGCTGCACCTTGCCGTCCTTGAAGCTGATTTCACCGACCATGGCATTGCCCAGGCCCATGACACAGGCGCCTTCGAACTGGGAACGGATGCGTTCGGGATTGATCTGCGGACCGCAATCCACGGCGATGTCCGCCTTGTGCACGATCACCGTGCCGTCGTCCTTGACCTCCACCTCGATCACCGCCGCCACGTAAGTGACGAAGCTGTAGTGCACCGCCAACCCCAGGCCACGGCCCTTGGGCAGCTCCCGCCCCCAACCGGCGGCCTTCGCAGCGGTTTCCAGCACGGTGCGGATCCGTGCCGTATCAATCGGATAACGCTCGGGGGATTCGCCATAGTTCCACTCTTCGCTCAAGGTACGCGGATCGATCTTACGGTCCGGCCCGAGCAATTTGACTTGGTACTTCAGCGGATCCTGGCCGGCCTTGTGGGCCAGTTCATCGATGAAACTCTGGATCGCGAAACCATGGGGGATGTTCGACACCGAGCGATACCACCCCACCCGGGCATGGGCCACCGCTTCGGGATTCTCCAGGCGCAGATTGGGGATGGCGTAGGCCATGTTGGTCACGCCCATGCCTATTTCGAACGGCGCCTCATGGGTCATGCCCGGCGCAAACAGTGCGGTGATGCTCGGCGCTACGGTGCGGTGCAACCAGCCGGACGGCATACCGTCCTGGTTCAGGCCGGCCTTGAGGTATTCGGCCGACACGGTGTGGAAATACGAATGATGGATGTCGTCTTCACGGGTCCATTGCACCCGTATCGGCTGGCCTGGAAACTCCTTGGCGAGCACGGCCGCTTCGACGACAAAGTCGGGTTTGGACTTGCGTCCGAAACCGCCGCCCAGCAACGTGATGTTCACCGTGACCTTCTCGAAAGGAATGCCCAGGCGTTCAGCGACACGTTCACGGGTCACCTGCGGGGCCTGGCTCGGTGCCCAGGCCTCGCATTGGCCGTCCTTGAACCGGGCGACGGCAACCATCGGTTCCATCGGTGATTGGGACAGGTGCGGCAAGTAATACGCCGCTTCCAGGGTCGAGTCGGCCTTGGCCAGCGCATCGTCGAGGTCGCCGCTGCTGCGCACGACTTTTCCGGGCTTGAGGGCCGCCGCTTCCAGCTCCTTGCGATAGGCAATGGAGTCATAACCGGCATTCGTGCCATCGTCCCATTGGATTTTCAACGCTTCGCGGCCCTTGATCGCCGCCCAGGTGTTCTTCGCCACCACCGCCACGCCGCCCAACGGCTGGAATTCCGAGGGCAGCGGGCGCCCTTCGATCTGCACCACCTTGACCACGCCCGGTACTTTCAGCGCCGCGCTGCTGTCCACGCTCTTGACCTTGCCACCATAGACCGGGGGACGCGCGATGACCGCATAGAGCATGCCGTCGAAATGCACATCGGCACCAAACACGGCACGACCGTTGACGATGTCTGCGCCATCGATGGCCCGGCTCGCCTCCTTGCCGATGTAGCGGAACTCCGAAGGCGACTTGAGGCGCAAGCTGTCACGCCCCGGCACCGGCAAGGTACTGGCAGCAGCGGCCAACTCGCCATAGCCCAGTTCACGCCCCGAAGGCTGGTGCAGCACTTTGTGCAGTTGCGCACGGCATTCACTCACCGGCACCTTCCACTGCGCAGCGGCGGCCAGTTCCAGCAGGGTCCGCGCAGCGGCACCGCATCGGCGCATCGGCTCGTACCAATGACGCATGCTGCGCGAGCCGTCGGTGTCCTGGTTGCCGAAGCGCGCCTCATCGGCCGGCGCCTGTTGCACCTTCACACGCGCCCAGTCGGCCTCCAGCTCATCGGCCACGACCATGCTCAGGCTGGTGCGCACACCCTGGCCCATTTCCGAACGGTTGCAGATCACGGTCACGCTGCCATCGGCGGCAATGCTGACGTACACCTTCGGGTCGTCGACCGCGCCATGGGGCATGCCCTCGGCGCCGAATTTCTTTTCCTCGGCAAAGGCATCGGGCAGGCCCCACGTGGCCGCCAGCACCAGCACACCGGTGGCGCTCGCGCCCCTGAGGAAACCACGGCGGCTGAGGTTGCTCAGCACGAAATCATCGGGCAAGCGGCTCATGCCTTGACCTCCGTCAGGTGAGTGGAGGCTTGGCGGATCGCGGTCTTGATCCGGTTGTACGTACCGCAGCGGCAGATGTTGCCGACCATGGCTTCTTCGATCTGCTCATCGCTCGGGTTGGGGTTGGTCTTGAGCAAAGCGGTGGCGGACATGATCTGCCCGCCCTGGCAGTAACCGCACTGGGCCACGGCGGTCTCGAGCCAGGCCTGCTGGACGATCTGCCCGACCGGGTCAGTGTGCAGCGCATCGATGGTGCTGATGTCCTGCCCTTTCACCGAGCCGATGGGCGTGATGCAACTGCGCGCCGGGGCGCCGTCGATGTGGATGGTGCAGGCGCCGCACAGGCCCATGCCGCAGCCGAATTTGGTGCCGTTGTAACCGGCCACATCCCGGATAGCCCACAGCAGCGGCATGTCCTCTGTCACATCCAGTTGATGGTCTTTTCCATTGAGTTTCAGGGTAATCATGGGCACGCCCGCATAGTGATCGAGTTATGGGGTCGAGCAATCTGCCGCCGGGTTGACGGTTCGGTTGTCGCAGACTGACTCAGGCTGATCGGACTCTCTTATGCCGGCGCACGCAGGCGTCTGCATCGGGCCTTTAGGAAGCGATGGTCGCATCGTTAGGAGGCTAAATTAACCCAGGATCACGCAAAACGCCCTGCACAATCCTGCACAAATGCTTGTGTGCAGAGTGTGCAGGGCGTTTTGATGCCGAGTTCTACCCCAAGCAAAATACCCTCACGACCCAATACCCCGTTCCCTCCCCCGCTTATTTCTGTAGGCAAATTAACTCCATGTGGGTCGTTTCCTAAGAAATTGCGCCCTTCCCCTATAGGAAGCGTCCCAAACGTCGCCGAACCCGATGCGAAAAGATGGAACCATCCTTTGAGCTGATTCACGCTGACCACCCTTGAAAAACCAATCCCTGCGCAAAGACGCAGGCACCAAGGGAAGTCATGCCTGCCAACCGTTCTGAAAAACGCAAAGTCGATTTCAATCAAAACAACGCTGACAAGGTTTTGTCCCCCTCGCTGAAACAAGCGATGGGACACCGTTGGAGTGATCAGCATGCCTGACCAGCGCCCAACCTTCTTCGACCACAGCCGCCACACCCTCAGCGTCTACAACCTCAAAGCCCGCCTCGACGTCCTGGCCTTCGTCGGCGAAGAGCACCTGAGTCGTCCCTACCATTACCGCATCGAGTTCACCTGCACCGAGCGCGACCTGGCCGCCACCGACCTGCTCAACCAGGGCGCGCATTTCAGCCTGTACCCGCTGCCGCCACCGCCGACACCGAAGGGCTTCAAACCGCCGGTGATCAAGCCGCTGCGCACCTTCCACGGTGCGGTCACCGAGT
>NZ_CAXAPG010000029.1:0-75115 GCF_963970585.1 Pseudomonas sp. RL_105y_Pfl2_101
CGGCGACAGAGACTTCAGACTAACAATGCAAACCTGCGTCGCTGCGCTCCGACTGCCCGGCCGGATGACCGTGGAATAGGTGGCCGGATGTTGGTGGACTGAGTGGCCGGATGGCGTGGAATGCGCAGTTTAGACTGGTTGGCCTCGATCGATCTTGCTGCTGAGGATGATCGAGGTGGTGGTCTTCTCCACTCCGTCCACGCTGCCAATCTGGTCCAGCAACTGGTCCAGCTGTTCCGGCGAGTCCGTGCGCAACCAGGCGACATAATCGAACTCTCCACTGACGGCGCACAGCTGCTGCACCTGGGCCATGGCGCTCAAGCGTCGCAGCACGTCCTTGCCGGAGCGCGGTTGGACCTTGATACCGACGTAAGCCTGCAAGCCGCCGTCAATCACTCGTTGCCCCAGGCGCACGCCATATCCGGTAATCACCTTGGTCTTTTCCAGGCGCGCCAGCCGCGAGGTCACGGTCGTGCGGGCGATACCCAGCTGCCGGGCGAGCATGGCGATGCTTTCCCGGGCGTTGATTTGCAGCGCCGCGATCAGTTGACGGTCGATTTCGTCGAGGACGGGAGGGCGGGTGTCAGTCAAAGTGGGGCTCCGGCACAGGCATTCGATGGCGAGCATGTTACAGGCTCTCACGTGCGAAATAGCCAATGGCAGGTAAAGCCAGTGTGCGCCAGGCGGGGGCCAGAGACGGCACCGAGAAATCGTGCCAGGGCTTCAGTGCGCCTCCGTGAACCGCCGCCGCGTCAGGAAAAGCACCACGCCCAGCGGCACGGCCAGCAGTGCTAGCAGCTCCAGGTCAAAGCCCAGCACCTGCTGCTCACCAACCTTGAAGATGCTGACCAAGCCCGTTGCCAGCAGCGCCAAACCCAGCCACTTGCGCAGCGGGTATGGTTTCAGAAACTGAACGAGGATCGCGCCCAGCACCAGAAGGACGACAGTTTGCATGATGTAGGGCATGTGCAGTTCCTCAGACCTTGATGACCAGCGTCACGACAGAGCGCTGTGGGCCAATCCCGCCATGGACCTCTCCCTCGATGCTGGCCAGCACGTCACCTGCATGCAGGGTCGGCAGGGCCCCTTTGAGGTACCAGTTGACACCTGCCGTCACGACTGTACCTGAAGCCCAGCCAATGAGCGGCCCGCCCAACGCACCTACTTTCCCGGCAACGCCACCTGAGGCCGCAGCAATTCCCTTGGCGACGTTGCCGCGCATAGTGGTGATAGCATCGGCTTGCTGCCGGATGAGGGGATTGGAAATGCAGACTGTCAGCAGGCATGGCAGGTTTCGAGCCTGCATTCGGTCGTACATATCGACGACCATGCTGTTGACTTGGTAATGGGCGCGTTTCGCTTCGCCAAAGTGCAGCTCGCGCAGGCGACCTCGGTCGCTTTCCATGAGGGTGATTTGAGACAGATTGAAGACGATCCCTTGCTCGGACCTGTACTGCGTGGTCTTCTCGAACTTCATGCGCGTATCCATTCATGCAAAAAGCCGATGATTTTCTACAAGCGGTGACTAAGATGCAAACGGTCTTTGATGTGAGGCCCCGGGGAATTTGACGTCTGCACGGGGCTCATCGCCAGTAAGCCAACTCCCCGGTAACAACACCTCGAGCGCGTCGGTTATGGAGACGTTAGGCCGAGGCGCCTTCGCACGAGGCACTGGCCGGGGAATGCTGTGACCGTGTAAAGCTCCGTCGACAACTTCTGCATTGCGCTGAGGGTTAAGGGCGTGCAATCAAACTGCAATCGCGGAATCCCGCCGCACCTCTCTCGCGAGCCTGAAGGCGGCGGATGATAGTCGGGATGCCCCTCGGTGCGCTCACCACGTGCAGAAGCCCAGAAGTATTTCGCGTGATGCTTGTAGACGTCGGTGACTTCCGATAGGTCTAAGCGACTGTATCTGTGGTGGTCCATCCAGAAACACGAAAGCCGCGCAATGCGCGGCTTTGGAGTTGGTGGGCCCACACGGACTTGAACCGTGGACCAAAGGATTATGAGTTGCTTGGACACACTGTAAGCCTAGTGAAGTCGTGGGTAGGTTTGCGTAGGTACAGTGAGCTGAAACTAGCATGTGTATTCGTGTTTCACGTAATTTTGCGAAATGCATAGAAGCTGGAGATTGTACCGCTGGTGTACTGAGTCAGTGCTAACTAATCAGAGCCCTGTACGTCTTGACTGGGGTTGGCGGGCTCCCAAAAAAGCCCATCTTACGAAGCCTCTGAGTGCGGAGGTCATTCCTGCCTCTCACTCGCTGGTCTTGCTGCATTTGGATCTAGAATGGATTCGATAGCCGAAGAACTGAAAAGCTGCTTGGCGAGGCATTGCTCAGGGAAGATAAATTGAAGTTTCTTCCGTAGCAACTTCAGATTCTTCGCTTCACATTCCCATATGATTTCAGTGCGCCATCCCTGAGCATGCAAGGCTTTTTCCACTTCCAGGTCTCGCGCCGCATTTTTGGTGAATTTTGCTAACCAAAACTCGACACGAGTTTTGGGCGTGTATGCGTATTGGCAACCTGCATGGCGATGCCAGAAGCAACCATGTACAAAAAGGCACAGGCGAAATTTTGGGAACACCAGATCAGGCGATCCAGGCAGATCTTTGCGATGTAATCGGAAGCGCAGGCCCATCGCATGGCAGGCTGAACGCACGATCATCTCCGGCTTCGTATCTTTGCCGCGGATACGCCTCATCATTTGGGAGCGTTGTTCCGGCGAGACGATATCGGCGCACATGTTCAACCTCGCTCGATGGGAAAGCTTGCCTTGAGCCATTTGGTCAGGTCGGTGGCATTCTGCACTCCGGCCTCTTTCAGCAACTCTACAATGTCCCTCCCTGAAAGAATCATCACTGGATGCCCATCCTCCACAATCTCTTTGTAGGCTTGTGTATTCACCCAGGATGTGGTGATTAGTACCCCGAACTGACGATGCCGCAATCGTGATATCAACCGGGAAACCTTACTCACGCCTATCGAGGTTTGCGGCTCGTAGCACTTCGCTTCAATCGCATAGTCCACTAGAACCGATGATTCTGGCCGCCCTATGCGTAACTTGCCGATGCCATCGCGTCCTCCATCCCGGTAGCGTCTGGTCAGATCTAGTTCGACCGTATCCGGCAGGCACTGCCTCACCAAGTGAGCTGCACACATCTCGAAGGCATATGGGTCTTCCTGGAAGTAGCCATGGAGCGTCTGAAGCATCCGAAGTTCTGAAGCGCCGGAGGGCAGTTGCTCTGCCTTCGTCCGAACTGGCTGAGTGCGCTTACTAATCAGAGGCTTGTATCGACCACTCTGAACCCACGTCTTCCACTCCTTTGGGGCATGCTTGCTGTCGATTCCACGGACTGAATGGTTGATAATATCGCTAAGCCACTTACGCGGGATTCTGGAGATATCCAAGATAGTGAAGGTCGCCCGATAGTTTTGAAAGCGCTGCCCCTCACTGGTGTGCCAGATGCTGATCAAATCATCATTGTGGGTGCTGCCGATGGTTCCTGGAACGACCAAGCCGCGAAAGATCTTGTCCCGATAAATTCCGGCTTTGGTGAAGACCAGAATTGGAGGGATACGCTCGCGTTGGCCGGAATGCAGGTTCTCGAAGATTAGCTCAAGCAGATTATTTCCATAGCGCTTGGTCTGATCCAGTTTGCGTCCAGGCTCCTTGTTGTCACCGTAATAAGTGAAAGTGCCGGTCGACAAATCCAGCTCATCAGGCCAGTCCAGATCCTCAAGGCTAGACACCAGGGTGATCAGTAACGGATCCTCTCGCTTTCCTCTGATACGGAAACCACCCTCATTGCTGACCTTCAGTAAATGTGTCAGCGGTTCGTCGCCTGCGTTTCCCTTCCGGCTCCCGGAATAGCAGGCGTCAATTATCAGGTCTGCGGACTCGAGTTCACTGAGAGAAAAACCTTGATTGCTGCTCATTTTTCGCACTGTCCTTGTTCATAACAACTTGAATGGTGCCGTCAACCTGGTAACCTGGTTGAAACGATAAAAGGAAATGTTTTCCAATGGATCAGATACGCGCATTTGACATGTTCTGCGGTGCTGGCGGCGCCAGTCTAGGGGCTCGTGAGGGTGGAGCTACCATCGTCGGAGGGGTCGATCTCTGGGGACCAGCAGTCGAATCCTTTCGCCTCAATTTTCCAGGTGCGCATGTGTTTGAGGAGGACCTTCGCAAGCTGACACCCAAGAAGGTACTTGAGAAAACTGGCCCGATCGATTTACTGATCTCATCGCCTGAATGCACTCATCACACCTGTGCCCGCGGTAGTAAACCGCGTTCGGACGAGAGTCGTGACACCGCTTTCCAGGTTATCCGTTACGCCAAGGTAATGAAACCACGGTGGATAACCCTGGAGAACGTAGTGCATATGAAGCCATGGTCGCGCTATGGTGAACTCAAAAAAGCACTCGAAAAGCTCAAATACAAGGTGCATGAACAGATAATTGACGCCTCTCATTATGGCGTAGCTCAGCGCCGCCGACGCTTATTCATGATTGCAGAGTTACGTGGCCAGCCTCAGCCTATTCTGCCTTTAAACCACTTTTTCAGAAATGTATGGGACATTATGGCCCCCGAAGGGACATACAACATGACACCGCTGAAAAGCCCTGGGCGTGCTAAAGACACCCTGGCGCGGGCAGATAGGGCTATAGCCGAGATAGGAGAGCAACAGCCTTTCCTTATCGTTTATTACGGTTCAGACGGCGGCGGTGGATGGCAACGCATGGATGAGCCGTTACGTACGGTTACTACAATTGATCGTTTCGCATATGTAAAACCGACGCCTGAAGGTTACATGATGCGTATGCTACAGCCGGATGAGCTTCGTAAAGCTATGGGTTTCCCTGATCATTACAAGTTTCCTAACGTGACAAGACGCGAAAAAGTTAAGTTGATGGGCAATGCCGTGTGCTCGCCGGTGATGGAGGCAATAGTAAGATCTTTAATGCAACAAAAGCTGGCGCTGAAAGCCGCTTAAAAAGGGCCCCTCAGCGAGAGGGGCTTTTTTATCTAAGCTCAACTATCCCGGGGCGGGTCGTCTGGCGAATTAGCCAGCTTGTTAAATCACCGAGCATTTGTTCCCGAAGACGACCTTTATAATGATCTGCAAACGTTGAGTTTGCTTTGTCTGTGTCGATGGAAAGTGTCAGCCTTGAGTTGAATACAAGAAAGTATTTTGGGCCATCTGGATTCATCATTTCAGGAAGGCACACCAAATATTCTCCGAGCAGCTTGTCGGTTCGCTCCCCTGTTTTTTTGTCTATCATTCTACAGTAATCAATATATTGCTCGGGCACCGAGATGCCGATTATATATTTATTCCACGTAGATTTTGTCTGTGCGTGGTCACATGGAGGGGTGATATCCAACGCAATGAAGGAGCAGGCCTCGCTAACCTCATTTTTTCTTGCCTTACTACAATCGCCTGCCCCGAACTGAAAGAAGTTTTTCCTTATGAAGCTATTTAGTTCTTTAGGGGAGTCTATGGCGCCAGGTAGTAATTCAAGATTATGGGAGAAGTCCAATAGGCTGCCAGGCGGCAAGGCTGGAGGTGGTGGCGAAAGCTCCTGGTGTATAATTCTGTTGGTTTTAGCTTTCCAGTCTTCAAGTCTCAATATCTTCTGGTCGTCAATTTCCTCAAAGTTTTCGAGTCCATTTGCAGTTGATTTAATTTTATCTCTCAAAATTGATGAAAGAACCTCTTTTAGACCTTTTGAGAGACTTTGAGGATCGACGTTTTTTCCTATTTCAGCAAGAGCCATTTCGCGAAGCACACTTCCTAGGTCTGCGTCAAAGTATTCCCCAGGCTGGATGAAGCTTGTTATTTCTGATACTGTCTCAGAAATTGCTCGGAAAACTTCTGACTCCCAATCTATCAGCGCGCTTGTGGCCGGATATCTTTCCACTTTTTGGCTTATATGCTGTGAAAGTTCTTGTAGCTGTTCCGAACTAATATCAGAAATACGTTGTACGTCCCCATGCATCCCTGATCTGCTGTATCTTGGTTTTGTGTCTAACACAACAAATGCGAAGGGGCGTAAGCCTGGAGCTAGAGAATCACGTAAATGATCAAAAACCTCTTGTGCTTTTTGGGTGCCCAACTGGTTTTCAGCGCCCGCCCAAGTCGACCAAGTCACAAGAAGCCATGGGCCATTCAGCTCGGACACGATGGACTCAATAGTGAGGGCCGCAGCCTCATAGTCCGTCTTACTTGGTTCGCCCTGAGAGGTGAGTGCCAAATCTTGAAAGATCAACCGCACTCCAGTTAGCTTTGGCCTATCTTGCTGCCGACGCTCTAGGAGACGCTGTTCATCATATTGAAAAAAATAACAAGGCGTTAAGTTTTCAATTAACCTGGAACAAATAAGCATCCCATCGTCGTATTTGTCATCGATAACTAAAGAGTGACCGGAGCTGTGCATACTATCCTTCCTTGTTAAATACCAAGCCAACGCAGGCTCCGGTTATAGTTTTAGGTCTTTCAATTGCGTCCGAATCAGGGAACGAGAGCCGTCCGGCGTGGGACTTCATTACCATGTCAGCATAATAGAGTCCAATGCCCATGCCAGCAGGTTTCCTTGTGTGGAATGGCTGAATCAGCTCTATCGGCTCATCAATAAAGCCAGGCCCATTGTCGGCAATGATAATTGATGGGGACTCAAGCTCAAGAGAAGGCGAAATCCATATGTATTTATCGGTCTGCACTTCATCGAGCCAATATATAGCGTTATCTATAATGTTTACGAGTGCAGACGTTAACATCCTTCTCATGCCTTTTATTTTAAAGTCAAGATGGGGCGAATTTTTAAAACCATCCAAAAAATGTATTTTGTGCCTATTAAATCGTCGCTGCTGAGTCAGGAGAGCATACTGGACCAGAGTAGAGGCATTTATTTCCTCCATTCTCTTGTTGCTAACCATGTACATTGCACCTTGCAGAATCGAAACAAGCTCATTAGACATTTGTTTAAGCTGTTCCAGAGGGGCACCTTCAGAAATGGATGAGTTAAGTCCTTTTACGCCGCGCTCTAACTCATGGAACACAGTTACCAAACCAAGACCCGCCCCTGCGGCAGAAAGCATAATATCCCTGGTTTCTCTGTAACTTTTTCCCACACCTCTGACCAAGTGTCCTATTTGTTGATCCAGATCTTTGTTTTTAAGTACGGATTGCTCCAGTTCGTTTAGCACATCTTCTATGCTTTCTTTCTTTTTTCCGTGCGGTGTACCTGGAGAGGTGTTGAGAGCGTCCTTGAGTTTGCGTTTGTCTTTATTTCTCTCAGCTTCAAATTGAGAAATGATGCAAAGCATCGCATACACGAGTTCATTGTATGCATCATTTTCAACAAAGCCTTCTCGATTTGTCTTCTCTTGTAGGTCTGGACTGCCGTCAAGCTCCAGGTGCAGCTCTCCAATAATTTGTTTGCTACCGAACTTCTTGGTAGGGCTTTGAATTCTACGATGGTCCAGACCTAGCCAATCGTCACCTGGTTCACCATAGTTATACACGCGCAGTCCATCTCGATAAACTTTTATGCCTCCTTGCTGCTTGACATACTCCTCCAGGCCTCCCGCCTCATCTTTGATGTAGCGCAGAATTTCTTTGTCAAAATCAAAGCCTATTATCCTACCTTTTATTGTGCCGATACCCAGGCCAGGGTTTTCTGGCGGAATAGTCCTATATAAGTTCGGCTTGTGCGGCCTTTTTTTTCTTTCGCGCCAATTCTCGCCATCCTCAGGTAACCTGAATCTGAAAAACTCAAAAGACTCAAGATTTATTGGGATGGTTCTACTTTCAACTACCCCCTTGTAATCAGCTTCTATTGACGCATAAGGAGTATATTTATATGTATAGTGAAGGCCGTCGTTTGAGAGTTCGAAGTCAAAACTAAAAAGACTTTGGCTTTCAGCGAGAACAGGATCAAATAAATCGTCTAGCCAATTTTTATCAGGGGTAACTGTGAAGTTAACTTCAAAGGCGTCTTCCTTTTTACCTTTTTTAGGTTTGATTTCAAGAGGTGCTGGTGTCATAGCCTTTACCGATCTATACAACCTCCTTATATCCCCACGTTTCCAGCTTTGCTTGAGATTTGATATTTTAATATAAGTGCCGGTTTTATTGCCTAAAAAGGTTTCCGGAGATCTCTCAAAAATCGAAACCTTGGCTTGGTCAAGATATTCAGCTTTTGAGAACTTCTCCCAGTCGATGTCAACTACTACTTCGGGCTGATTTTCGGCTCTTGTTACCATGAAAATTTTAGTGCCGAGCCTGTGTACAGCAAAACGTCCTACTCCCTTCTCCCCAACTTGCAATCTTCCTTTATCTGTTCGAATACCCTTGGTTCTTTTTTCTAACTTGTGCCCGTGAGCTGGCTCCATCCAAACATCTGTTACAGTTTCAAAACTCATTCCATAGCCATCATCTTCGACTATGATCTCGCCATCTTTCTTGTCGACATTGACTAGCTTTAGATCTATTTTCGATGCGTCTGCGTCATACGAATTTTTAACAAGTTCAAAGAGCGCCAATGTATGATTTTTTATAAGCTGCTCGCCGAGCAGCTCCATTATTCTTGCCTTAGGTCGAAATGAAGCGGTCGCTTTTTTCATTTGTTCACGTGTCATCCGTTTGCTGCTTATATTAAAGTGAGTTCACTTTCAGCATCGTATGTATATTTGAGTCGCCACTCTGTACTGCCTATTTGGCCATGGCTGAAGTGTCCAGATTTTAAATTTTTAAATTCATTAATCCAGGAAACTCGGCGGCGGCCAAAAATCCAGTCGATCACGCTTCTCATTCCATATAAAGACTTCATAGGTCGAGAGCAACCGACAGGCGTATTTAGAGTGACGCCATGTAGGCGGCGGTTGATGTGTTCGTTTAGTTGCAAATGAGCGGAAAAGCAAACGATTAATTTGCCAATATGAGTCTCGACCCGCAGCGACTTGAGCAGCGCAATCAGAATTGCGGCTGGGATAAACCAGATCAGCATGCCCCAGACCAGGGCGATGATAGGGGTGAGGTCCATTTCTCAGCCTTTCGGAGAGCCTACGTTAGCCGAATGATACCGAAATTTAGCGTAATGGCACGATAGCATTGCATCGCTAGCTATCAAGGTAGGTCGTTCCAATCTGATCGTGTGTGCTACTGCGACCGCCAAGCCTGCTGACAACGGCTTATGGCTGCTAGTTTAGAGAGCCCCGAACTTAAGTCTTGGGAACGATGCTCCACCGTTCCAAGCTTGCTCGAATCGCATCACTCACGACATCCGTATGCCTTTCTATCAGACGGCTAAGCGCTTCGATCCGCTCGACGGTGATCGGTTCATACTGACCTGCATTCAAGCGCCGAGCAATCTGGTTGAGATTTCGCCCCACGGCGAGTAATTGATAATTAGATTCACCCAGGTCATCGATTTCGGACATGCTGAATTGGGGCTCATGGGTCAGCCCTGTGCGGATAGCATCTACAATCCAGCGGCGCATTGAACAACGCTCAATATTCGAGCGTTCTCGGATTGCGCGTTTCTCGGAGTCGGTCAGCAGGATTTCAAAACGCACCTTGGGCTCGGAGACGGATGCCTTCTGTGTCTGGTGATAGGTTTTCGGTGGTGGATTTACTGTGGTCTTCGCCAGCTGTTGCTCGATTGCTTCTTTGATGGCGGTTCCCGGCTTCTTCCCTAGGGCCTTGCAGTAATCGGTCCATGGCTCTTTGAGCGCACCCAAGTACACGTCCAGGTACTGAGCGGACTTCGACGTCTTCCCTTTCTCCATATCCAACTAGCCCCTTCAATCACGAAGGCCCCGGCGAGGGCAATACCAAAACTACCGGGGTAGTTTACCGGCGGGTTGCCTATCCTGCACTAGTCCTCATACCTTTGCATTTCTTCGTCATGACGAAGTTTTCGACAGAGGGAGGTGCTCAGTAAAACTGCGAGCAAATTGCTGGCTAAACGTTTTTGCGTGATCGACATCTTCTAGCCAAAATGGGAAAATGTCGCACGCCAGAATGAATAGTTTTGGTCTTCTAACGAACGTTGTTCTACCCCAAGAACGCCTCGCGCGTACCGGGTGCCGGCCTGAGAAGAAGGGCCTGACCGCCAAGAACAGAATGGCCGCCTAGTCGCCCCAAGAACGCTCAGCGTGCCGGGCGCGGTTCCTAAACAGACCGACAGATCGGAACAGTACGATCCTGCGTTCGCCCCCTACCTTTGGAGTGGCGAATATGAAAAATCCCTTACCCTCTTGGTTCTTGGCTGTAGGCATTGCAATGCCTTCAGTAGCCTTCGCGCAAATACCTGTAACAGTAACCACCCAGGCAAGTGACTCGCCGATGACCATGGCCGAGTTCTCGGCCAACACTGCGCGCTGGGCGCAGCAAGTCGAGCAGATGACGTCGCAGATTGACCAGATGAAGCAGCAGTACCAGTCGATCACCGGATCGCGTGGAATGGGCAGCATCATGGACAACCCAACTCTACGTGATTACCTGCCGCGAGACTGGCAACAGGTCTACGACTCCGTGAGGGACGGTGGTTATGCCGGTCTGACTGGTCGCGGTAAACAGGTCTATGCCGCCAACAAGACATTTGATAGCTGCAGCTTCATCAACTCCCGCGACGTGCAACGGGCGTGTGAAGCGCGGGCGGTCAAACCGTCGCAAGACAAAGCGGTTGCCCTTGATGCCTACGACGCGGCTAAAAGCCGGCTTTCGCAAATCGATGGGCTGATGTCGCGTATCAATGCGACGCAAGATCCGAAGGCCATCGCGGAGTTACAAGGCCGGATTGCGATTGAACAAGCGAAAATCCAGAACGAGCAAACCAAGCTTCAGATGTTTCAGATGGTGGCGCAGGCTGATGACCGTTTGCAGCAACAACGGCAGCGGGAGCTCAACGCCCAGGCCAATGCCCGACGTGGTTGGATACAGCCGAATGCATCGAACAACCTGAACTGAGGGGGACGCGTCATGATTTCATTCATTCAGCTTCCCATTCTGGCAGTCTGTTTTTTCCTCTTGCTAGCCATGCGCCGTTTCTGGATCTGCATCGACAAGATGGGCTTCCTTCGGGAGGTGGGCCGTCGCGCACCTGCGTTGGTTCACACTGACATCCTCGTTGCATCGCTCGCATTTTTGCCCTTCGTAATCGCAGCGGTCGATTGGTTCGGGATTCCATTGCCGTACCAGGAAGGACCGGTTTCACCGGTGCTTGCCGCCTTTCTTTCAGTTGGGTGTTTAGGTGGTGCAGCGCTGGCGTTACGCGATTCTGGAAGTCGCTTCGCTGGGCATTGGGCTGGCACTCGGGAAAGCGCCCTGCGAACTGTCGCGACGCTCCGCATCATCGATGCTGCTGAGCTTGCTTACGCTTTGAATTTCGCGCAGCAACATGAGGCTCGTCATGGGTCGAGTCGAGGTGTTGTGATCGATGTAGAAAAGCAGGAGGTGCGGAAATGAGAGGTTTTTTCCTAACTCTGCTGATCGCCCTAGGACTGGCTGGATGTGGCGAAAACACCCCCGTGCAAACTGTCGACTGGTACAAACAGCACGACTCGGAAAGAAAGGCGATGGTTGCCAAATGTAAAGCCAGTCCTGGCGAATTGGCCGCTTCGCCGAACTGCGTTAATGCGCAGCAGGCCGACAACGAAAAAGCCAATGCCCGACGCGGATGGCTCACCCCAGGTGCAGTCGATCTCGACAAGAAGGGAGAGTGAACATGGAAGGGCCAATGATTTTTCAGTTCATCGGGGCTTTTCTCGATACTGCATTGAATGCATTCGTGAGCCAAACCGCCGGCAACGTCATTACGATGTTTACGATGTTTACGCTGTTCGCGCTTGGGGGCACCACGCTTTACCTGACTGTCATGGGTTACATGATCGGCTGGGGGTATATCGAAGCGCCGATGTCCACCTTTCTGAAAACCTGCGCCAAGCTCATTTTGATCGCAGCATTTGCGCTGAATGCTGACATGTATATGGAATGGATTGTCGGGGGCATTCGGTCCTTGGAGGTGGGCTTCACTTCGGCCTTTGCCGGCACGGGTTCCTCTGGCGGGGAGGCCACATCCGTGTATCAAGTAGTAGATCACGCCTTAGGTCGAGGATGGGGAATCGCTGGTGACCTTTGGGAGCGGGCGGCCAATCGTGATTGGTCGGAAATCGGCATGGCATTTGGTGAGTATTTCAATGCCGGCATCATTGCGGTAGCAACCGGCTTGCTGGGTATTCCGGCTGGCGGAATGATCGTTGTTGCTAAGGCGGGGTTAACGATCATGCTCGGTATAGGCCCTTTCTTTCTCATCGCTTTGATGTGGCCTGCCACTGCTCGTTTCTTCGATAGCTGGTTTGGCCAGGTTATGACCTATGTATTGCGTATCGCCCTCATGGCGGCTGTTGTAGGGCTGGCATTCAAAGGGTTCGATGCGCTGATAAACAGCGTTGACCTGGATAGCGAGCAAAATCCACTGTTCACGTCTCTGGTTCTGATCACCTTCACCATTGTCATGTTCTGGCTGCTGGGTGAGGCGAACTCAGTTGCAGGGCAGCTTGCCGGTGGGATCAGTAGTGCGGCAGTCACGCTGCGCGCGATGGCTCAGGGCGCTGCCTCGCCTATTCGAACTGCTGCTCGGTTGATGAATGCTCCGAGTACGCGGCGTGATATGGAGTCCGGCATGATGGTGACAGCTGGACGTACAAATCATTTGGTGGCGGGTAATACCCTCTGGAATCCAGCTTACCGGCAACACGTAATGCAAAACTTAGGCAAGAATTGGGGACATGCGAAAGGTGGAAGGATTGGACAAGGCTAATCGTCCTCCATCGACTTCCTCTGGCTGCATGTGTGTTTGCCCTGCGCGCCCTGGCGGGCTTACCCAAAGGGGCTCTGCCCCTCTGGACTTCCTGCCCCTCGCCGGGTGGCAGGGCTGCGGGGATAACGCCTCCCGCAACCCAGCCAATAGGGTCATCGTGAAAAGCGCGTCAAGGGTTCGCTGCGCCGGCATCCTCACCCGGTCCCGCTTCGCGGGCTGCGGCTTGTGGTGCCGCCCTTGACCCACTGAGTCCGCGCTGAATTTGTCTTGTTATTAATCTGTCGGTGTTTCGGAGTGATCAAATGAAGCTACGCAATACCATTACCGACGAAGAGCGGAAGCGAAGGCAGGAAGCGGTCGATTATGCTCGAGCATCGACCGAGCTTTCGGGTTACAGCCTAAGCACCGAAGATGAAGCTCGCGCTCAGGCTTTTGTAGACGGCGATCTGGATTTGAGTGATTTTGTACGCTCTACAGCGCCGTCTGAGCTGGAAGATGTGTCAAGGGCATCACCGGAGGCCGCAGCGGAGCGGAGCCCTTCAGGGCGAGCACCGAACGGGCGAGGATGATGGGCGCAGCCTTTATCCTTGATACAGCTGCAAGCGTCCAAGCCTAGCGCCAGGGGTAGGAACCAGGCGAAGCCGCAGGACCTGCCCCTGCCGCCAGTCCGGCAAGGATAGGACGCGGGGTGCAACCGAAGGGGTTGCCCAAGCGGAGCGCGGAGAGGCCTAGAGTTCTTAAAAAACGTCATCATGGCGTTCGCTGTGGTCGTAACTGGGCGAGGAATCTGTTCCCCACTCCTCGGTCCACTTTCACGTCGCTTGCAGGCGGCTTGTTTGGTGAGGGAAGGCTCGCCTGAGGTCTTCTGTTTTTTGCTATCTCCAAACCAAGGTTCGGTTTGAATTGCCCGGCCCGATATTTCATCGCTACCCCAGAGAGCCAGTATTCAGGTCCCTTTTTGATGAAACCTGCGGCCATAGCCCCGGCCAGTTCATCCAGAAGCGTCTGGGCGGCATCGGTGGGGATTCCTTGCAGGATCCTGCCAACTGAATCCTTGGAGTGCTTCGTCAACCCTTGTGGATAAACCAGATGCCTGGGTGACGTGTCCGAAGGTAGTAGTGGCTTTGATTTGGTTTTATTTGGTAGTTCAAGGCGTGACATCTGCGTGGCGTCGGGCGGTGACACCCGGCTGACATCCCCCCCTGTCAGTTGAATGTCATGGGGGGGTGACATAGCTGTGACATCCTGCTCAACGTTAATAGTGTAGAAGTTACTGGTTTGTGAGCCGTCAGTTCTAAACCGTGGAGTAGAGGAGACAAGTCCGGCTTCACAGAGCTTCTTCAAGATCCTTTGTACTGTTCGGGCCGAAACGCCGCATTTAGCAGCTAACAGTTTTACGCTGGCAAAACAGGGCTCCTGTTCGTTTTCGCACTTAGCGATATAAACGAGAATGAGCTTGTCTTGCGCAGGTAGCTGCTGGTTATAAACCCAGTCTATAGTCCTGTAGCTCATGTTCAGGCCTGAAGAGCTGGGGTATCAAGAGACAGTGCCTGGTTGACTTGCAGAGTGCGGAAGTAGACTCGACGCCCAACGCGAACAACCGCAGGCTTCAGCTTTCTGGAGAGTTCTGAGTCGCTGTACATCGCTACTCTGAATCCGTCTGCAGAACGGTCCAACAAGTTTGCGACTTGAGCCATGCTCATCAACGGACCAAACCGGTCCAAAAGGTATTGTTCGGAAGTCATATATTTCTCCGTAGTTACGTTGGCTTACGTATCATTTGTAATGTTCGGAGAAAGCTATCAATTAAGTTTGGTGACAGTAAATATAGGGGTTTGCTGGGAAGTTGTCGCCAACGGGAGTGTGGCTGTGTTGAAAAACAAATTGGTAACAACTAAAAAACACAGGAAAACTAAAGAAAACACAATATAACAGAAGGAAAACAATAGAAGGCAGCAGCCGGATAGCTGCTACATTCTCTTTTAAGGTCGGGAACTCAGCCAAACTGATCGAGCTTACGCACCAGATCCTCGGCACGTAAATGCGTATAGCGCTTGAGCATCTGCATCGATTTATGACCGCTGATCGCGGAAACCTCCTGATCAGAAAGTCCTCCCTCGACAAGCCTGCTGACAGCCTCGTGTCGAAGATCATGGAAGCGGAAATCGGGTACGTTAGCCTTTTTCTTGATCGTGCCCCAGATTTTCGTGAACGCATAAGGGCGACGCTTTTGGTCCTTTCCTGGTTCGCCGAAGAAGACCAAATCACAATCGATAGGACGTACCGGATTCGCCAGGGCGGTACGAAATACTTCGGTAGCTAATTTGCTCAGAGGGACGGTACGAGCGCTATCGTTTTTCGTGTCTGAGAGCCGCACTATCCGTTTTTGGATATCAATCTGTGAGCGACGTAGGCTCGCGATCTCAGAAGCGCGCATGCCCGTTGCCAAGGCAATCTGGACAATCCACCCCAGCATGGGGTTGCTGTGCTTGTTCACTGCTGCCAATAGGCGTTTTTCCTCATCAGCCATGAGGCGTCTATTTCGACCTTCGCCTGGGCTCGGCTTACGAATATTGAGCACTGGGTTAAAGGTTAATCCGAGCCCCCACTCTTGAATCGCAACCGTGAACAGATGGCTAAGCAAAGCCAGCTCCAGCCGCACCGTATTGTTACTCGTGGGATTGCCGCGGTTGGTGAGTGAGCCCAGTCGGGTGTCGCGATAATTGGCGATCACTTCGGACGATAACGCTGCGAGGGAATACTTGCCCAGATGCTGTATCAACTGCTGCGCCTTGGTGGCCTCTGCTCGCTGTGTAGTCGGCTTCTTGGTAGGGCTCACTTCACGGAGATAGCGCTGGAGCGCCTTTTCGAGCGTAAGTCGCTCGGATCCGCTGCGCTGGATGTACACGCCGCGCACCATTTCGTCTTCGGTGCGTCGTGACCAGTCCTCGGCGTCGCGCTTAGTGCGGAAGGTTTTGGCGTTGGTCGGCCATCCGGTTTTGCGGATGACGGCCTTCCAGGTGCCGGCAGGGGTTTTGACGATTGTGGCCATCTGAAGGACTCCAAAGGCGTGCAAGCGAAGCCGCACTGTACCTAATTTGTACCTTTAGACCATAGGACTGTATCCGCGATGGTTCCGCCAGAAACGCGAAAGCCGCGCAATGCGCGGCTTTGGAGTTGGTGGGCCCACACGGACTCGAACCGTGGACCAAAGGATTATGAGTCCTCTGCTCTAACCAACTGAGCTATAGGCCCTCAGTAGGTCGCGGATTATAACGGCGGTTTCTCGGCTGTGCTATCCGAAAAATCCGAAACGGTCATGCGAAGAAACGTTGCGGCAAACTCATCGGCGCACAGGGGCAGGCTGACGATGTAACCCTGGATCTGTTCGCAACCTTCTTCGGTCAGGAATTGCTGCTGGGCCAGGGTTTCGACGCCCTCGGCGATGACGGTGAATTGCATGCTGCGGCCCAGGGCGATGATTGCCCGCACGATGGCCGCGTCGTGGGGGTCGTCGGGCAGGCCGCGGACGAAGGATTGGTCGATCTTGAGGATGTCCAGTGGCAGGCGCTTGAGGTAACTCAGGGAGGAATAGCCCGTGCCGAAATCGTCGATGGCCAATTGCACACCGAGTTCTTTCAGCTGGTGCAGCACCGTCAAGGCCTCTTCGGCCTGGCTCATGATGAAGTTTTCGGTAATTTCCAGTTGCAATAAGCCGGGTTCGAGCTGGTGCTCGCGCAGCAGTTGTTCGATACGTCCCAGTAGATTGGGTTGGCGCAGCTGGGCCCCGGCCAGATTGACCGAAAGGGAGCCGAGGCTGTCGTAGGCGTCATTCCATTCGCATAACTGCCGGCAGGCGCGCTCCAGCACCCAATCGCCGATTTGCAGGATCATGCCGTTTTCTTCCGCCAGGGGGATGAAGTGTTCCGGCGGGACGTCGCCAAACGTGGGGTGAGTCCAGCGGATTAATGCTTCGGCCCCCACCAGTTGGTTGTCGACGAGGCTGATTTTGGGTTGGAAGGACAATGATAACTCGTTGCGTTCAATCGCCCGCCGTAGCTCATGCTCCAGGGCCACTCGCTCGCTGGCCTGGGCGGTGAGGTCGCGGGTGTAGCTTTCCACCCGGTTGCGTCCCTTGGCCTTGGAACGGTACATCGCCGCGTCGGCATTCTTCACCAGCGTGGCGACGTCGCAGCCGTCCTGCGGGTAGAGGCTGGTGCCGATGCTGGCACTGATGAAGAACTCGTGCTCGCCGGCCTGGAACGGCGCGCCAAAGCAGTTCAACAGCTTTTGGGCGATGTGCTCGGCATCGCTGGGCTGTTGCAGGCCCGGCAGCAGGATGATGAACTCGTCGCCGCCCAGGCGCGCCACGGTGTCGATGTCGCGCAACTGCTCGCGCAAGCGTACGGCAATACCCTTGAGCAACAGGTCGCCGACCGGGTGCCCGAGGCTGTCATTGATGTGCTTGAAACGGTCCAGGTCCAGGAACAGCACGGCACCCTGGCTACCGTTTTCCTGCTGGCCATTGAGAGCCGCCAGCAAACGGCTTTCGAACAGCGTGCGATTCGGCAGGCCCGTCAACGGGTCGTGGTGGGCCTGGTAATCGAGCCGGGCCTGGGCGTGTTTGAGGCTGGAAATATCGGCGAAGACTGCGACGAAATGGGTGATCTGTCGGTCCCGATTGCGCACCGCGCTGATGGTCAGCCAACTGGGGTACAGCTCGCCGTTCTTGCGTCGGTTGGAGATCTCTCCTTGCCAGTGCCCTTCGGCCGTCAGCTGGTGCCACATCGCGGCGTAAAACGCGCTGTCGTGCAGGCCGGAAGCCAATAAGCGAGGTGTATGGCCCAAGGCTTCGGTTTCGCTGTAGCCAGTGATTTCGGTGAAGGCTCGGTTCACTGCGCTGATGTGCTGTTGCGTATCGGTGATCAGCACGCCTTCGGCAGTGCTTTCGAACACGGTGGCGGCTTGTTGCAGTTTCTCCTGCATCAGATGGCGTTCGGTGATGTCCCGGGCGATGGTCAGCATGCAGTCATCGTTGCCGATGGGCAGCGGGCGACTGGAGACTTCACAGAGTCGGATCTGCCCGTCGTTGCGCCGGATATGGCAGCTGAAGTCCTTCACGAAGCCGTCTCGCTTCAGCAGGTCGAGCATCTGCGTTCGCTCATTGAGGTTGACCCAGATGCCCAGGTCCAGGGTTGAGCGGTCCACCGACAGGGCACTGTTGAAACCGGTAATGCGACTGAAGCCTTCATTGACTTCGATCAGCAGGCCGTCGCTTTGCCGGGACAACAGCAGGCCATCGGGCGAGGCGTGGAACGCCTTGGCAAACTTCTCTTCGGATGTCTGCAATTGCTGCTGGGTTTCTTTGAGCTGGCTGATGTCCCGCACCACCACGACCAGGGCTGGCGTCGTGTCGAGATCGAAGGGCTCGGCGGAGATCAGCCCGGTGAACATCTGGCCATTGCTACGACGGAAGGGCATTTCCAGGTTGCGAATGCTGCCGGCCTGCAAGCGCTGCAACAGGCCCGGACCCACGCCCGGGATGCCCCATATATTCAGTTCGGTTGCGCTGCGCCCCACCACCTCGGCGGCACTCAGGCCGATCTGCTCTTCGAAGGCCTTGTTGACCTCCAGCAGGCAACCGTCAAATAACCGTGCCATCACCAGGATGTCCGGGCACTGGCGGAATACTGAGGCGAATTTCTGCTCCGAAAGGCGCAGTGCTTCCTCGGTGCGCTTGGCTTCGCTGATGTCGATCATCAGCCCACGCATCAGCGGTTCGTGCCCGTGTTCGATCAGGCTGACAATGTCGCGCACCCACAGGCAGCGGCCATCGGCGGTGATCACGCGATAATCGACGCAGTGGTCGCGACCCGCCAGCACTTCTTGATCGCAGTAGTTCTGGGCACGGATCAGGTCGGCCGGATGAATGATGTTGCGCCAGAAGCCCGGTATCAGCCAATGGGAAAGGGGATAACCCAGCAAGTCTTCGGCGTGGGGTGACACGTAGCTGTAAGTGAAGTCGCTGACCCTTGCCTCCCAGGCAATGGCTGACAGGCTCTCCACCAGCCCACGGTAATGGTATTCGCTGCTTCGCAGCTCCTGTTCCAGCTCGACCCGCCGGGCGATTTCCGAGCTCAATCGGCGGTTGATGCGAATCACCACCGCCAGTATGCCGACCAGGAGCAGCAACGCAGGCAGGCCGTAAAGCAGCAAATCTGACCAGAGCTGGCGGTAGTCATGCACATTGCCGACCCACTTCTGCTGGATCTCGGCAACTTCGGCCGGGCTCATGTCCGCCATGACCTTGTCCAGGATGCCGACCAATATTTTATTGTTTCGAGGGACGGCCATTGCCAACTGATAGCGGTACGGCGTTTCCCCGCTGACATAAAGGCCTTCGAGCTTGAGTTGGCGCAGGCTCCAGACACTGGAAGCCAGATCGCCGACTACCGCGTCTACTTCGTCGGTGGCCAGGGCTTGCAGGGCTGAACTGACGTTGGGCAGCGCCACCAGGTTCAGGTCGGGGTGGTGGTTGCGCAGTAATTCATGGGGGGCATAGTTCTTCACCACGGCGATTTTCAGCCCATACAGTTCCTTGAGGTTGTGCGGCTGGGCGCCACCGCGGTGGGCCAGGATGACAATGGGGAAGTCCAGGTAAGGCCGGCTAAACGCCAGGTAATTCTGGCGCTCCGGCGTGGACATGATGCCCGGCAAAATATCGATTTTTCCCTGAGCGACCTGCTCCAGCACGGCGGTCCAGCTGGCTGGCTCGATGGGGGTGAGCTTGATGGCCAGCCGTTCACGAATGATGTCGACGTAGTCGGCAGCCAGGCCCTGATAGCGGCCCTGGTCGTCACGAAACTCAAACGGCGGCCATGAGGCATCGACACCCAGGTGCAGGTCGGGGTGGTCCTTGAGCCAGCGGCGCTCCTCGTCGGTGAGCGTCAACGCGCCAGCTGTTGCGGTCCAGGTTATTAATGACAGCAAAAGCGCGGCCGTCAGTCTGGGCATCACTGTCTCGTCATGGCTTGGTGAGGATGATTCGAGTGTAGACGGGCAACAGGGTGCAGGGGAGCGTAACGAAAGGGATTTTATCTGGGCATAGCAAAACCCCCGGCAGGGCCGGGGGTTTTGAAGGTCACTCGTCGAGGAAGGAGCGCAGATGCTCGCTTCGCGTCGGGTGGCGCAGTTTGCGCAACGCCTTGGCTTCGATCTGACGAATCCGCTCACGGGTTACATCGAACTGCTTACCGACTTCCTCAAGGGTGTGGTCGGTATTCATGTCGATGCCGAAGCGCATGCGCAGTACCTTGGCTTCACGAGCAGTGAGGCCGGAGAGTACTTCGCGAGTTGCTTCCTTGAGACTCTCGACAGTGGCGACATCGATCGGAGACTGCATGGTGGAGTCTTCGATGAAGTCACCCAGGTGGGAGTCTTCGTCATCACCGATCGGGGTTTCCATGGAGATCGGCTCTTTGGCGATCTTCAATACCTTGCGGATCTTGTCCTCAGGCATCTCCATGCGTTCGCCCAGCTCTTCCGGCGTCGGTTCGCGACCCATTTCCTGCAACATCTGCCGGGAAATACGGTTGAGCTTGTTGATCGTCTCTATCATGTGCACCGGGATACGGATGGTGCGGGCCTGGTCGGCGATCGAGCGAGTGATCGCCTGACGGATCCACCAGGTGGCATAAGTCGAGAACTTGTAGCCGCGACGATATTCGAACTTGTCCACCGCCTTCATCAGGCCGATGTTGCCTTCCTGGATCAGGTCGAGGAATTGCAGACCGCGGTTGGTGTACTTCTTGGCGATGGAGATCACCAGACGCAAGTTCGCTTCGACCATCTCTTTCTTCGCGCGACGGGCCTTGGCCTCGCCGATCGACATGCGACGGTTGATGTCCTTGATCTCTGCGATGCTCAGGCCAGTCTCGGCCTCCAGCGCACTGAGCTTCTGCTGGCAACGAATGATGTCCGGTTGCAGGCGGGCAATGGCTTCAGCGTATTTGCTCTTGCCCTTGGCCAGTGCATCGCTCCAGCTTTCGTCGACTTCGTTGCTAGGGAACTGGCGCAGGAAATCGGTGCGCGGCATGCGGGCGTCACGCACGCAAAGCTGCATGATCGCGCGCTCTTGCTGGCGCAAGCGATCCAGGGCACTGCGAACACGCTCGACCAGGCCTTCGAATTGCTTCGGTACCAGCTTGATCGGCATGAACAGCTCGGCCAGTGCCAACAGCTCGGCAATCGCCTGCTTGTTGTTGCGGCCGTGCTTTTTCAGCGCCTTGCGGGTGATTTCCATCTGGTCGGCCACAGCGCCGAAACGCTGTGCTGCGATGACTGGATCGGGACCGCTTTCGGCTTCTTCCTCGTCGTCGCTCGCTTCTGCGTCGTCGTCATCGGTCTCGTCGTCGGCCTTGACGGCTTTCGCGTCGACCGGCGGCGGCACTTCGGCGGCAGGCGGCGCAATGCCGTCGTCCGGATCGATGTAGCCGCTCAAGACGTCGGACAGGCGACCACCTTCGGTGGTGACGCGGGTGTACTCGGAGAGAATATGGTCAACCGTGCCAGGGAAGTGCGCGATTGCGCCCATCACTTCACGGATGCCTTCTTCAATACGCTTGGCGATTTCGATTTCGCCTTCACGCGTGAGGAGCTCTACCGTACCCATTTCACGCATGTACATGCGCACGGGGTCGGTGGTGCGACCAATGTCGGTCTCGACCGCTGCCAACGCTGCGGCCGCTTCTTCAGCGGCCGCCTCGTCGGTATCGGCGTCGGCCAGCATAAGGGCATCCTTATCTGGAGCAACCTCGAATACGTTGATCCCCATGTCGTTGATCATGCGGATGATGTCTTCCACCTGTTCCGGATCTGAAATATCCTCCGGCAGGTGGTCGTTGACCTCCGCGTAAGTCAGGTAGCCCTGCTCACGACCCAATAGGATCAACTCTTTGATACGAGACTGCTGTTGCGCTTTTCCGGACATAACACCCTATCCACTGAAGGTCTTGGCGGGCAAAAAAACAAGCCGAGGATTATACCTGAGCTGTGACCTCACGCGCCAGTTGAGGTCGGGTTTGATGCGCAAACATTGCGGCTGAGTAAGTCGCGCAATTGGTTTTTCTCTTCGCTGGTTAGCTCGCTCTGGCGAGCTTTTCGCAGAAGTTGTTCCAGGTTTCGCTCGCGTTGGCGGGCGGACAAGCTAGTAATGGTGTCGAAAAACTGTTGTTCAAGGTTGTCTCCCTCAATCAGCCATTCTTTCTCGGCCAGGGCCTTCAACAGGCGCCCCTGTTCGGTACCGTGCCACCGTGCAATCAACTGGAAAGAGTTTAGCTTGGGGTTCTTCTGCACGGCTTCAAGGAGTGCAACCAGCAATTGCGTATTGCTGTGGTCCTCGGCGGCGAAGTGCCCGGCGTCCTCTACTTTTTCCGCCAGTTGTGGGTGATGCAGCAAGGTGCGCAAGGCGGCTAGTGTTGGTGGTTCGACGGCGGCCGGGACGCGCGGGGCACGTGGTTGGTCGCGATCACCGCGCTTGCCGTTCTTGTCCCAGGGTTTCTTGTCCCATTTCTTGCCGCCGCTGCCGGGTTTTTTCGGTGTCCATTCCTGCTGGGGGGCGTAATCCTGCTGGGGTTGATGATAGTCGGCGAAATCCGGCATCGCGTCGTAATCGATGCCCGGGTCATAAGCGGGTGGCGCCTCCTGGGGGGCGCTGTGCACCAGTTGATTGACCGCTTCGCTGTTCAGGCCGGTGATCTCGGTCAGGCGCTGGCGCATGAGTGTGCGCAGGTTGGCGCCGGGCACCTTGTCGATCAGCGGTGCCGCGAGGGTGGCCATGTGGGCCTTGCCTTCGAGGGAGCGTGGATCGGCTTCTTCGGTCAACTGCTGGAAAAAATAGTCGGCCAGCGGTTGTGCGTGCTGATTGATCCGCGCACGGAATGCGTCGGTACCTTCGGAGCGCACCAGGGTATCCGGGTCCTCGCCCTCGGGCAGAAACAGAAAGCGTGCCCGGCGTCCGTCCTGCAGGCATGGCAAGGTGGCCTCCAGTGCCCGCCAGGCGGCGTTGCGGCCGGCCTGGTCGCCGTCGAAGCAGAACAGCACGTTGGGCACCACGCGAAACAGGCGCTTCATGTGCTCTTCGCTGGTGGCCGTGCCCAGGGTCGCCACGGCGTTGCGCAGGCCTTGCTGGGCCAGGGCAATAACGTCCATGTAACCTTCGACGACGATGATTTCGTCGAGGTTGCGGTTGTTCTTGCGTGCTTCGTACAGACCGTAGAGTTCCTGGCCCTTATGGAACACCGGGGTTTCCGGGGAGTTCAGGTATTTCGGCTTGTCGTCGCCCAGCACCCGGCCACCAAAGGCGATGATCCGCCCGCGTGTGTCGCGGATCGGAAACATGACTCTGTCACGGAAGCGGTCGTAGCGCTTGCCGGTTTCGGCATTTTCAATCAGCAGGCCGGCGTCGATCATGGCGCGCTGTTGCAGCGTATCGCTGCTTAGGTGCTTGTACAGGTTATCCCAGCCGGGCGGGGCAAAGCCGAGGCCGAAGTCTCGGGCGATTTCGCCGGTCAGGCCGCGGCCCTTGAGATAATCCACCGCAGCCTTGCGTGCCGGATGGCTTTTGAGGGCCTGGCGATAGAAATCCGCTGCCGCCGTCAACAGTGGGTAGAGCGGAGAATCGGTCGGTTGGCGTGGCTTGTGCTGCCGACCGCTTTCCTCGCGGGGTATTTCCATGCCGGCGGCTTTGGCCAATTCTTCGACGGCCTGGGGGAAGTCCAGGTTGTCGTGGTCCATGATGAAGCCGAGAGCATTGCCGCCAGCGCCGCAGCCGAAGCAATAGTAGAACTGCTTGTCGGGGCTGACGCTGAAAGAAGGCGTTTTCTCTTTATGGAACGGGCAGCAGGCCGTGTAGTTCTTGCCCGCTTTCTTCATTTGCAGGCGAGAGCTGACCACGTCGACGATGTCGGTGCGGTTCAGGAGGTCGTCAATAAAGCTCTGGGGAATCAGCCCGGCCATGGCGTTCTCATCATCACTGCGCGAAATATGGACCCGAAATCGGCAGGCGTAACCGGGTCTGGGTTTGAGGCACGCTAAATCGGTGGCTCGACCGGGTCGTCTGCATTATCGCTGTCGGGAAGTGTATCTGCCGAAAATCCACTGACGTTAATAACTATCAGTATTCGACTGTTTGAATGTGTTGTGCGGGCTCCGGTAACGGCCGTTCAGGCCTCGGATAGCTCATGAAGCGGACACGCAGGCAGGTGCCTTGGGCTGATCGTCGTTAGAGGAATCAGGGTGTGCTCGTCGGTAGCCTTGGAAGGCTCGTCAGGAAAGACGTGCACCGCTGGCAAAAGAGCCAGGTCTGACGCGGTGAAGCGGGTTGTCTTGGTCGCGTCTGCGGCTTTGACAGTGAAGCATCAAGCGTTATTCCGCAAATGCCATTAGCCCGGCTTGAAGGCCGGGCTTGGCAGAAGCTTGCTACGGACGTCTGTGTATTAGTACAGGCGTACGGCGCGGCGCTGTTCGCGCTGAACTTTCTTGGCGTGACGCTTAACAGCGGCTGCTGCCTTGCGTTTACGCTCAGAAGTCGGCTTCTCGTAGAATTCGCGGCTACGAACTTCAGCCAGAACACCGGCTTTTTCGCAGGAGCGCTTGAAACGACGCAGAGCTACGTCGAAGGGTTCGTTCTCTTTTACTTTGACGGCTGGCATCCAGAGCTACCTTCATTCATTACCGGGGTCAACATCCTCGCGGCAAAAGAGCACTTGAAGACGTCGGTTTTTAAGGGTTGCGGATGTTAACCCCTCAACGCTCGGAATGCAAAGCCTCTGATCGAAAACCGCTGGTCGGGGCACAACGCGGCGACTATTATGCGCGCCTTCGAATTCAGCCTCTACAAGGCGCAAACCCATGCTAGTACTGGGATTAGAAACTTCCTGCGATGAAACTGGTGTCGCACTTTACGACAGTGAACGCGGCTTGCTGGCCGATGCGCTGTTCAGCCAGATCGACCTGCACCGCGCCTATGGCGGGGTGGTGCCCGAGCTTGCCTCCCGCGATCACGTCAAGCGCATGCTGCCCTTGATCCGCCAGGTTCTGGCCGAAGCTGGCTGCGTGCCGACCGAGATCGACGGCATCGCCTATACCGCCGGCCCGGGCCTGGTGGGCGCGTTGCTGGTGGGCGCCTCTTGTGCCCAGGCGCTGGCCTTTGCCTGGGGGATTCCAGCCCTGGGCGTGCATCACATGGAAGGCCACCTGCTGGCGCCGATGCTGGAGTCGCAACCGCCGCAGTTTCCGTTCGTCGCTTTGTTGGTCTCGGGCGGCCATACGCAGCTCATTCGGGTCGATGGCATCGGCCAATACGCGTTGCTCGGCGAGACGCTCGACGATGCTGCCGGCGAAGCGTTCGACAAAACTGCAAAAATGATGGGCCTCAATTATCCCGGTGGGCCGGAAATCTCCCGACTTGCGATGCAAGGGGTCGATGGGCGTTTCGTGTTCCCGCGGCCGATGTGCGACCGTCCCGGCCTGGATTTCAGTTTCAGCGGGTTGAAGACCTTCGCCCTGAACACCTGGCAGCAGTGCGTCAGCGCCGGGGACGACAGTGAGCAAACCCGTTGCGACATCTCGCTGGCGTTCCAGCAGGCTGTGGTGGAGACTTTGACCATCAAGTGCAAGCGTGCCCTCAAACAGGCCGGGCTTAAGCGTCTGGTGATCGCTGGCGGCGTGAGCGCGAACAAGGCCTTGCGGACATCGCTGGAGAAGATGCTCGGCGACATGAAGGGCGACGTTTACTACGCACGGCCGGAGTTCTGTACAGATAACGGCGCGATGATTGCCTTTGCCGGTTGCCAGCGTTTGCAGGCCGGCCAGCACGAAAGCCTGGCGATCAGCGTCCAGGCGCGCTGGCCGATGGAGCAGTTGGCGCCCCTGTGAGGCGTCATTTAAAAATGCCGTTCGCGCCCGGCGAACAGGTCGCGTAGATTGCCTCGGTGACGCCAGACGATCAGCGCAACCAGTGCGGTCATTGGCAGCAAGGCCGCAGGTTCCTGCCAGGCCAGCAGCGGCAGGGTCAGCGGTGTGGCGATCAGCGCGGCCAGGGAGCTTGTGCGGGTCAGGTAGAACGTCAGCAGCCAGGCACAGACAGCCAGCAGGGCGGCGGGCGGGTAGAGGCCCAGCAGCATGCCGGCGGCGGTGGCGACACCTTTGCCGCCACGAAAGCGAAAGTACAGCGGGAATAGATGGCCGATGACGGCGCAGACGCCGATCCAGGCCTGTTGCTGCAACGAGAGCCCTGCGAGGCTGGCGATCAATACCGGGACAAGGCCTTTGCAGAGGTCGCCCAGCAGGGTCAGGATGGCGAGTTTGCGTCCGGCCAGGCGCAGCATGTTGGTGGCGCCGGCATTGCCTGAACCACTCATTCGCGGATCCGGGCGACCGGTCAGGCGGCTGAGCAAAATGGCGAAGGACAGCGAGCCGAGCAGGTAGGCGAGAATCGCCAGTAACCAAAACATGCTAACTATTCCGGGCGAGGACGCCCTGATTCTAACGGCGCATTGCGCCCTTGTCGTGCTGCGGAGAAGAGTGCTTGGACAGAGTGTTTATCGAGGGCCTGGAAGTCGATACGGTAATCGGGGCCTACGACTGGGAGCGAGGCATCCGACAGTGCCTGCGGCTCGACCTGAGCTTCGCCTGGGACAACCGCCCAGCCGCGGCGGGTGACGACCTGACGCTGGCGCTCGACTACGCCAGCGTATCGTCGCGTATCCAGGCATTTGCCGAACAGGCGCAGTTCCAATTGGTGGAGACCTTTGCCGAGCGACTGGCCCAGGCGCTCATGGACGAGTTCAAGATCACCTGGCTGCGTCTGAAATTAACCAAGCCTGGCGCCGTACCGGCGGCCAGCGGCGTTGGTGTGGAGATCGAGCGCGGATGTCGCTGACTCAGGTTTTTCTCGGGCTCGGCAGCAATATCGAGCGCGAAACCCATCTGTGCGCTGGTCTTGAAGCCTTGGCCGGTTTCCTGGTGGACATGCGCTGTTCGGCCGTGTTCGAGAGCCAGCCGGTGGGTATCAAGAGTGGGCCATTCTTCAATTTTGTCGTCTCGGCCTTCACGGATCTGCCGCTGATGGAGCTGGATCGTCGGCTCAAGTTCATCGAGGCGGACAACGGTCGCTATGCGCCGGACCGTAAGGGACTGCCGCTGGATATCGACGTGTTGTTGTACGGCGAACTGGTCGGCAACTTCGATGGGTTGATCCTACCGCGCGCGGAAATCCTCAAGAACGCCTTCGTCCTGTGGCCTTTGTCGCTGATCGCACCGGATCGAATTCATCCGGGGGTGGGCAAAAGTTTTGCCACGTTGTGGAAAGAATCGCAGATTGACCAGGTGCTGGCGCCGGTGGCTTTCGAATGGCGCGGCCAGCCGCTTACGCCGTCGAATCTGTTGTGAGGCGGCTGCCGCGATCGTGAGCCAGCTCGCTCTCACAGTGGATCTCGGTTGAACACCAGATATGTGTTCGCTGAAATTCTGATGTGGGAGCGAGCTGGCTCGCGATAGCGGCGTTACATCCAGCTGAAATGCTGAGCCAAAACGCCCGTCAGCTCGCCGCTTCCTTGTAGGCCTTCAACGCCCTGAGACGCTCACGCTTGATCGCCTCACCCAGTTCCGGTCCCTTGAAGCCCTTCTCCAGCAAAGGCTGCACCGCCACCGTGCGGGCTGCTGCCGCTGCGCCTCGCAGATAATCAGCCTGTGGATAACTCCGTTCTTCAAGCCCTTTGCGCCCTCGCGCATCCATCTCACAGGCTGCGATGAACTCCTCGAAGCGCTGAGGTCGACGGTACACATCGAAACTCTGCAGCAGCTCAAGCAAAGTAGACGCCTTCAGTTCAAGCGCGCGATGGCCATGGGTGTGGTACTGGCCAACCAATAGCGCCAGTTCCTGACAGTCGCGTGGCGCCTTGAAGCGCTCGTTGACCGCTTTGATCAGCTTCAGTCCCGTGTGCTCATGGGCGATGTGTCGCGGCCATTCGTGCTGGGGGGTCAGGCCTTTGCCCAGATCGTGGAGCAGGCAGGCCCAGCGGACCGTCAGCGGTTGCTCATGCAGGGCGGCCTGCTCCAGCACGCTCAGGGTATGGACGCCGGTATCGATTTCCGGGTGATGGGCTTGAGGTTGAGGCACGCCAAACAGCGCATCGACCTCGGGCATCAGGACTTTCAGGGCCGTGCAGTCGCGCAAGACTTGGACAAATACCTGTGGCTGCTTCTCCATGAGGGCGCGAGAAATTTCTTTCCAGCTGCGCTCGGCCGTCAGCGCTTCCAGTTCGCCGGAGTCGCTGAGTTGGCGCATCAGGTCAAGGGTTTCGTCCGCCACCTTGAAACCCAGCGGCGCATAACGCGCGGCGAAGCGGGCAACCCGCAGGACTCGAAGGGGATCTTCGGCGAAAGCGGGGGAAACGTGGCGTAACACGCGGGCTTCCAGATCACGCTGGCCATGGTACGGATCGGTCAGGTTGCCATGGTCGTCTTCGGCCATGGCGTTGATCGTCAAGTCCCGACGAACCAGGTCTTCTTCAAGGGTCACTTCAGGGCTGGCATGGAACACGAAGCCGCCATAGCCGCGGCCGCTTTTGCGCTCAGTGCGGGCGAGGGCGTATTCTTCGCCAGTCTTCGGCTCGAGGAATACCGGAAAGTCGGCCCCCACGGGGCGAAAGCCCTTGGCGAGCATTTCCTCGGTGGTGGCCCCCACCACAACCCGATCAATGTCGGTGACGGGAATGCCGAGCAGGCGATCGCGAACGGCACCGCCAACTTTATAGATCTGCATAAAAAACCTCCATTGGTCCGACAGGATAACCTTTGCGTCGGACGTCCGGAGGCGAAAACGGGATCAGAGATGAATGACGGCCAGATCCAGGCGACCGTAGTCGCCTTCCGCTTGTTCGCTCCTGGGGGGCACATGATGGGTTTTCATCACTTGGTCGCCCTGCAGGGTTTCCAGGTGGATGTCGAAACCCCAGAGGCGATGCAGGTGTTTGAGTACCTCATCTGTGGAGTCACCGAGTGGTTTGCGGTTGTGCGCCTGGTGACGCAGGGTCAGAGAGCGATCCCCGCGGCGGTCGATGCTGTAGATCTGCACATTGGGTTCGCGATTGCCCAGGTTGTACTGCGCCGCCAGGGTTTCGCGAATGATGCGGTAACCGCCCTCATCGTGAATGGCCGGTACCAGCAGGTCATCTTTCTGATCATCATCGAGGATGCTGAACAGTTTCAGGTCGCGGATCACCTTGGGGGAGAGGTACTGCAAGATGAAGCTTTCGTCCTTGAAGCTGCTCATGGCGAATTTAATGGTGGATAGCCAGTCCGAGCCGGCAATTTCCGGGAACCAGCGACGATCTTCCTCGGTGGGATTTTCACACATGCGTCGGATGTCGCGGTACATGGCGAAACCCAGTGCGTAAGGGTTGATGCCGCTGTAGTACGGGCTGTCGAAGCCGGGCTGGAATACCACGCTGGTGTGGGACGTCAGGAACTCCATCATGAAGCCATCGGTGACCAGGCCTTCGTCGTACAGGTCGTTCATCAGCGTGTAGTGCCAGAACGTGGCCCAGCCCTCGTTCATGACCTGGGTTTGGCGTTGTGGATAGAAATACTGGGCGATCTTGCGCACGATGCGCACGATTTCCCGCTGCCACGGCTCCAGTAACGGCGCATGTTTTTCAATGAAATAGAGAATGTTCTCCTGGGGTTCGGCAGGGAAGCGGGCATTGTCTTTTTCGTTGTACTTGTCTGCACCCTTGGGAATGGTGCGCCACAGATCGTTGATCTGTTTTTGCAGGTGCTCTTCACGGTCCTTTTGGCGCCGGCGTTCTTCTTCGGCGGAAATCGGATACGGCCGTTTGTAGCGGTCCACGCCGTAGTTCATCAGGGCGTGGCAGGAGTCCAGCAGGTCCTCTACCGCGTCGATGCCATGGCGTTCCTCGCATTGCATGATGTACTGCTTGGCGAACACCAGATAATCGATGATTGAGCTGGCATCGGTCCAGGTGCGGAACAGGTAGTTGCCCTTGAAGAAACTGTTGTGTCCGTAGCAGGCATGCGCCACCACCAGGGCCTGCATGCAGATGGTGTTTTCTTCCATCAGGTAGGCGATGCACGGATCGGAGTTGATCACGATCTCATAGGCCAGCCCCATCTGGCCGCGACTGTAGGATTTCTCGGTGCTGAGGAAGTGCTTGCCGTAGGACCAGTGGTGATAGCCCAGCGGCATGCCGACGGACGCGTAGGCGTCCATCATCTGCTCGGCGGTGATCACCTCGATTTGGTTCGGGTAGGTGTCGAGGGCATACCGGTCCGCGATACGGCTGATTTCGCGGTCGTAGGCCTTGATCAGCTCGAACGTCCATTCGGAGCCGGTGGAAATGGGCTGGCGTTTCTGCTCTTTTTTGGCGGTCATGTCACTAACCTGCGCTGGAAGAGTTCACGGAAGACCGGGTAGATATCCCCGGCCGAGACCAATTGCTGTTGGGCAAATGTGTCGGAAAAAGCTTCGGCAATCCGTTCGTATTCGTACCATAAGGCCTGATGTTCGCGTGGAGTAATTTCCACGTAGGTGTAGTACTGGACGAACGGCATGATCTGGTTGATCAGGATGTCACGGCAGATCGGTGAATCGTCGTTCCAGTTGTCACCGTCCGACGCCTGGGCCGCATAGATGTTCCATTCGTTGGCGGGGTAACGTTCGGCCATGATCTCCTGCATCAGCTTCAGGGCGCTGGAGACGATGGTGCCGCCGGTTTCCCTGGAGTAGAAAAATTCCTCTTCGTCCACTTCCTTGGCGCTGGTGTGATGGCGGATGAATACTACATCGATCTTGTCGTAGTTCCGTTTCAGGAACAGGTACAACAGGATGAAGAAGCGCTTGGCGATATCCTTGGTGGCCTGGGTCATGGAGCCGGACACGTCCATCAGGCAGAACATCACCGCCTTGGAGCTAGGGTTTGGCTGTTTCACCAGCAGGTTGTACTTGAGGTCGAACGTGTCGAGGAACGGTACGCGGTGGATGCGGGCGCTGAGTTTCTCGATTTCCGCTTCAAGGTCCTGAATGTCGCCGAAGTTGTCGGGTTCTTCGCGTTTTAGGCGGGCCAGCTCTTCCTTGGCTTCACGCAGTTTTGCCCGACTGCTGCCCGACAGCGCGATGCGCCGGGCATGGGCTGAGCGAAGGGTACGGATGATGTTGATGCGTGACGGATTGCCTTCGTTGCTGATGCCGGCACGCACGGTCTTGAAGGTGTCGGTACCGGTCAGGTTGCGCTTGACCAGGTTCGGCAGCTCCAGGTCCTCGAACATGAACTCCAGGAATTCTTCCTGGGTGATCTGGAACACGAACTCATCCATGCCCTCACCGGAGTTGCTGGCTTTGCCGGGCCCCTTGCCCGCGCCTCCACCCTGAGGGCGGGGGATGTGCTCGCCGCTGGTGAATTCCTTGTTGCCGGGGTGTACGACGGTCTGTTTGCCGCCGCGACCATGGTGAAGCACCGGCTCGTCGATGTCGCGGCCGGGGATACTGATCTGTTCGCCGTGTTCCATGTCGGTAATGGAGCGCCGGCTGACCGCCTCTTCGACGGCCTTCTTGATGTGGTCACGGTAACGCCGCAGAAACCGCTGACGGTTCACCGTGCTCTTGTTCTTGCCATTAAGGCGTCGGTCGATCACATAGCTCATAGGCCCCTCCGGGGGAGCTTCAAGTCGTAAGCCTCAAGCTGCAAGGGGCGTGGCGTCGAGCCATGGGCTCAACGCCGTTCCCTTACAGGCTGTAGCTAGAAGCTTGCCGCTGCTTACTGCGATTTCCGGACCCGCAGATACCACTCGGAGAGCAGTCGTACCTGTTTGTCGGTGTAGCCACGTTCGACCATGCGTGTGACGAAATCGTTGTGTTTTTGCTGGTCCTCCTTGCTGGCCTTGGCGTTGAAACTGATGACTGGCAGCAGGTCTTCGGTGTTGGAGAACATTTTCTTCTCGATGACCACCCGCAGCTTTTCATAGCTGAGCCAGGTTGGGTTCTTGCCATTGTTGTTGGCCCGGGCGCGCAGTACGAAGTTGACGATCTCGTTGCGGAAGTCCTTCGGATTGCTGATGCCCGCCGGTTTCTCGATTTTTTCCAGTTCCTCGTTGAGGGCCACGCGATTGAGTATTTCGCCGGTTTCCGGGTCGCGGTACTCCTGGTCCTGGATCCAGAAGTCTGCGTACAGCACGTAGCGGTCGAAGATGTTCTGGCCGTACTCGCTGTAGGACTCCAGGTACGCCGTCTGGATTTCCTTGCCGATGAACTCGATGTAGCGCGGGGCCAGGTATTCCTTGAGGAAGCGCAGGTAGCGCTCGCGGGTCTCGGCCTGGAATTGCTCCTGCTCGATCTGCTGTTCCAGCACGTACAACAGGTGAACCGGGTTGGCCGCGATCTCGTGAGGGTCGAAGTTGAAGACCTTGGACAGGATCTTGAACGCGAAACGTGTGGACAGCCCATTCATCCCTTCATCGACCCCCGCGTTGTCGCGGTATTCCTGGATCGACTTGGCCTTCGGATCGGTGTCCTTGAGGTTTTCACCGTCGTACACGCGCATCTTCGAATAGATGTTGGAGTTTTCCGGCTCCTTGAGGCGCGACAGCACTGTGAACTGGGCAAGCATCTTCAGGGTGTCGGGCGCGCAATGAGCCTTGGAAAGCGAACTGTTGAACAACAGTTTGTCGTAGATCTTCACCTCATCGCTCACTCGCAGGCAGTACGGCACCTTGACGATGTAGATCCGGTCGATGAAGGCCTCGTTGTTCTTGTTGTTGCGGAAGGTATGCCATTCCGACTCGTTGGAGTGGGCCAGCAGGATACCGGTGAATGGAATGGCCCCCAGGCCCTCGGTGCTGTTGTAGTTGCCTTCCTGGGTGGCGGTCAGCAGCGGGTGGAGCACCTTGATAGGCGCCTTGAACATTTCGACGAATTCCATCAGCCCCTGGTTGGCCCGGCACAGCGCACCCGAATAGCTGTAGGCGTCGGCGTCGTTCTGTGGGAATTCTTCCAGTTTGCGGATATCGACCTTACCCACCAGGGCGGAAATATCCTGGTTGTTTTCGTCACCGGGTTCGGTCTTGGCCACCGCGATCTGGTTGAGGATCGATGGGTAGAGCTTGACCACTTTGAACTGGCTGATGTCACCGCCAAACTCGGCCAGGCGCTTGGTCGCCCATGGCGACATGATGGTACTGAGGTAGCGGCGCGGAATGCCGAAGTCTTCCTCGAGGATCGCGCCGTCTTCGGTGGCGTTGAACAGCCCCAGGGGCGATTCGAACACTGGCGAGCCCTTGATGGCGTAGAAGGGCACTTTTTCGATCAGTTGCTTGAGCTTCTCGGCCAGGGACGATTTACCACCACCCACGGGGCCGAGTAGATAAAGGATTTGTTTCTTCTCTTCCAAGCCTTGGGCGGCATGGCGGAAATAGGACACGATCTGTTCGATGCATTCCTCCATCCCGTGGAAGTCTGCAAAGGCCGGATAGCGGCGAATCACCTTGTTGGAGAAGATTCGCGAGAGCCTCGAGTTGGCCGAGGTATCCAGCAGCTCCGGTTCTCCGATTGCCAGCAACAGACGCTCCGCAGCCGATGCATAGGCACTGCGGTCCTGCTTGCAGAGTTCGAGGTACTCCTGCAGCGTGTATTCCTCCTGCCGCGTTGACTCGAAACGTTGCTGGAAGTGGCTAAAAATGCTCATGACGTCACCTCGCTCGATACGTGGAGCCGGTGTCGGATCAATCAGTCGATGCTGGACAGCCGCTGGGAACCCAGTTGCCGTTTACCCCCCAGAATGCTTCCAAGAATGCAGGCTCTTGAAAGCTGACTCCCGATGACCCGCGCGCCGGTGTACCGGCTCTCCCCTGTTTTGGATGGCCTGAGGCTAAGGATAGTTCGGAATCGGGGAGGTAAAGGTGGAATACGTAATTAGTTATGGCTGACCGTTCGTCTGCCATCATCAAGCCCGCGGTTCACGCGGGCTTGGCCGGCATAAAAAATTATTCGTGATGATCTTGCGCTGTTTCTAAAGGATAAGTCGCACGCCACAACTCAAAACCACCGTCCATGCTGTAGACATCGCTGAAGCCTTGGCTGACCAGATAAGCGGCTGCGCTCTGGCTGGAGTTGCCGTGATAGCAGACCACGACCGTAGGCGCATCGAGGTCGGCGGCACGGATGAAGTCGGCGATGGAATGGTTATCCAGGTGCCTGGAACCACGGATATGCAAAGCCGCAAAAGTGGCAGGGTCGCGGACGTCGACGATGACCGCGCCTTGGTCGCGCAGGGCCTGGGCCTGTTCCGGGGGGATGCGTTTGAATTCGGTCATGAGGGGCTCCTGTAGCGCTGAAGCGCAACGCCGGTCAGGCCGGCAATGGTGCAATGGTCGGGTGATGGATTTTAGCGTGGCCCTGTTCGTCGCAATCGCAACGCAGTTGCTCGTCAGTGTCGACGTTCATCAGCGTCATGGCGCTGCCCCACACGCAGCCGGTATCGAGGGCGAAGACGCCGGGCTCGTCGGATTGGCCGCCCAGTGCCGCCCAGTGCCCGAAAATGATCTTCAAGTTACGGGTCTTGCGCTCGCTGTGCTTGAACCAGGGGGCGTAGCCGGGCGGCGCCGTCTCGATGCCTTCCTTGCCCTTGAGGTCGAGCTTGCCGTCGCGGGTGCAGAAGCGCATGCGCGTGAAATAATTGGTAATGACGCGAAGACGGGCGCTGCCGGTAAGGTCGTTGTCCCATTTGACCGGCTCGTTGCCGTACATGCCGTCCAGGTAAGGGGCGAATAGATTGTCGTCGCGCAATGCCTGTTCGACTTCTCCAGCGCACTTGAGCGCCTTGCGCAAGGACCACTGGGGCGGGAGGCCAGCATGGACCAGCGCAAGGTTGCGCTGTTCGTCGTAGTGCATGAGCTTCTGCTGGCGCAACCACTCGAGCAATTCAACGCAATCGGGGGCGTCGAGGATTTCGCTCAACGTGTCGGATTTTTTCAGGCGCTCGATGTTCTGCCAGGCGGCCAAAAGGTGTAGGTCGTGGTTGCCGAGCACGCACACCAGCGACTGACGAATACTGTAGAGAAAGCGCAACGTCTCGAGGGACTGCGGGCCACGGTTGACCAGGTCGCCCACCAGCCACAGCGTGTCTTTTTGAGGATCGAAGGCGACGCGCTCCAGCAGGCACTTGAGCGGGTCGAGGCAGCCTTGCAGGTCGCCGACCGCATACGTGGCCATTAGTGCAGGGCTCCGGGCACGGCCAGGCGGAAGGGCTTGATGACGGCGTCGAAGCGTTTGCCGTCCTCGGCCAGCATCTGGTAGGTGCCCTGCATGGTGCCGACCTTGGTCGTCATTACTGTTCCGCTGCTGTAGCTGTGGCTTTTGCCAGCGTCGATCAACGGCTGCTGGCCGACGACACCTTCGCCACGCACTTCTTCGACATGGCCATCGCCGTCGGTGATGATCCAGTGCCGCGACAGGAGCCTGGCCGGCAGGGAGCCGCTATTGCGTACAGTAATGCTGTAGGCGAAGGCGAAGCGGTCATGCTCGGGTTGCGATTGTTCTGCCAGAAAACGGGTGGTGACGCTGACGTCGACCTGGTAACGAGGATCGGACATGCAAAAAGGCCTTAAAAGCGAAGCGGGACGCGGGCGCGACTCAGGAGATCAGTCTAGGCCAAGTATCGGGTAGTAGGCCAGACTGGCTTACTGCCCGATAGCGGTCATCGTCCGTTCAGTCGGCGTCGACGTGTGCAGCGGCCTGTTCACTGAGCTTGTCGGCCAGGCGCACGAAAGCGGCCAGGTCCAACTGCTCGGGGCGCAGGCTGCCATCGACGCCAGCGGCTTCGATTTCGGCGCTACTGAGCAGCAGTTTCAAGGTGTTGCGCAAGGTCTTGCGGCGCTGGTTGAACGCTTCGCGTACCACCCGCTCCAGCAGGCGATGATCCTTGGCTGGGTGCGGCAGGACGGCATGGGGCACCAGGCGGACGATGGCCGAGTCGACTTTCGGCGGCGGGTTGAACGCGCCCGGGCCTACGTTGAACAGGTGTTCGACGCGGCAATGGTACTGGACCATGATCGACAGGCGACCCCAGTCACCACCGCCAGGGCCGGCGGCGAGGCGTTCGACCACTTCTTTTTGCAACATGAAGTGCATGTCGCGAATCAGGCCGGCGTTGCTCAGCAGGTGGAAGATCAGCGGCGTGGAGATGTTGTACGGCAGGTTACCCACCACCCGCAGGCTGTTCGGCGCGGCGTTCAGGCTTTTGAAGTCGAACTTCAGCGCATCGCCCTGGTGCAGGCTGAAATTGCTCCTGCCGGCGAACTGCTGGTTGAGGATCGGAACCAGGTCCTTGTCCAGTTCCACCACGTCCAGTTGCGCGCCGCTGTCGAGCAGCCCCTCGGTGAGGGCACCCTGGCCCGGGCCGATTTCCAGCAGGCGGTCGTCGGGCTTGGCCCGGATGGAGCGCAGGATGCGATCAATCACGCCGGCGTCATGCAGGAAGTTCTGGCCGAAACGCTTGCGCGCGCGGTGTTGGTATTGCTCGGTCATAAATGGGTCTCGGCCATCTGGTAGGCGGTTTCCAGCGCGACTTGCAGGCTGCCGGTATCGATTTTGCCGCTGCCGGCCAGGTCCAGGGCGGTGCCATGGTCCACGGAGGTGCGGATGATCGGCAGGCCCAATGTCACGTTGACCGCCGCGCCAAAGCCTTTGTACTTCAGCACGGGAAGGCCTTGGTCGTGGTACATCGCCAGCACCGCGTCGCAGTGCTCCAGATATTTTGGGGTGAACAGAGTGTCGGCAGGCAGCGGGCCACGCAGGTCCATGCCCTCGCTGCGCAAGCGCTCCAAGGTGGGTTCGATGATGTCGATTTCTTCACGGCCCAGATGTCCGCCTTCGCCTGCATGGGGATTGAGCCCGCAGACAAGGATGCGTGGCCGGGCGATGCCGAACTTTTCCTGCAGGTCGGCGTGCAGGATGCGGGTGACCCGCTCCAGGCGTTGCGCGGTGATGGCGTCGGCGATGTCCCGCAAGGGCAGGTGAGTGGTCACCAGGGCCACGCGTAGGCCACGGGTGGCGAGCATCATGACCACTTGCGCGGTGTGGGTCAGCTCAGCCAGGAATTCGGTATGCCCGGAAAAGGCAATCCCGGATTCGTTGATTACGCCTTTGTGCACCGGAGCGGTGATCATGCCGGCGAACGCTCCGTCCAGGCAGCCTTCACCTGCGCGGGTCAGGGTCTGCAGGACGAACGCGGCGTTGGCCTTGTCCAACTGCCCGGTGACGACCGGAGCGCCCAGGGGCGTGTCCCAGACATACAGGCTGTTGGCGGGCGCCGGGACGTCCGGCCAGGCTTGCGGTGTCACCGGCAACAGGTTGACGACCACCCCCAGTTGCGCGGCCCGCTCAAGGAGCAGGTCGCGACTGGTGATGGCAATCAGGGGGTGTGGCTGGGCTTGCGAGGCGAGCAGCAGGCACAGGTCGGGACCGATGCCGGCTGGTTCGCCGGGGGTTAGCGCGAAACGCTTGGGTTTCACTGCGCTGCCTGGTCTGCACCAGGAAGTTTGATTTCAACGTAGGCTTCGTCGCGAATCTGACGCAGCCAGGTTTGCAGCTCTTCGTCGTATTTGCGGTTGCGCAAGACAGTCATTGCCTGCTGTTCGCGAGCCTGGGTGGTGCTGTCAGTGGCGCGACGGCCAAGGACTTCCAGCACGTGCCAGCCATAAGGGCTCTTGAACGGTTTGGACAGTTGGCCTTGCGGTGTTTCAGCCATGACCTGGCGGAACTCCGGAACCAGTGCATTAGGGTCAACCCAGTTCAGGTCGCCGCCGTTGAGGGCCGAGCCTGGGTCTTCCGAAAAACTCTTCGCCAGTTCAGCGAAGTCTTCGCCCGCTTCGATGCGGTCGTAGAGTTTCTCGGCCAGGCGCTTGGTTTCGGCTTCGCTGCGAATCTCGCTTGGCTTGATCAGGATGTGGCGAACATGCACTTCGTCACGGACCTGGGTTCCACCACCGCGCTTTTCCAGCACTTTCAGGATGATAAAGCCCCCGGGTGTACGCGCTGGCTGGGTGATATCGCCCACGGCCATGGCGCTCAGCTCGCGGTCGAACGGAGGCGGCAGTTGAGCGGGCTTGCGCCAGCCCATGTCGCCGCCTTCCAGGGCGTTGTCGCTGCCCGACTTGGCAATGGCCATCTGGCCGAAATCAGCACCTTGCTTGAGCTGCTGGTAGACATCCATCGCCTGGCGGTAAGCGCTCTGGATCGCTTCGGAGTTGGCGCTCTCCGGGGTAGGAATCAGGATGTTCGCCAGGTGCAGTTCTTCGGAAAGCTGCATCTTGCCCAGGTCGGAAGCGAGGAAGTTCTTCACTTCCTGCTCGGACACTTGAATGCGTTCGGCTACGCGGCGCTGGCGCACACGGCTGATAACCATCTCGCGGCGAATCTGATCGCGAGCGTCCTCGTAAGAGAGGCCGTCGCGAGCCAGGGCGGCGCGGAACTGGTCGATGGTCATGTTATTGCGCTGGGCAATGGTGCCGACGGCCTGGTTCAGCTCTTCATCGGTGATGCGAATGCCGGAGCGTTCGCCGATCTGCAGTTGCAGGTTTTCGACGATCAGGCGTTCGAGCACTTGCTGGTCCAGTACGCCTGGCGGCGGCAGGCCACCGCCGCGCTTGGCGATGGTTTGCTGCACTTCATGGACGCGTTGATCCAGCTGGCTCTGCATGACCACGTCGTTATCGACGATGGCCACCACTTTATCGATGGACTGCACCGCGGCATTGGCCGCGGTACCCAGGAACAGCGCGCCCAGCATCAGCGGGCGCAGACAATCAGAAAGCTTGGTCTTCACGTTCACGATAACCTTGGATGCCTTTGTCGAGGAAGCTCTCTACCTTGGCGCCAGTCAGGCCGCCGAGTCCCTTCAGAACAATTTGGAGGAAGATGCCGTGGTCGCCTTTTTCGTTTTCCGGGGCGGCTTGACTGAATTCTTCATAGTCGACCCAGTAACGGTTGATCAGGCGCAGTTTCCAGCAGCAGTTGTCGTATTCGAAACCACCGAAGGCTTCCAGGGTACGGTTGCGGTTGTAGTCATACTGCCAGCGGCTGATCGCGTTCCACTGCGGCACGATCGGCCAGATGACCGAGAAGTCGTGCTGCTTGATCTTGTAGTAGTCCTTCACGTAGTTCGGATCACCCGGCCTGCCGTAGTCGCCACCCCCCACTTGCCATTGACCAGTGGTCTCGTCGTAACGGACCTGATCGTTGCGATAGCGATAACCGGCGTTGATGACCTTGTTCGGGTTGTCTTCCGGCTGGTAGTGGAACATCGCGCTGCCCGAACGAGGGCTGCGGGTGTCCGGATCCCAGTTGTAGGTGGCGGTGGTGCGCCAGTCGCGGTTCCAGCGGTATTCGTATTCCAGGGCGTACGGGGAGACATCCGACTTGGCGTCTTCACGTGTCTTGAAGTCGATACCTGGCAACTGGACTTCGCGATCCTTGAAATAAAATGCCTGGCCGACAGCGACACGTTGGCGTTCGAAGCCGTTTTCTTCGATCCAGCGGCTGGTTACGCCCAGGGACAGCTTGTTTTCGTCGCCGACACGGTCGGAGCCGGTGAAGCGGTTGTCGCGGAACAGCGAGGAGTAGCTGAAGGTCGACTCGCTGGTATCGAAGACCGGAATATCGCTCTGATCCTTCTCCGGTACATAGAGGTAGAACAGGCGTGGCTCCAGGGTCTGGCGATAGTTGGTGCCGAACCACTGGGTGTCACGGTCAAAATACAAGCCGCTGTCGATGCTGGCGATTGGAACGCCGCGGCTCTGACTGCTGCTGTAGGTGCCACGCAGGCGATCAGTTTCGGCGCTCTGCGAAGCAACCTGCGATTTGCCTCTGCTATCCAGGTCCAGGTCATATTGGGTGTACTGGTATTTCAGAGATGGCTTGATATAGCCGTAGCTCGCTTCCATCGGCAGGCTCATGACCGGCGCCAAATTCAAGCGATTGCCGTTCGCTCGAGCAAGCCCGCGGATGTTGTTATCCAGCCACGGTGATGTATCGCCCTCTTCGTTGCTGTACAGGCCCTTGCGCAAATCCCGATCAAACCGCACCAACTCCGTCTTGTAAGCGAAGTCCAGGCCGTACGGATGCTGAGGCAGCTCACCGTCGAAGGTGATCTGCGGCAAACGGTTATAAGGCGTGATTTTCGAGATCGTCGCCATCTGGTAAGCCTGGGCATTCAAGCGGGCAACGTAGTTGTCCCCCCGATAGCTGACGGCTCCTTGCTGGTTCACATAGTCTTTGGACTCGACACCGATCTGGTCGGTCTGCAAATCCTGGAAGTAGTACGGGTCGCTGATCTTTGTGTAGTCGACTTCCGTCAGCACGCGCGAGTCGAGGCCGCCCTTGTGCTGCCAGTTATACATGTAGCGGGTCTTGCTGTAATCGGACTGCTTGGCGCGTTCGTCTTCGTCGTCGTTGAGGTACGCCGCGCCGAACTGCCCTTCGCTGGACTTGGTCAGGTAGCGGAACTCGCCTTCCATCAGCATGCCGCGCTTGCTCATGTAGCGCGGGTACAACGTGGCATCGTAGTTCGGCGCCAGGTTGAAGTAGTACGGGGTGACCAGCAGGAAACCGGTGTCGGTGCCGCTGCCGATGGTCGGCGGCAGGAAGCCGGACTGGCGACGGTCGTCGATCGGGAAATAGATGTACGGTGTGTACAGGACTGGAATGTCCTTGACCCGCAGCGTCACGTTGGTCGCGGTACCGAAGCCGGTGGCCGGGTTCAGGGTGATGTTGTTGCCCTTGAGCGTCCAGGCGTTGCTGTTCGGTTCGCACGTGGTGTACGTACCGTCCTTGAGACGGATGATCGCGTTCTCGGCGCGCTTGGCGTACAGCGCGTTACCACGGATGCGCGACTTGTGCATGACGTATTCGGCGTTGTCGACCTTGGCTTCGCCGGTGTCCAGCTGTACATCGGCATGATCGCCAACGATCAGTGCGCCGTTGTCGCGAACCCGCACGTTGCCGCTCAGCTCGCCACGGTTCTCGGCCTGGTACAGGCTGGCCTCGTCGGCCTCGACCTGCATGCTGCCCTGGCGCATGACCACGTCGCCGGCCAGGGTCGCCACCTGTTCTTCCTGCTGATAGCGCGAAGCCTTGGCGCCGAGGAAGGTGGGGGCGTCGCTCTTGGCGGTCTTGTCATTCATGCCAGGACGCGTCGGCTCGATATAGGCACCGGCGCAGTAAGGGCCGGTTTCAGCCAATTGCGCCGGGGTGAGGTTCTCTCGTGGAACCCAATCCAGGTGACTGTAGTCTGCACTGCGCGACTTCAGGCCACGGCCCTTGGCTTCGGTAACGAGCATCGGCTTTTCGCCGGCTTCCTCGCCCGAGCTGCTGTCGGCTGGCGCCGCGCCGCTGTCGGAAACCGCACTGCCGTCATGCACGGGGCGCGGCGGCAACGCGGCGGCCGGTGTCTTGGGTGCACAGTCCCAGGCACCCGAAGCGGAGACGGAGCAGTCATACTGCTGCGCCGCGACGACGAATGAAGAGGCCAGGGGTTGCAGGGCCAGCAGACTGCCGGTGACCAGCAACGGAAATTTTTTACGAAACGCGGGGGATTTCAATGCCATCTTATTAGTCCGGGCTTCCTGCGTGCCATCTGCCCGCGGTGTGGGCCGCACGCCTCTCGATGGTCTGAAAAAGATGCTGGATAATAAAGCATGACCCGCTTGACGGCTAGCGCCGTCGGAGACCCTTGCAATGCCCGACCAAGATGTACGCTTGCAACACCTGAAAGTTTGGCTCGATGAACAACTGCCGATCCTTTTCACTCAACAGGGTTGGGGCACCGTACCCCCGGCCACGTTGACCGCCGCCAGCAGTGACGCGAGTTTCCGGCGTTACTTCCGCTGGGAAGGCGAGGGCCGCAGTTTGATCGTAATGGATGCGCCACCGCCCCAGGAAAACTGCAAACCCTTCGTGGATATTGCTTTTTTGCTGGCGAAATCCGGTATCAACGTGCCAAAAATTTATGCCGAAGACCTCGATCGCGGCTTTCTTTTGCTCAATGACTTGGGCAACCAGACCTATTTGGACGTGATCAACGGCGAAAATGCCGACGATTTATTCCTCGATGCCCTGCACGCCTTGCTGGCTTTCCAGCAATTGCCAATGGTTGCGCCGCTGCCGAGCTACGATGTCGCGTTGCTGCGTCGGGAGTTGGAATTGTTCCCCGAGTGGTACGTCAAGCGCGAGCTGGGTATCGAATTGGATTCGGCCCAGCAACAACTCTGGCAGCAGGCCAGCGAGCGGCTGATCGACAGCGCCCTGGCCCAGCCCAAAGTGCTGGTGCACCGCGACTACATGCCGCGCAACCTGATGCTGAGCGTGCCGAACCCCGGCGTGCTGGATTTTCAGGATGCGGTCTATGGCCCCGTTACCTACGACGTGACCTGCCTGTTCAAGGACGCCTTCCTCAGTTGGCCCGAGGCGCGTGTGCGTGGCTGGCTGGAGAGTTACTGGCAGCAGGCCAGCGCCCTCGGCATTGCCGTCCAGCCGGATCTCGAGGACTTCTTGCGAGCCAGCGACTTGATGGGTGTGCAGCGCCATCTCAAGGTCATCGGGATTTTCGCGCGCATTTGTCATCGTGATGGCAAGCCGCGCTACCTCGGCGATGTACCGCGATTCTTTGCTTATATAGAAGCGGTCATTGCCCGTCGTCCGGAACTGGCACCGCTCGATGAGTTGCTTGGCAGCCTGCGGCAGTCGTCTGGAGCAACGGTATGAAGGCGATGATTCTGGCGGCGGGCAAGGGCGAGCGCATGCGGCCCTTGACCCTTACCACGCCAAAGCCGTTGATTCGCGTCGGTGGTGTTCCCTTGATCGAATACCACTTGCGGGCGCTGGCCAGGGCCGGGTTCACCCAGATCGTGATCAATCACGCCTGGCTCGGTCAGCAGATCGAGGATCACCTGGGGGATGGTTCACGGTTTGGTGTGAGCATTCGGTTTTCGCCCGAAGGCGAGCCGCTGGAAACCGGCGGTGGAATCTTCCGGGCCTTACCGCTGCTGGGCGATGATGCGTTTGTGGTGGTGAACGGCGATGTCTGGACCGACTACGATTTCAGCGCTTTGCGCCGGCCCCTCGAAGGGTTGGCGCACCTGGTGCTCGTCGATAATCCCGAGCATCACCCAGACGGCGATTTCGTCCTCGCCGACGGAAAGGTTCACGATAGGCACGCGCCTGCCGACAACCTGACCTATAGCGGCATCGCCGTCCTGCACCCGCGGTTGTTCGACGGTTGCTCGGAGGGTGCGTTCAAGCTCGCACCGCTGTTGCGCGCGGCCATGGCCGAGGGGCGCGTCAGTGGCGAGCACCTCAAAGGGCATTGGGTCGATGTCGGCACCCATGAACGTTTGGCGCAGGTCGAAACCTTGATAGAAGCGAGCGGTTGATATGTGGTGGCCAGGGACTCTGATTGGAGCCGGGGCGGGCTTTGCCATCGCCAGCATCCCGGGGGCCATGCTTGGGGCGTTGTTGGGACAGGCGCTGGATCGGCGCCTGAACCTGCAGGGCTGGGCGCAGGTACGTGAGCGTCTGGGTGGACGCCCGGCGTTACGCAACGATGAACTGTTGTTTGTATTGCTCGGGCGGCTGGCCAAATGCGATGGCCGTGTGGTCGATGGCCACATCCAGCAGGCTCGCCAGGAAATGCGGGCGCTGGACTTGAGCGAGTCGGCGCAACGCCGGGCGATCGCGGCATTCAACCGGGGTAAGTCCGGAAACGATCGTTTGCGCGGCTACATGCGTCGCCTGGCCGTCCAGCCTCATGCGGCTGAAGGGGTCTTGCGCGCGTGTTGGCGGATGGTCTGGGCCGATGGGCGTGCCGGTGTCAGCGAGCGGGAACTGTTGGCCCAATGGGGGCGCTGGTTGGGCTGGACACCGCAACAGGTCCAGGCGCTGGCGGCTGATTACGAGCCGCAGAAACTGTCGCGGCCCAACAGCGGGGTGACTTATCAGGAAGCCTTGCGCTTGCTGGGGGTTTCGGCCACCAGTGAACCGTCACAGATCAAGCGCGCTTACCGACGCCTGCTCAGTCGTCATCATCCGGACAAGATTGCCGGCAGTGGGGCAACGCCCTTGCAGGTGCGTGAGGCCACCGACAAAACCCGGGAGCTGCATAACGCCTATCGACTGATTCGCGAGCGGCGGGATTTTCGGTAGCCCGCTGGCCTGCGGTCGGAGCTGCCGAAGGCTGCGATCTTTTGATCTTGATCTTGATCTTTCGCTTGAGACTCAACGGGTCTTGGAAAGATCGCAGCCTCGCTCCGCTCGGCAGTTCCTACCGCGCGGTCCGGCGGGAGCAAGCGCTCTCGCCACGGTGAAGGGTGGCGAAGTCAGCCTTATTCCCCCGCCTTCTGCGGATTCAACCAGCCCCGAACCCGACGAAACAGCTGCTCCTGCGCTGCCGCCGGGTTCGGCAGGGCCTTGAGGGACACCTGGCTGAAGGTCGAGCCTTTCAAGCGTTTGCTAGCTTGCAAGCGCTCCAGCGCCGCGTTGCGATCCAGCGGCTTGTCCATGTAGAAAATGTCGGCGGTCGCCAGTTTCAAGGTCGAGGTCAGTTCGGCCAGGACCGGCTTGGCGGTGACCGGGGTCTGGGCGTCCACCATCACGAAGCGTTCGATTTGCGAGGGCTGCTTTTCACTCAGGTAACGTGCGGCCCAATAGGCGCCGGTGCCATGGCCCAGCAGCACGATGCGGCGTGCGCTTTGCTGCTCGGCGTAGGCTAGCGCGGCATCGATACGGGCGAAGATGCGCTCGGCGTCGGCGTCGGCGTGTTCTTCATCGGTTTGGGCAATGACTGGGTCTGCCGCATCGACTTCGCCACCTGCGACCTGTTCGATCGGCGCCGAGGTGGTGGCGTCCGGTGCTGCCGCAGCGGTGTCGGCTGGTTTGGTTTCGGGCGGTGCTTGCACCTCGCGCGGTGCAATGACGTCGCTTTGCAGGTCCGGCAGGGTGATACTCAGGCTGCTCCACTCAACATCGGGCAATTTTTTCCGCAAGGGGCCGATAGCTTGAGGCCAGTCAGCTGTTTCGCCGGCGCCGGGGACTATGATGACTGCGCCTTTGGGATCGCTGGTGTTGGCCGGTTTCCACAGCGCCAGGAAGGCATCGCTGCCGGTCTGCAACTGTTGTTGTTCTTGAGGCGGGACTGTTCGCTCAAGTGCGATGGCTTCTTCCTCGCTACGCTCGAGCAAGGGTTGGCGCTCGACGGTTTTTTCCTCGACAGGTTGCTGTGCGGCGGGCGCCGTTTCGCTGGCCTGTACGGAAAAGACACTTGGCAGGATCAGCGACAGGCACAATGCTGGCAACGCCAGGCGATAAACAGAGGGCATCGGATATTCCATGACCAGAAGTATTTCCGGCAGCCTAATGGGTTGGTCAGTATTTGTCAGTGCATGAGACTTCGATGATGCGTTTTTGCTGCCTGTGGGTTATCGGCTGTTTATGGCTTCCCTTGATGGCGTGGGCCGCCCCCGCGCCCTCGGCGCAGGGGGTGCAATTGAATGCAGGGCAGCGCCAATGGCTGGTGCAACATCCGCAATGGCGGGTCGGCTTGGTATTGCAGGCACCCTATGCGCAATACGACCGACGCTTGCAGCGTTTGTCCGGCACCAACGTCGAGTTGATGCAATGGCTGGCCAAGGCGTTGAACGTCGAGCTGACCTGGCGCAATTTTCCAGACCTGGCGCAACTGGAAGCAGCGGTGCGCGCCGGCGAGGTGGACGTTGCTCCGGGCCTGACCCAGTCTCCGAGTGGGCTCAAGCTCTGGCGCTTTTCCGATCCCTACATGCGCGTACCGCAATTGATCGTCGGCGGGCAGAAAGGGGCCGAGGGGGTGGAGTTGGAAAAAGTCGACGCCCAGGCCCGGGTCGCGGTGCGTATGCCCAGCGCCACGGCCGATTACTTGCGCAGCAACTACTCGACGCTGAATCTGCAAGGTGTGCCGATGGAGCGCGAGGCCCTGCAATTATTGCTGACCCAGCAAGCCCGATACGCGGTGGTCGATGAGGCGCAACTCGGGCGGCTGATGGTCGAGCCCGAATTCGCCGAGCTGGTGGTGGTGGGTGACATCGGCCTGCCGCAGTTGCTGCGAGTTGCCACGCGCCGGGACTGGCCAGAGCTGGCCGCGATCATCAACAACGGTTTGCAGGCGATCCCGGCCAAGGAACTGGAGCAGCTGCACAGCCGTTGGCTCAAACCAAAATATCCACGCCTGACCGAGACCCCGGGCTTCTGGCAAAACTTGACTCTATTGATTCTGGCCCTGCTGCTCAGCAGCGTCGCCATCGTGTTCTGGCAGCGCCGCCAGCAACGCGCACTGGAGCGCCGTCTGCGGGCCGCGAGGGAGGACATCGCCCAGCGTACTGCCAGCGAGGAAGCCTTGCGCCTGACGCAGTTTTCCATCGATCAAAGTACGGTCGGCATCCTCTGGGTCCATTGGGACAGCCACGTGCGTTATGCCAACCGAGCGGCTGAAACCATGCTCGGCTATGCCTCGGGCGCCATCATCGACCGTCCCTTGATCGACTTCGAGCCGGGCTTGCACATGGATCGCTGGCTGAACCTGTGGAAGCGCGCCCGGGCCAGTGAAGATGGGCCGCAGAGTTTCGAAACCGAATGCGTGCGAGCCGATGGCAGCATCCTGCCGACCGATGTTTCCCTGAGCTTTCTACGGTTTCGCGACGCCGAATACCTGGTGGTCTATCTCAACGACGTGACCGAACGCCGACGTGCGCTGGCGGCGCTACGCGAAAGCGAAGCGCGCTTGCAAGGCATCGCCGCTAATGTGCCAGGTCTGGTCTTTCGCCTGGAGCGGGCGCCGGTAACCGGCCAGATCGACTTTGCCTACATCAGCGAAGGCAGCGAAAGCCTGGTGGGTTATTCCCCTGCAACCCTGGCCCGCAGCGACACCGGGCTGCGCAGCCTGGTGCACCCGCAGGACAAGGCCAATTACCACCGTACTCAGGACCAGGCATTGGACACCGACAGTGACTGGTCATGGCAGGGCCGCATCCTGACCCGCGAAGGCCAGGAGCGCTGGGCCGAGATCAAGGCGATTACCCGTCGTCTCGAAGATGGCGCCTATGTCTGGGACGGAATCGTCTGGGACATCACCGAAAGCAAGCGCATCGAACTGGAGCTGGCCAGTTCTCGGGAACAGTTGCGCGAGTTGTCGGCGCACTTGGAAAGCGTGCGGGAAGAGGAAAAGGCGCGCATTGCCCGGGAAGTTCACGACGAGCTGGGCCAGATGCTGACGGTGTTGAAGCTAGAAACATCCATGTGTGAATTGGCCTATGCCCAACTCGACCCGGGCCTGCATGAGCGGCTTAACAGCATGAAGCGCCTGATTGCCCAGTTGTTCCAGTTGGTGCGGGATGTGGCGACGGCGCTGCGCCCGCCGATTCTGGATGCGGGCATTGCCTCGGCCATCGAATGGCAGGCTCGGCGTTTCGAGGCGCGTACGCAGATCCCATGCCTGGTGCAGGTGCCGGATAACCTGCCGCCCCTGAGCGACGCCAAGGCCACTGGCCTGTTCCGGATTCTCCAGGAAGCGCTGACCAATGTGATGCGCCATGCCCAAGCGCATACTGTAGAGCTGACGCTGATTCAGGACGGCGACGAATTGTGTCTGACGGTCAGCGACGACGGTGTAGGATTTATTGCCAATGCGGGCCGGCCGATGTCGTTTGGCCTGGTCGGCATGCGTGAGCGGGTGCTGATCATGGGCGGGCAGTTGACCCTGGAGAGCGAGCCGGGGGAGGGGACGACCCTGTCGGTGCGGGTGCCGTTGCATGAGGCCTGATGGGGTGGGCTGCCTGGGCTGGCCCTATCGCGAGCAGGCTCGCTCCCACAAAGTTATGTGCACATATCAATCAATGTGGGAGCGAGCCTGCTCGCGATGAGCCCCTGAATCTGGAGAGCAACGTGATCCGTGTACTGGTAGCCGAAGACCACACCATCGTCCGTGAAGGCATCAAGCAATTGATCGGCCTGGCCAAGGATCTGCTGGTGGTGGGGGAGGCGAGCAATGGCGAACAGTTGCTCGAGACCTTGCGCCACGTGCCCTGCGAAGTGGTGTTGCTGGACATTTCCATGCCCGGCGTCAATGGCCTGGAGGCGATCCCACGGATCAGGGCGCTGAGCAATCCGCCGGCCATCCTGGTGCTGTCGATGCATGACGAAGCGCAAATGGCCGCCCGTGCCCTGAAGGTCGGCGCCGCCGGCTACGCGACCAAGGACAGCGACCCGGCCCTGCTGCTCATGGCGATTCGCAAGGTCGCGGCCGGCGGACGCTACATCGACCCGGACCTGGCCGATCGCATGGTCTTTGAAGTCGGCCTGACCGACACGCGACCGCTGCACTCGCTGCTGTCGGAGCGTGAGTTCTCAGTCTTCGAACGCCTGGCCCAAGGCGCCAACGTCAACGATATTGCCCAGCAACTGGCCTTGAGCAGCAAAACCATCAGCACCCACAAGGCGCGTCTGATGCAGAAGCTCAACATCACCTCCCTGGCGGAGCTGGTGAAGTACGCGATGGAGCACAAGTTGCTCTAATCCTCACCACAATTTCCCCCTGTGGGAGCGGACTTGCTCGCGAAGACGGACTGACATTCAGCGATTTGTCGGCTGACACTGCGCCTTCGCGCGCACGCCCGCCCCCACAAGGAAGATGGGGGGCATATCCATTTGCGACACGCCCCAACAGCGCTTTTGCCCCTACTTGCGGTGTGCCGCTGCTAACCTCCCGCCGCCCGTATCCAATCCCGCCATCCCTGTAGGGCAATCCCTACCCCGGATCTTCCATCGCGCTGAGGTGATTCTCTCCTGCGTCCCGATTTGCGCGGGTCCCAGGCTCCACTAGGCTTGATTCACAAGCAGTCATCAATACAAAAGGTGCGGGTATGAGCCAGGTCGATTCAAGCGCGGGGGCCAGTGATGTGCTGGTCAGCTTTCGTGGTGTGCAAAAGAGCTACGACGGCGAGAACCTGATCGTCAAAGACCTCAACCTGGATATCCGCAAAGGCGAATTCCTGACCCTGCTCGGGCCTTCCGGCTCCGGCAAGACCACCAGCCTGATGATGCTCGCCGGGTTTGAGACCCCAACCGCCGGTGAGATCCTGCTGGCCGGGCGCTCGATCAACAATGTGCCACCGCACAAGCGCGACATCGGCATGGTGTTCCAGAACTATGCCTTGTTCCCCCACATGACTGTCGCCGAGAACCTGGCGTTCCCGCTGACCGTGCGTGGCCTGAACAAGAGCGACGTGAGTGATCGGGTCAAGCGCGTCCTGAGCATGGTCCAGCTGGACAGCTTCGCTCAACGCTACCCGGCGCAATTGTCCGGTGGCCAGCAACAACGGGTAGCGTTGGCCCGGGCGTTGGTGTTCGAGCCACAGTTGGTGTTGATGGACGAACCCCTGGGGGCGCTGGATAAGCAATTGCGCGAACACATGCAGATGGAAATCAAACACCTGCACCAGCGCCTTGGTGTGACCGTGGTCTACGTGACCCATGACCAGGGCGAAGCCCTGACCATGTCCGACCGCGTGGCGGTGTTCCACCAGGGCCAGATCCAGCAGATCGCCCCACCACGCACCCTGTATGAAGAGCCGAAAAACACCTTCGTCGCCAACTTCATCGGCGAGAACAACCGTATGAACGGTCGCCTGCACAGTCAAACCGGCGAGCGCTGCCTGGTGGAGCTGGCGCGCGGTGAGAAGGTCGAGGCACTGGCGGTGAATGTCGGCAAGCCAGGCGAGCCGGTGACCCTGTCGATCCGCCCTGAGCGGGTGAGCCTCAACGGCGCCAGCGAACAATGTGTCAACCGCTTCTCAGGGAGGGTGGCGGAATTCATCTATCTGGGCGACCACGTCCGGGTTCGCCTGGAAGTCTGCGGCAAGGCCGACTTCTTCGTGAAACAACCGATTGCCGAACTCGATCCCGGGCTCACCGTCGGGGACGTGGTTCCGCTTGGCTGGCAAGTCGAGCATGTGCGTGCGCTCGATCCCCTTCTAGAGGCGAATTGATCGCCCCCTGCTGTACCAACACCAACCCTGCACGTGGAGAGAACAATAAATGTTGAGATCCCTGAAGTTCACAGCCCTGACCCTGGGCATGATGGGTACGGCAAGCGCGATGGCGGCAGGCCCGGACCTGACCGTGGTGTCTTTTGGCGGGGCGAACAAGGCGGCTCAGGTCAAAGCCTTCTACGCGCCGTGGGAAGCGGCCGGTAACGGCAAGATCGTAGCTGGTGAGTACAACGGCGAAATGGCCAAGGTCAAGGCCATGGTCGACACCAAGAGTGTTTCCTGGGACCTGGTAGAAGTCGAGTCCCCGGAATTGTCCCGTGGCTGTGACGAAGACATGTTCGAACAACTCGATCCGGCCCTGTTCGGCAAGGCCGAAGACTACGTCAAGGGTGCCATCCAGCCTTGCGGCGTGGGCTTCTTCGTGTGGTCGACTGTGCTGGCCTACAACGCCGACAAACTGAAGACCGCGCCGACCAGTTGGGCAGACTTCTGGGATACCAAGCAATTTCCAGGCAAGCGCGGTCTGCGCAAAGGCGCCAAGTACACCCTGGAATTCGCCCTGATGGCCGATGGCGTAGCGCCAAAAGACGTCTACAAAGTGCTGGCTGGTAAAGACGGCCAGGACCGTGCGTTCAAAAAGCTCGATGAACTCAAGCCGAACATCCAGTGGTGGGAAGCTGGCGCCCAGCCGCCGCAGTACCTGGCGTCCGGTGACGTGGTCATGAGCTCTGCCTACAACGGCCGGATCGCCGCAGTACAGAAAGAAAGCAACCTGAAAGTGGTGTGGAACGGCGGCATCTACGACTTCGACGCTTGGGCCATCCCACGTGGCCTGGACAAGACTCGCGCTGAAGCGGCGAAGAAGTTCATCGCTTTCTCGGTGGCGCCGCAGCAGCAGAAGACCTATTCGGAAAACATCGCCTACGGTCCGGCCAATACCCAGGCTGTGCCGTTGCTGGCCAAAGATGTCCTGAAAGACATGCCGACCACCCCGGAAAACATCGCCAACCAGGTGCAGATCGACGTCAGCTTCTGGGCTGACAACGGTGAACAACTGGAACAGCGCTTCAACTCCTGGGCGGCCAAGTAGGCGCTGCCGAAGGCTGCGATCTTTTGATCTTCAGTGTCCATGAGGGCCTCGAAAGATCGCAGGCTGCGCCAGCTCCTACAGGATTTGCGTTTCACCATAAACAGAGGCGGCTCGCCGCCCCTGTAACGATCAAAGAGATTTGCGGAGTTCGCCATGGCCATCGCCGTTCCACTGAACGCAGGCACCAGCCCCACCCTCAAGCAGCGGCTCAAGCACGCCGAGCGGATCAACCGCTGGAAGGCCCAGGCTTTGATCGCGCCGCTGGTGCTGTTTCTGTTGCTGGTGTTCCTGGTGCCGATCGTGGCGCTGCTGTTCAAAAGCGTCAGTAACCCGGAAGTGGTGGGTGCCATGCCGCGCACTGTCGCCGCCGTCGCTGCCTGGGACGGACGCGGTTTGCCGGGCGAGCCGGTGTACAAGGCTGCCAGCGAAGACCTGGCCGAAGCCCGCAAGAATCAGACCCTGGGCGACTTGTCCAAGCGCCTGAACATGGAACTGGCCGGCTATCGCAGCCTGATGACCAAGACCGCTCGGGCGTTACCGTTTGCCACCGAGCCGGCTTCCTATAAAGAAGCCTTGGAAAACCTCGATGAGCGTTGGGGCGACCCGGCGTACTGGCAGGTGATCCGCCGCAACACCAGCGACATTACCCCGTATTACCTGCTGGCGGCCGTCGATCACCGCATCGATGACCTCGGCGAACTGGCCCCGGCCACCCCTGACCAGTCGATCTACCTGGATATCTTCGCCCGCACGTTCTGGATGGGCTTGGTGATCACCACGATCTGCCTGGTGCTGGCCTATCCGCTGGCCTATCTGCTGGCGAATCTGCCATCGCGTCAAAGCAACCTGTTGATGATCCTGGTCTTGCTGCCGTTCTGGACCTCGATCCTGGTACGCGTCGCCGCATGGATCGTGCTGCTGCAGTCGGGCGGCTTGATCAACAGCGCCCTCATAGCCATGGGCATCATCGATAAACCTCTGGAGTTGGTGTTCAACCGTACCGGTGTGTACATCTCCATGGTCCACATCCTGCTGCCGTTCATGATCCTGCCGATCTACAGCGTGATGAAGGGCATCTCGCCAACCTATATGCGTGCGGCGATTTCTCTGGGTTGCCACCCGTTCGCCAGTTTCTGGCGGGTGTACTTCCCGCAGACCTATGCCGGTGTCGGCGCCGGTTGCCTGTTGGTGTTCATTCTTGCCATCGGTTACTACATCACGCCGGCGCTGCTGGGCAGTCCGAACGATCAGATGGTCAGCTACTTCGTCGCGTTCTACACCAACACCAGCATCAACTGGGGCATGGCCACGGCGCTCGGCGGGCTGCTGTTGCTGGCGACCGTCGTGCTTTACCTGATTTACAACTGGCTGGTGGGCGCCAGTCGCCTGCGCCTGAGCTAAGGGGAGATCGAAATGCTGAGTCCTTACATGTCTCCCGTCGAACGGGTGTGGTTCTACAGCTTGCGCATACTCAGCGGGCTGATCCTGCTGTTCCTGATCCTGCCAGTGCTGGTGATCATCCCACTGTCGTTTAACTCCGGCAGTTTCCTGGTGTACCCGCTGCAAGGTTTTTCGATGCAGTGGTACCACGATTTCTTCGCCTCGGCCGAATGGATGCGGGCGCTGAGAAACAGCATTATCGTGGCCCCGGCGGCGACGGTGCTGGCGATGATCTTCGGCACACTGGCGGCCATCGGCCTGACCCGGGGCGACTTCCCAGGCAAGGCGCTGGTAATGGCCCTGGTGATCTCGCCGATGGTGGTACCGGTGGTGATCATCGGCGTGGCCAGCTATCTGTTTTTCGCGCCGCTGGGGATGGGCAACAGTTTCGTCTCGCTGATCGTGGTCCACGCGGTGCTGGGCGTGCCGTTCGTGATCATCACGGTGTCGGCGACCCTGCAGGGGTTCAACCACAACCTGGTTCGGGCCGCCGCCAGCCTTGGGGCTTCGCCACTGACGGCGTTTCGTCGGGTGACCCTGCCGTTGATCGCCCCTGGCGTGATCTCCGGCGCACTGTTCGCCTTCGCGACGTCGTTCGATGAAGTGGTGGTGACCCTGTTCCTGGCTGGCCCTGAGCAGGTCACCCTGCCACGGCAGATGTTCAGCGGCATCCGCGAAAACCTCAGCCCCACCATCGCGGCGGCGGCGACGCTGCTGATTGTCTTCTCGGTGATCCTGTTGCTGACTCTGGAGTGGTTGCGTGGGCGTAGCGAGAAACTGCGGACTGCCCAAGTCTGAGGCCTGCGTTGGTCCCTGCGGGAACGGGCTTGCTCGCCGAAGCGGTGTAACAGTCGACATAGATGTTGGATGTTCCACCGTATTCGCGAGCAAGCCCCACACAATGGGTTTGCGGTGTATTCATGCGCTGAATGGCAGACAACCCTCAATACCGAGCTATCCTTGTGCCAGCCCATACTCGAATAAGAGGCCGCGCACATGAGTCTTTCCTCATTCAAGATCGCCCATAAACTGATCACCGGTGCCGCTGCCATCGAGCAATTGGCCGCGGAATTGACGCGTCTGGACGTCGACAACCCGCTGATCGTGACCGATGCGGCGCTGGTCAAGTCCGGCACCGTGGAACTGGCCCTGCAACATCTGGGCGGACGGGACTACGAGATTTTCGACCGAGTCATGCCGGACCCGGAAATCGCCATTGTCGAAGACTGCATGCAAGCCTATCGCGACGGTGGCCATGATGGCCTGATCGGGCTCGGCGGCGGCAGTGCGATCGACATCGCCAAGTGCGTGGGGGTCTATGCCGGTTACCACGGCGAGCTGCAAGATATGTTCGGTGTCGATCAGGTGCCGCGCAAAGGCCCGCCCATGATTGCCATCCCCACCACGGCCGGTACCGGTTCGGAAGTCACCAACGTGGCGATCCTCTCCGACAAGGCCGCGCAGCTGAAAAAAGGCATCGTCAGCGATTATCTGTTGCCGGACGTGGCGTTGGTCAGTCCGCAGATGACCCTCACATGCCCGCGCAGCGTCACGGCTGCCAGTGGTGTTGATGCGCTGGTACACGCCATCGAGGCCTACCTGTCACTCAATGCTTCGCCAATCACCGATGCCCTGGCCATCGGCGCAATCAAGCTGATCACCCGCGCGCTGCCCAAGGCCTATGCCAACCCGGCTCACCTGCAAGCCCGTGAAGACATGGCCACGGCCAGCCTGATGGCCGGCATGGCATTCGGCAATGCCGGGGTCGGGGCGGTGCATGCGCTGGCCTATCCGTTGGGCGGGCGCTTCCACGTGTCCCATGGCGTCGCCAACGCTTTGTTGCTGCCGTACGTCATGGCCTGGAACAAGATGGCGTGTGTCGAGCGCATGCGTGACATCGCCGAGGCCATGGGCATCAAGACCGCTCACTTGAGCGATCTCGAAGCTGCCGACGAGGCTGTGGAAGCCATGGTTGCGCTGTGTGCCGCCGTGGAAATTCCCCAAGGCCTCAGTAGCCTTGGCGTGACCGAGGATGTGATTCCATCCATGGCGGTGGAGGCTGCGGGAATAGAACGGCTAATGCGCAACAATCCGCGCAAACTGAGCGCCGCCGATATCGAGAAGATCTACCGCGCGGCGTATTGATCGATTACCACGGTGGGCGCGCCAAATCTTGAGGTATACAATGCGCGCCATCGTGATTTCGCTCAAAACAGGTGCGTCATGCAGCCCTTCGCTATTGCTCCGTCGATTCTCTCTGCCGACTTCGCCCGCCTGGGTGAGGAAGTGGACAACGTTCTGGCCGCCGGGGCCGACATCGTGCACTTCGATGTCATGGACAACCACTACGTGCCCAACCTGACCATCGGCCCGATGGTCTGCGCGGCGCTGCGCAAATACGGCGTCACCGCGCCGATTGACGCGCACCTGATGGTCAGCCCGGTGGACCGCATCGTCGGTGACTTCATCGAGGCCGGCGCGACATACATCACTTTCCACCCGGAAGCCACGCTGCATGTCGACCGTTCCCTGCAGTTGATTCGCGAAGGCGGTTGCAAGGCCGGCCTGGTGTTCAACCCAGCCACGCCCCTGGACGTGCTCAAGTACGTGATGGACAAGGTCGACATGATCCTGCTGATGAGCGTCAACCCAGGCTTCGGCGGGCAGAAGTTCATCCCGGGCACCCTCGACAAGTTGCGCGAAGCCCGTGCGCTGATCGATGCCTCGGGCCGTGATATCCGCCTGGAAATCGACGGTGGCGTGAACGTGAAGAATATCCGTGAAATCGCCGCGGCTGGCGCCGACACGTTTGTTGCGGGCTCGGCGATCTTCAATGCACCCGACTACAAAGAGGTGATTGCACAAATGCGCGCCGAACTGGCCCTGGCGCGCCCATGAGCGGCTTCGAGCAGCTGTTCCCCGGCAGCTTGCCGCGTCTGGTGATGTTTGACCTCGATGGCACATTGGTCGATTCGGTCCCGGACCTTGCGGCGGCGGTGGACACGATGCTGCTCAAACTTGGACGTCCGCCTGCCGGCCTCGACTCCGTGCGTCACTGGGTCGGCAACGGCGCGCCGATGCTGGTGCGTCGGGCCCTGGCCAATGACATCGACGCCCAAGGTGTCGATGATGCCGAGGCCGAGCGGGCGCTGGCGTTGTTCAATGACGCCTACGAAGACAATCACCAACTGACGGTGGTCTATCCCGGCGTGCGCTCCACCCTCAAGTGGCTGCAAAAGCAGGGTGTGGAAATGGCGCTGATTACCAACAAGCCGGAGCGCTTCGTTGCGCCGTTGCTGGACCAGATGAAAATCGGCCGCTACTTCCGCTGGATCATCGGCGGCGATACCTTGCCGCAGAAAAAACCGGATCCGGCCGCGCTGTTCTTCGTGATGAAAATGGCCAACATCCCGGCCTCCCAATCCTTGTTCGTCGGCGACTCGCGCAGTGATGTGCTGGCGGCCAAGGCGGCAGGGGTCAAATGCGTGGCGCTGAGTTACGGCTACAACCACGGCCGGCCAATCGCTGAAGAGTTTCCGACGCTGGTGATCGACGATTTGCGCCTGTTAATTCCCGGTTGCCTGGACCCGGTTGCTGAGATAACGTTGCCCGACGCTGTTCAATCCTCTTCTGGAAACGCCATCGTGGTGGTCACTCGCAAGCTCTGGATGAAAGTCATGAAAGCCCTGGCCCGCTGGCGTTGGCGCACCTGACGTGATCCTGGCCGGTTATCCGGCGTGTTTGCTTACCTGACTGTCAGCTCCTCTTGCCACGAGGCACCCCATGATCCGCGAAGAATTCCTGCGTCTAGCCGCTGCCGGCTACAACCGCATCCCCCTTGCTTGTGAAACCCTGGCCGATTTCGACACGCCGCTGTCGATCTATCTCAAGCTGGCCGACCAGCCCAACTCCTACTTGCTCGAATCGGTGCAGGGCGGCGAGAAATGGGGCCGTTATTCCATCATTGGCCTGCCGTGCCGTACGGTGCTGCGGGTCCATGACCATCGCATCAGCGTGACCCACGACGGTGTCGAAATCGAAAGCCTCGAAGTTGAAGACCCGTTGGCCTTCGTTGAAACCTTCAAGGCTCGTTACAACGTGCCAACCATCCCTGGCCTGCCGCGCTTCAACGGTGGCCTGGTGGGGTATTTCGGCTACGACTGCGTGCGCTACGTGGAAAAACGCCTGGGCACCTGCCCGAACCCCGATCCGCTAGGCGTGCCGGACATTTTGCTGATGGTGTCTGACGCGGTTGTCGTTTTCGACAACCTCGCCGGCAAGATGCACGCCATCGTCCTGGCCGATCCGTCCCAGGAAGATGCCTACGAGCAAGGTCAACAAAGCCTGCAAGCACTGTTGGAAAAGTTACGTCAGCCGATCGCTCCGCGTCCCGGTCTGGACTTCAGCAAGCAGTCGGCAGCCGACCCGGTGTTCCGTTCCAGCTTCACCCAGAACGATTACGAGCGGGCCGTCGATACCATCAAGGAGTACATCCTCGCCGGTGACTGCATGCAGGTCGTGCCGTCGCAACGGATGTCCATCGACTTCAAGGCCGCCCCCATCGATCTTTATCGGGCGCTGCGCTGTTTCAACCCGACGCCCTACATGTACTTCTTCAACTTCGGCGACTTCCATGTCGTGGGCAGTTCGCCGGAAGTGCTGGTGCGGGTCGAAGACAACCTGATCACCGTGCGGCCGATCGCCGGCACTCGTCCCCGTGGCGCCACGGAGGAGGCTGATCGGGCACTGGAAGAGGACCTGCTGTCGGACGACAAGGAAATCGCCGAGCACCTGATGCTGATCGACCTGGGGCGCAACGACACCGGGCGGGTCTCGGAAATCGGGTCGGTGAAGCTCACCGAGAAGATGGTCATCGAGCGCTACTCCAACGTGATGCACATCGTCTCCAACGTCACCGGCCAGTTGAAGGCCGGGTTGACGGCGATGGACGCCTTGCGGGCGATCCTGCCGGCGGGCACCTTGTCCGGTGCGCCGAAAATCCGTGCGATGGAAATCATCGACGAACTGGAGCCGGTCAAGCGGGGCGTGTACGGCGGGGCCGTGGGTTACTTTGCCTGGAACGGCAACATGGACACCGCCATTGCCATTCGCACCGCCGTCATCAAGAACGGCGAACTGCATGTGCAGGCTGGCGGCGGCATCGTCGCCGACTCGGTGCCGGCGCTGGAGTGGGAAGAAACCCTGAACAAGCGCCGGGCCATGTTCCGCGCCGTGGCACTGGCCGAGCAGACCTCCAGCAACTGACCCGCCCTGACGCGACGTAGGCGTTATGTAGAAGCTATGTAGAAGCTATGTAGGAGCTGTCGAGTGCAACGAGGCTGCGATCTTTCCCCTGACAATTGAGTCATGATCAAAAGATCAAAAGATCAAAAGATCGCAGCCTTCGGCAGCTCCTACAGAAGCAGGTCGCCCTTTGTTAGAAATCCAGGCTGACCCCCAGGCTTACCCCTTGCTGGGTCAGGTCATCGTCCTTGCGCAGCGTATAACCGCCCCGCAGCGCCAAGTCGTTGGTCAACTTGTGGCTGACCCCCAGGCTCAGGCGATTCAGGTGGCTCTGTGGCGTGTAGCCTTCCAGGGTGAAGTCGTTGACTGGCAGGCTATTGAGGGCGATGTTCACTTTTTGTGTGTCGTCTTCGTACTCGCGTTCGTGGGCATATTCGCCAAACACCTGAGTCTGTCGGGTGATGTTGTATTTGCCTTGCAAGCCAATGCCCAGGCGTTTTGAGTCGCGGGTCTGGTCATCAAAGGTCAGGGCAGTGGAACGGCTGCTCTTTTCCGAATAGCCATCGACTTCCACCTTCGCATAGTCAGCGCTGATGAATGGCGAGAGGTGCCACTCGCTGCCAGGCTGGGCGATGTCGTAGCCCACCCGCGTGCTGAATGCCCATAGACGGCCATCCGTGTCGCCTTTCTCCTGCGCTTCGTTGACACCCAAGTCGAACTTGCGCTCCAGGTTGTCGTAGTCGAGCTTGCCGCCGGTCAGTGCCGCATCGGCCCACCAGCGGTTTTGCTGGAACTGGGCGAAAGCGCTCGCCAGGTAGCTGTTGAGCTTGTACTTCGAATCGTTATGGCCTGCTTCCATGTCCTGGCGGTAGAGACCGGCGGCGACACCTACGCGCCACGCGTCGTTGAGGCGATAGCTGCCGCCGATGTTCAGGCTGTAGCCGCTGCCGTCGGCGCTGGCGCCGCTGCCCTGGCTGTCCATGTCCAGATGCTGGCCGCCGCCGGCGACGATGGCTCGCCATTGGCCGACTGCCTGCCAGTTCTCCCAGTCCGATTGCCACTGGCTGCGTAACTCGTCCTGGTGGGCGCGTAGGGTCGAATGGGCCATTTCCGGCAGCAGCGTCAGCTCCCATGGCGCCGCGAGCAGGGAATAGGCGTAGTCGGCGATCAGTTTTTGCCCGGTTTCGGTTGGATGAACCGCGTCGTTGTAGATCAATTTGCTGGGATCAGGCGTGGCACTGTTGATGCCATAGGTGGCGTTTTCCGTGCAGCCGTTGCCGCTGAAGCAGGTCGCGGTGAGGTTCTCGCCAGTGGCGAGGCCAAATCTTGCCGGTTCGGCGAAGCTTTCCTTCAGCAAAAGCGGAATGTTCAACGCAATGATTTGAGCGTCGATACCTTGCAGTCGCGTGATCAGCTGTTGGTTGAACTGGTTGCCCAGTTGCGAAAAGACGTCTTGCAAAGGACCGCCGTTGAGGCCTGGGGTCAGGCCCAGGTCGGGCAACAACCAGACCATCACATAGCGGGCACCGGCCGTTTGCAGCCCCTGGACGCTGTCGGCCAGGCGGTCTGCGGCAGCGTTCGCTTGTGCAGGGTTCAGCACCAGGCCTTGAAGGAAGTCGTTACCACCACCGGAAATGTAATAAAGCGCATTCGGATCGGCGCGCAGGTCATTGGACTGCAGATAGCCGGGACGGCTGCGCTCGCCGGTGTCGGACGCGCCGGTAATCGATTCGAGGATCTGGTCGGTACGATAACCGCCCACCGCCCAGTTGTTGCCGTCTGCCAGCCCCTCGCTGGCGCGGACCGCCGAAGTGGAAGCGGCGGTCTCGTCGGCGGAATAGCCCAGGCGCCCACCAAGCAACTGGGTGGAGTTGGCGGAATAGGCTTCGCCGCTGCCGTCGGTATAGATCGGACCGGTTCGGTTGGTATAGCGCTCGGTGGAGCCGGGTGGACCGTTCGGATCGGCGAGCTGACCAGCGTCGTTGAGGCTGTCGCCGAACACGATGAATGTGGAATAAGGGTTGGGAGCGGCGCTCGCCTGGGCGCAGGCTATTGCCAGCAGGCAACCGGCAATCGGTACGAACAACGTCTTCTTTATCATGGGAAAGTCCGTTTTATTTTATTTTTGTTAGAAAACGAAACGACAGTACCAAAAGCTTCCGGCGTTTTGTCATCTATCCGGAACGGCGTGATTGTTTCAAAGCCCTTCGGGAACGGTCATATTGCGTGCTCCGCCCAGCTAAGCTACTGTGCCGGAACGTATGAACGAGACTTCCCCTGTGTCGATTGTCAGCAAACTTCTGGATCAAATGATCAAGGCACACGCCCGCTGGCGTTGGCGCGCCTGAACATTCTCCGCCGGCCTTGCCGGACCTGTACCGATTTACCTTCTTTACCCGCTTGTTAGAGCCGCTTCGCTGGCGTATCACTTACTTCGCCACGCGCAGCAGGGTGCGGCTCGCTCTCTGAAGGCTGTATTTAAAGTCAGTGAATTCAATAGGTTGCTTACGCCATGTTGCTGATGATCGATAACTACGACTCTTTTACCTACAACGTTGTGCAATACCTCGGCGAGCTGGGCTCTGAGGTCAAGGTCGTGCGCAACGACGAATTGACCATCGCCGAAATCGAAGCCCTCAGGCCTGAACGCATCGTGGTTTCGCCCGGCCCGTGCACGCCGACCGAAGCGGGTATTTCCATCGACGCCATCAAGTATTTCGCCGGCAAGCTGCCGATCCTGGGTGTTTGCCTGGGGCATCAGTCGATTGGCCAAGCGTTCGGCGGTGACGTGGTGCGTGCCCGACAAGTCATGCACGGTAAGACTAGCCCGGTATTCCACGAGGACAAGGGCGTGTTCGAGGGGCTGAATCATCCGCTTACCGTAACCCGCTACCACTCCCTGGTCGTCAAGCGTGAAACTCTGCCTGACTGCCTGGAGCTGACGGCCTGGACCCAGCTTGAAGACGGCTCGGTCGATGAAATCATGGGGTTGCGCCACAAGACATTGAATATCGAGGGTGTGCAATTCCATCCCGAGTCTATTCTCACCGAGCAGGGCCACGAACTGTTCGCCAACTTTCTCAAACAAACCGGCGGCACGCGCTAAGGACTTTTCATGGATATCAAGACAGCCCTGAGCCGTATCGTCGGCCATCTCGACCTGAGCACCGACGAGATGCGCGACGTGATGCGCGAAATCATGACCGGCCAATGCTCGGATGCGCAGATCGGCGCGTTCATGATGGCCATGCGCATGAAGAGTGAGAGCATCGATGAAATCGTGGGTGCGGTTTCGGCGATGCGTGAGCTGGCGGACAAGGTCGAGCTCAAGACGCTGGACGGTGTGGTGGATGTCGTCGGTACCGGCGGTGACGGCGCTAACATCTTTAACGTCTCCACTGCTTCGTCGTTTGTTGTCGCGGCGGCCGGTTGCACCGTTGCCAAACACGGTAATCGGGCAGTTTCCGGCAAGAGCGGCAGTGCCGATCTGCTGGAGGCGGCCGGCATTTACCTGAACCTGACGCCGATTCAAGTCGCGCGCTGTATCGACAATGTTGGCATTGGTTTCATGTTTGCCCAGACCCATCACAGCGCCATGAAGCACGCCGCCACGCCGCGCCGTGAGCTGGGGCTGCGTACGCTGTTCAACATGCTCGGCCCGCTTACGAATCCGGCCGGCGTGAAACATCAGGTAGTCGGAGTGTTCAGCCAGGCGTTGTGCCGACCATTGGCTGAAGTCTTGCAACGCCTGGGCAGCAAGCACGTGCTGGTGGTCCATTCGAAGGATGGGTTGGATGAATTCAGCCTCGCGGCGCCTACATTCGTGGCCGAACTGAAAAATGATCAGATCAGTGAGTATTGGGTCGAACCTGAAGACCTCGGCATAAAGAGCCAGAGCCTGCACGGGCTGGCGGTCGATGGCCCGGCCCAGTCGCTGGAGCTGATTCGCGATGCCCTGGGTCGTCGCAAGACTGAGAATGGCCAGAAAGCCGCTGAGATGATTGTGCTTAATGCCGGCGCTGCGTTGTACGCCGCCGACCACGCCAGCAGCCTCAAGCAAGGCGTGGAACTGGCCCATGATGCGTTGCACACTGGCCTGGCCAGGGAAAAGCTCGAAGAGTTGGGTGCATTTACCGCTGTATTCAAAGTGGAGAACGAAGGATGAGCGTGCCAACGGTTCTGGAAAAGATTCTGACTCGCAAGGCCCAGGAAGTGGCCGAGCGCAGCGCTCGGGTCAGTCTGGCCGAGCTGGAAAACCTGGCGCGTTCAGCGGATGCGCCGCGCGGCTTTGCCCAGGCTCTGATCGATCAGGCCAAGAAAAAACAGCCGGCGGTGATTGCCGAAATCAAGAAGGCGTCCCCCAGCAAGGGCGTAATTCGTGAACACTTCGTCCCGACCGATATCGCGCGAAGCTACGAGAAGGGTGGTGCAACCTGTCTCTCGGTGTTGACCGACATCGATTTTTTCCAAGGGGCCGATGATTACCTGAAGCAGGCGCGGGCGGCCTGCAAGCTGCCGGTGATCCGCAAGGATTTCATGATCGACCCGTACCAGATCGTCGAGGCGCGTGCGTTGGGCGCCGATTGCGTGCTGCTGATCGTTTCCGCCTTGGACGACGTGAAAATGGCCGAGCTGGCTGCGGTTGCCAAAGGCGTCGGGCTGGATGTTCTGGTGGAAGTCCATGATGGTGACGAGTTGGAGCGAGCCCTGAAAACCCTCGATACCAAACTGGTCGGCGTGAACAATCGCAACCTGCATACTTTCGAAGTTAACCTGGAAACCACCTTGGACCTGTTGCCGCGCATTCCTCGCGATCGCCTAGTCATCACCGAAAGCGGCATCCTCAACCGGGCCGATGTCGAGCTGATGGAGGTTAGTGATGTGTACTCGTTCCTGGTGGGCGAAGCGTTCATGCGCGCCGAGAACCCGGGTACGGAGTTGCAGCGACTGTTCTTTCCTGAACGAGGCCTGCCGGTGAGCGGCTCGACGCTGGACTGATCCATGTCGCCTGTGATTTCCCTGACCGTTGAAGCTGGCCTGCAAGCCGAACAGGATCTGTTGGCCCGCATCTGTGCGGGCCCCGCCGAGTTCGGCCTGCTGTTCTGGCAGCCCAACGATCGTGCGCTGGTGATGCCGCGTCGCTTGAGTCGCCTGCCGGGGTTTGAACACGCCTGTGAAATATCGGCCGCCCATGGTTGGCCGGTTTTGTTGCGTGAAACGGGTGGCGAACCGGTGCCGCAGTCAGCCGCTACGGTCAATATCGCTCTGGTCTACGCACCACCGCGCAGCGAAGGTGACCACGGACGTATCGAAACCGGGTATCGCCGGTTGTGCGATCCCATCTGTCAGCTGTTGGACGAGTTGGGCGGGGCGGCTTCGCTGGGAGAGGTGGCAGGGGCTTTTTGTGACGGGCGCTTCAACGTCAACCTCGACGGCCGGAAAATGGTGGGCACCGCTCAGCGCTGGCGCCAGAGCAAGGGTGGTCAACGTCCGGTGGGTCTGGTTCATGGCGCGCTTTTGCTGGAGAACGAGCGCGAATCCATGGTCACGGCAGTCAATCGCTTCAATGAGGCTTGCGACTTGGAGCAGCGAGTGCGGGCCGAGAGCCATATTGCCCTGCATGAGAAATTCCCGGCGCCTCACGCGCTGGAGCGACTTGACGCTTTGTACCGGGAGTTGCTGAGCAATCTGCTGGGCGCTTAACGCGTTCCGAACACCACCATGGTCTTGCCTTTGACGCTGACCAGGTTGCGCTCTTCCAGATCTTTGAGAACGCGACCGACCATTTCACGTGAACAACCGACAATCCGACCAATCTCTTGGCGGGTTACCTTGATCTGCATGCCGTCCGGGTGGGTCATGGCATCGGGCTGCTTGCACAGTTCCAACAGGCAACGTGCGACACGTCCGGTGACGTCGAAAAATGCGAGATCGCCGACCTTGCGGGTGGTATTGCGCAGTCGCTGTGCGATTTGTCCGCTGAGGACGTAAAGAATGTCCGGGTCTTGCAGGGACAGTTCTCGGAATTTGGCGTAGCTGATTTCCGCAACTTCACATTCAATCTTGGTCCGCACCCAAGCACTACGTTCCTGTTCCTTGCCCGCCTGTTCGAACAACCCCAGCTCGCCGAAGAAATCTCCGGAATTGAGGTAGGCGATGATCATTTCCCGACCGTCGTCATCTTCTATGAGGATAGTGACCGAGCCCTTGATGATGAAAAACAGCGTTTCGGAACGATCTCCCGCACAAATGATGTTGTGTTTGGCTGGATGACGGCGGCGCTGGCAATGCATCAAGAGCTTGTCGAGATTCTTGATCTTGAGCGTGGGAGTAATGGCAACCATGGTTGTATCCCGAAAGACTGCGCGGTGTGGTGGTTTGGTTTTTATAGACGCGAATAGCTATTGCTAAAAGCTGGCCATACGCCATCGAGTTGGCGCCAGCTTAACAGAGGCATCCCTATTTGATTTGAGAATTTACCTACATGCTGGCAGGTCAGGTCTCCTAAGACGGAGGGCAGTCATGTCGGAGCGCTGTGCTAAGCTGGCGACCCTTTTTTAACAGTGGAGTCTTGGCGATGAAGGCACGCATCCAATGGGCTGGCGAAGCCATGTTCCTCGGTGAGTCAGGCAGTGGTCATGTGGTCGTCATGGACGGCCCGCCAGAGGCCGGTGGGCGGAACCTGGGGGTTCGGCCGATGGAAATGCTCCTGCTGGGCGTCGGCGGCTGCAGCAACTTTGACGTGGTCAGCATTCTTAAAAAGTCCCGCCAGGCCGTCGAAAGCTGCGAAGCTTTCCTGGAGGCAGAACGTGCTACTGAAGATCCCAAAGTGTTTACCAATATCCACATGCACTTCGTGGTGAAGGGGCGAGCCCTGAAGGAAGCCCAGGTCAAGCGCGCCATTGAGTTGTCCGCCGAGAAATACTGCTCGGCTTCGATCATGCTCGGCGCCGCCGGGGTCGAAATCACCCACGATTATGAAATCGTCGAGTTGGGTTGAGAGTCGATAGTTAATCGCAACGGCCTGCGACTGCTCGTGCTGACGTTTTCGATTTGAAATAAAGGCGACACCCTTTGGGGGAGTCGCCTTTTTAAATTTCCGTGGGAATGAACGATTCAGTCCCTGATCGCCGTCAAATCCGATAGGTGCTCTTGGTCATGACCTTGGCCAGCAGGCTCATGCCGAACTTCACCGGGGCAGGAAAACGGAAGCCACCTGCCTCTAGCGCACTCTCGGCATGGTGTTCCTCGTCCACGCGCATCTGCTCGAGGATCGCCCGGGATTTTTCATCTTCGGCCGGCAGTTGTTCGAGGTGTTCGTTCAAATGCTTGCACACTTGATGCTCGGTCGCCGCAACGAAACCGAGGCTGACTTTGTCGCTGATCAGCCCGGCAACGGCGCCGATCCCGAATGACATCCCATAGAACACCGGGTTCAGGACGCTGGTATGACTGCCCAGTTGGCGAATCCGTTGTTCACACCAGACCAGATGGTCGATTTCTTCCTCGGCGGCATGCTCCATTGCCTCACGCACTTGCGGTAGCTTCGCTGTCAGCGCCTGGCCCTGATACAGCGCCTGGGCACAGACTTCGCCTGTGTGGTTGATACGCATCAGTCCGGCGACGTGGCGGGTTTGCTCGTCACTCAGTTGCGCGTCCGGCTGCACGATAGCCGGTGATGGGCGGTACGGCTGGCCACTGAAGGGCAGCAGCGTGCGCATCGCGGTATCGGCTTGCAGTAACAGACGGTCAATCGGCGAGTAGTGACGTTGGGTAGTCATGCTTACCTCCGGGAAAAATCACAGCGGCCAGTTTAACCTAATCGACCGCCGAAGATTTGCGTTGGGTCAGGGGTATCAGCCCGGCGGCCAGTTCATCTGGCGCTGCCCCAGCACATGCATATGAATGTGATAGACCGTTTGCCCACCCAGTTCATTGCAATTCATCACCACGCGAAAACCTTCTTCACAGCCCAATTCAAGCGCCAGGCGCTGAGCAGTGAACAAAATGTGTCCAGCCAGGCCTTTGTCTTCTTCGGCCAGGTTATTGAGGGTGCGGATCGGTTTTTTCGGTATGACCAAAAAATGTACAGGCGCCTGGGGGGCGATGTCGTGGAAGGCCAATACCTGGTCATCCTCGTAAATGATCTTTGCCGGGATTTCCCGGTTGATGATCTTGGTGAACAGAGTATCCACAGCTGTTTTCTCCATTGGGTTCGTCGAGGTCGGGGGTATGAGGGCTTCGGTTTAGGCGCCTAGTGGTTCAACTTGAAGAGATTAGCGCGGGCAATAAGCCTTGTTGATCATGCCGGTGATGGTTCGGACCAGCCATCGCGACCCTAGCCGCGGCAGTGCGGCCAGCCAGCGGTTGCGGCATCCGGGAATGATGATGGCGCGGTTGCGGTCCAGCGCGCGCACGGCGTACAGGGCCACTTCCTCCGGGCTCATCAGCAACTGGCGGTCGATGAGTTTCTGTTCGTCCATCTGCGCCCTGGAAAAAAAGCTGGTTCGGGTTGGGCCGGGGCACAGCACCGAGACCTTGATCGCACATTTTTTCAGTTCAACCCGCAGGGCTTCGGAGAAATGCAGCACATAGGCCTTGCTGGCGTAATAGGTACTCATCCAGGGGCCGGGCTGGAACGCGGCAAGCGAGGCGACGTTGAGGATCTGGCCGCCGCCAAGCAGCGCCATGCTGTTACCAACGGCATGGCAAAGCCGTGTCAGGGCGAGGATGTTGACTTCGATCAGATCTTGTTCGGTCATCCAGTCCTGGCCCAGGAACGGCCCGCTGGTGCCGATGCCTGCACAATTGACCAGCAGGTCGATCTGCCGCTCACCTTCCTCCAACTCCAGGAGAAAGCCTGAAAGCCTCAGTGGCTCTCCCAGGTCGCAAGCCCGGAACAACACTTCCACGCCAAAGCGCTGGGTCAGTTCGATTGCAATACTTTCCAGCCGATCACGCTGTCGAGCCACCAGTATCAGGTTGCGGCCGCGCCGTGCCAGCGCTTCGGCCATGGCCAGGCCAATGCCGCTGGAAGCGCCGGTGATCAGTGCGTAACGGGTCATGCAGTTCTCCATCGCAACAGCCCGCCGCCCGCTGACTGGGCTGTCACCGGCATGAAGCGCGCTTATTGTTCCTCTTGTTCATAGTCTACAGAAGGCGAGGCGGGCTCGGCTGCTTCGACGGCTGGTTCTTCGGTGGTTTCGTTGCTGAACTCGCTGCTTTCATAGCTGCTTAGGCTGCTGCTGTCGTAGTCCTCTTGGAGGGCTCCGAAGATGCCGGCAAAGGTCGCCAGGAAAACCAAGACGAGCATCACAATCCAAAGCGACGCCAGCAATTTGACCGCCGTGGAGTTGCGCGGTGGTGGCGGACCATACTGGTTTGCACCGGTATTGCCTGGGGCAATGATGAGGATGAACGGGAAGATGCTGCCCACGAATGGAACGAGGTTGACCAGCCACAACCACCCCGACCAGCCGAGATCATGCAGTCGCTGGACGTTGAACTGGATGCTCACGAAGGCAAAGGCAAGTACAACGGCTGCGCCAAGCAGGCCGCCGACGACCAGCGCAGCTGTCGAGTTGGAGGCCAATAGCCAGGCTGTGGCTAACCAGAAGCCCAGGCCGGCCAAGGGCAGCATGGTGAGGGTCAACACCATGGTCCAGGCCAGGTAACGCAAACGCCCGATACGGCCATCGAAGCTGAAGGGTTTTAGCGTGCTGTACTCGGCGAGCGCTTCACCCACTTCGGCGCGGGGAGGCGCGTACGGCGAGACGGGGTCGACGATCGACTCTGGATGGCGTCCGCCCGCCTGTTGCGGCGACTCCTGTACTTCGCCAAGGCTCAGTTGGAGGGTGGGTTCGGCTTCGATTCGGGCATCGATTCCGCTCTTGTTGAGCGCTTCCAGGTACTGCTGGGCTTCGTTCTGGGACAGGTTGCTTTTAAGGGCAACCTTGCGACCCGTGAACAGCCGTTCAATGGCGCTGATATCGCTTTTGAACAGTTGGGCGAGGTTGAGTTTGGCTGTGGTGGTATCGACGCCCGGCATCAGGCTTCCGTCGAATACGATGTTGAAACGGGTTTCGTTCATGCCCGGCATCCTTGTCTCTGAAAGTTAGATAACTGTCTTTATGGGGGGCTCGCGCGGGGCCATTGCCCGCCAAGCTGCGCCGCCCGGGCATGTGCCTGACGGTATTCTTCATCCAGGCGTGCCACCAACTGATCGACGCTGGGCAAATCATCGATTTCACCCACGCCCTGGCCCGCGGACCATACGGTTTTCCAGGCTTTGGCTTCATCGTTCAGTGGTTTGAGTTTTGAGCCAGAATCCACCTCGGCCTTGTTCTGCAGGGCGGCTAGATCGAAACCGGCGTTCTCCAGGCTCTGGCGCATGAAACTGGCCGGCACTCCGGATACAGCGGGAGTATGCACGATGTCCGCGGCTCTGGATGTGAGCAACATCTCTTTATAGGCGTCAGGGGCGTGGCTTTCGTTCGTACCGATAAAGCGCGTACCGAAGTAGGCTAGATCGGCGCCGAGCAGTTGTGCGGCCAAAATCTGATGGCCGTGGTTCAGGCATCCTGCAAGCAGCACGGTTTTGTCGAAAAACTGGCGAATCTCGGCGACTAGTGAAAACGGGCTCCAGGTTCCGGCGTGTCCGCCTGCGCCGGCGGCCACGGCAATCAAGCCATCGACACCGGCTTCGGCGGCTTTCTCGGCATGACGCCGGGTGGTCACGTCATGGAACACCAGTCCGCCATATCCATGGACGGCATCGACCAACTCCTTCACCGCGCCCAGGCTGGTGATGACAATAGGCACCTTGTGTTCGATGCAGATGGCCAAGTCGGCCTGAAGCCGCGGATTGCTGTGATGGACGATCAGGTTCACGGCATAGGGGGCTGGATTTTTCAGGGGCGCCAGGCCTGCTTCGATTTCCTCCAGCCATGCCTTGAAACCACTGCTTTCGCGCTGGTTCAACGCCGGAAAGCTGCCGACGATGCCATTGCGGCAGCAGGCCAACACCAGTTGCGGATTGGAAATCAGGAACATTGGCGCTGCCACGACGGGCAGGCGCAAACGTTGTTCAAGCAGAGCGGGCAACGACATCGCTAGTACCCCGGATAATGGATGCTGATTGGAGATTAGAACGGTCGGACCACGACCAGAATTACGATAGCCAGCAATATCAGAACCGGCACTTCATTGAACCAGCGATAAAAGACATGGCTGCGGGTGTTTTCGCCACGGGCGAAGCGCTTCACCTGGGCGCCGCACATATGGTGGTAACCGATCAGCAGTACGACCAGGGTCAGCTTGGCGTGCATCCAGCCACCTTGGGTGAAGTAGGCGCCGGCGTTGAGGCTGAGCAGCCAGATACCGAATACCAGGGTGGCAATCATCGCTGGGCCCATGATGCCGCGATACAACTTGCGCTCCATGACGCTGAAACGTTCTTTGCTGACGCTGTCCTCGCTTTGGGCGTGATACACAAATAGGCGAGGCAGGTAGAACAGGCCGGCGAACCAGCAGACCATGCTGACGATGTGAAGTGCTTTGAGCCACAGATAGAGCATTTTTAGTTATTCCCATAATTCACGGTAGCCCGATAGTAGAGGTTAGAGCGGCCACACGTCACCTTGACGGTTGTCGCCGCGCCCTGCGGCCCCTATCATCGACGGCTTTCCAGTGGGTTCGTTGAGGGCAGGTTTATGGTCAAGGTCGGTATTGTCGGCGGCACGGGGTACACCGGTGTCGAACTGCTGCGTCTGTTGGCACAGCATCCGCAGGCTGAGGTGGTGGTCATCACCTCCCGATCCGAGGCCGGCCTGGCCGTCGCCGACATGTATCCGAACCTGCGAGGGCATTACGACGGTCTGGCGTTCAGCGTTCCGGACATCAAGACCCTCGGTGCCTGCGATGTGGTGTTCTTCGCCACGCCCCATGGTGTCGCCCACGCCTTGGCAGGTGAACTGCTGGCCGCCGGGACCAAGGTCATCGACCTGTCGGCGGACTTCCGCCTGCAGGACGCCGATGAATGGGCCAAGTGGTACGGCCAGCCCCACGGTGCGCCGGAACTGCTTGATGAGGCGGTCTACGGCTTGCCGGAAGTCAATCGCGAGAAAATCAGGCAGGCACGATTGATCGCCGTACCGGGTTGCTATCCGACGGCCACACAGTTGGGGTTCTTGCCTCTGCTTGAAGCAGGCCTTGCCGATGCCTCGCGTCTGATTGCCGACTGCAAGTCCGGTGTCAGCGGTGCCGGGCGCGGAGCCAGTGTCGGCTCGCTGTATTCCGAAACGTCGGAAAGCATGAAGGCATACGCGGTCAAGGGGCATCGCCACCTGCCAGAAATTCGCCAGGGATTGCGCCGGGCCGCGGGCAAGGAGGTCGGCCTGACCTTCGTGCCGCACCTGACGCCGATGATTCGTGGCATCCACTCCACGCTTTATGCAACCGTCGTCGATCGTTCGGTTGACCTGCAGGCGTTGTTTGAAAAGCGTTACGCCAACGAGCCGTTCGTCGACGTAATGCCGGCCGGCAGCCATCCGGAAACCCGCAGCGTGCGCGGTGCGAACGTTTGCCGGATCGCCGTGCATCGTCCGCAGGATGGGGATCTGGTGGTGGTGTTGTCGGTCATCGATAACCTGGTCAAGGGCGCGTCCGGCCAGGCAGTGCAAAACCTGAATATCCTGTTCGGGCTGGATGAGCACTTGGGGCTATCCCATGCGGGGATGTTGCCGTAACGGCGGCCACACCGCTTCAGGTTGGCAGCTACACGCTTGAAGCTTGTAGCTCGCCGCTGTTCTTCTAAATAGTTGACCGATTTTCTAGGAGAAGCGGATAATGCCCGCCATCACGCATTATGGCGGCGTAAGCGCCGGGAGATATTCAGCATGAGCGTCGAAACCTTCACCCCCACGGCTTTGCAATTCACCCACGGTGCTGCGCACAAGGTGAAGAGCCTGGTCGATGAAGAGGGCAATGATCGTTTGAAGCTGCGCGTATTTGTAACGGGTGGCGGTTGTTCCGGTTTTCAGTACGGTTTCACTTTTGATGAAGAAGTGGCCGAAGATGACACGATCGTCGAGCGCGAAGGGGTCAGCCTAGTGGTCGATCCGATGAGCTTCCAGTACCTGGCGGGTGCCGAGGTGGATTATCAGGAAGGCCTGGAAGGTTCGCGTTTCGTGATCAAGAACCCTAACGCGACCACGACCTGTGGGTGCGGTTCTTCGTTTTCGATCTGAGTGCTTCAGTAAAAAAGCCGCAGTGCCTTACGGCCCTGCGGCTTTTTTTGTCCGCGATTATTGGATTCAGGCCGGATAGATGGCGCCGAGTACGCGCAGGCCGCGGGCGCCGGTGACACTTGGGCGGTTGCCTGGAATACCTTCAAGACAACAATGAGCAAGCCAGGCGAACGCCATGGCTTCAACCCAATCCGGGTCTACGCCGTACACAGCTGTACTGCTGACTTTGGCGTCCGGCAGCCAGTCAGCCAGGCGCTTCATGAGCGTCTGGTTATGTGCGCCGCCGCCACAGACCAGCAACTCCTGAGTATTGGATTGGGCATGTTGGAGCGATTCGACGATGGTCAGGGCTGTCAGTTCGAGCAATGTTGCCTGTACGTCTTCTGGGGTGAAGGCTGGCAACTGCGACAAATGCTGTGTCAGCCAAGGCAGGTTAAATACTTCGCGTCCGGTACTTTTCGGACCCTTGGTGACGAAGAAGGGGTCGCTGAGCAGTGTTTTGAGTAGAACGGGTTCGACCTTCCCACTGGCAGCCCATTGGCCGTTGCGATCGAAATGCTCGCCTCGTTGTTGGTGTATCCAGGCATCAAGCAATACGTTGCCTGGGCCACAGTCGAAACCGGCTACTGGTTTTTCGGGCTCTATCAGGCTGAGATTGCTGAAACCGCCGACATTCAGCACGGCGCGACTGCCGACTCGTTCTTCGAACAGTGCTTCGTGAAACGCTGGAACCAGCGGGGCGCCTTGTCCTCCGGCGGCGACATCACGACTGCGGAAATCGCTGACGATGGTGATGCCGGTCAATTCGCTCAACAAGGCCGGATTACCAATCTGTACGGTAAATCCGCGGGCGGGTTCATGGCGGATGGTCTGGCCGTGGCTGCCAACTGCTGTGATGTCTTCGGGCTTGAGTTTCTGTTCGTTGAGTAGGGTATGGATACCCTGTGCAGCCAGCTTTACCCAGCTTTGCTGGGCAATGGCGGAGCGGGCGATCTCATCGGGCCCACTGCTGCACAATCCGAGCAATTCGGTGTGCAGGGCGACGGGCATCGGGATGTAGTGCGTGGCGATCAATTTGATCGCCGGGGTCAGTTCGATCAGTGCGATATCCAAGCCATCCAGGCTGGTCCCGGACATTACACCGATATAGAGGGCCATGGCTTAGCGCTTGCTCGAGGCCAGCAGCGTGGCTTTCTCTTGATCCATGCGGGCCATCAAGGGGTGGCTTTGAGCCAGGAAGCGCGCGCGCTCGGCCTTGGCGATCGGGTCGGCCATCGGCAACTTCTGGCCTAGTGGATCGACGTGGACGCCATTGACCTGGAACTCATAGTGCAAGTGTGGGCCGGTGGACAGGCCGGTAGTGCCGATGTACCCGATCACCTGGCCTTGCTTGACGGTGCCGCCCGTCTTCACTCCTTTGGCGAACCCCTGCATGTGGCCGTACAGCGTGCGGTAGGTATTACCGTGCTGGATGATCACGGTGTTGCCGTAACCGCCGCGACGTCCGGCCAGCAATACCTTGCCGTCGCCGGCAGCCTTGATTGGCGTGCCGCGGGGAGCTGCGTAGTCGACACCTTTATGGGCGCGGATCTTGTTCAGGATCGGATGCTTGCGGCCTACCGAGAACCTCGAGCTGATGCGTGCGAAATCAACCGGCGTACGGATGAACGCTTTCCGCATGCTGTTGCCGTCGGCGGTGTAGTAGCTGCTGTTGCCTTGCTTGTTGGTGTAACGCACCGCGGTATATGTTTTGCCGCGGTTGGTGAAGCGCGCGGAGAGAATCGGGCCGTTGCCGACGCTCTTTCCATTGACCACTTTCTGTTCATAGATGACGTCAAACTCGTCACCCTGGCGAATGTCTTGGGCGAAGTCGATGTCGTAGCCGAATACGCTGGCCATGTCCATGGTCAGGCTGTGGGAGAGGCCTGCGCGTGCAGCCGACTGAGACAATGAACTGTTAATGACGCCGTGAGCGTAGGCCGAGCGGACGGTAGGTCTGGTAATGATGCGATTGAATGCATACCCCTTGTCGTTTCTGGTTACGGTGATGCTTTCCAGATCGCTCAGCTTGGTGTGCAGGTTGCTCAGCTGTCCGTCTGGATTGAGTTCGAATTCGAGTTTCTGACCGCGTTGCAGTTGAGCGAATTGCTTGGCTTGCTTGTCGCTGGCCAGGATTTCATGGACCGAAGTCGGGGGCAGGCCTACCTTTTCGAAGAGGGTGGAAAGGGTGTCGCCCTTGGCAACAACCACTTCGAGATGCTCTGGCCCTGTCTTTTTTTCTGCCGCAGGCGCTTCTGCCTGAGCGGCGCCCTCGTTGGTGTCTTCCGGGCTGTTTTCAATCTGCGCAAAAGGAGAGGCGGCCGGTTCGTTTGTGGCTTGAACGGTTTCGCCGGCGTCTTGTTCTCGTGTCAGTTGTTCAGCAGGGCTTTCCAGTTCAAGACTCAGAGTCGTCTTTTTGGCTTCAACATCGCTGGAGGGAAACACCAGGAGCGCCAGGCTAAGGAGGGCTGCAATGCCACTTGCGGCAAGCAGGTGGGTCTTTGGGTAAAGCGGCGGCGCTTTAGACGGTTCTGTGATCATAGGTAGTTTTGACTTTTGAAAAGATGAATTGGAAAAGATGAATGACATGATGAAGATGAAATAACTGTATAAAATATAACCAAAACCCCTGCGAAGCAAGCCCGCGGACGCTCTGTTCTGTGGATTGGCGTCCGCGCGCCGGGCAAACCTTGTATTTGGTGCGCGATCTTGTATGGTTGGGGCCCTTTGAATCTGAGCCTTACGGGTCTGTTATGAAGTCGGTTGAAGAGCAGCTAGCGCTGATCAAACGTGGTGCGGAAGAACTGTTGGTCGAGTCCGAGCTGATCGAAAAGCTCAAGCGCGGGCAGCCGCTGCGTATCAAGGCTGGTTTCGATCCGACGGCGCCCGATCTGCACCTGGGTCATACCGTGCTTATTAATAAGCTGCGCCAGTTTCAGGATCTGGGGCACCAGGTCATCTTCCTTATAGGTGACTTTACCGGGATGATCGGTGATCCGAGCGGTAAGAGTGCTACGCGTCCACCGCTGACTCGTGAGCAGGTTCTCGATAACGCCGAGACCTACAAGACTCAGGTTTTCAAGATTCTTGATCCGACCAAGACTGAAGTGGCTTTCAACTCTACTTGGATGGATCAGATGGGGCCGGCGGACTTCATTCGTCTGACGTCTCAGTACACCGTGGCTCGCATGCTCGAGCGCGATGATTTCGACAAGCGCTATAAATCCAATCAGCCAATTGCGATTCATGAGTTTCTCTATCCGCTTGTGCAGGGCTATGACTCGGTCGCGTTGCGTGCGGACGTTGAGCTCGGCGGTACCGACCAGAAGTTCAACCTGTTGATGGGGCGTGAGCTGCAGCGCGGTTATGGTCAGGAGGCGCAGTGCATCTTGACCATGCCGTTGCTGGAAGGCCTGGATGGTGTGAAGAAGATGTCCAAGTCGCTGGGCAACTACGTAGGTATCCAGGAGGCGCCGGGTGTCATGTACAGCAAGTTGGTCTCCATTCCTGATGTGCTGATGTGGCGTTACTTCGAGCTGTTGAGTTTCCGGTCCATGGATGAGATCAATGCGTTCCGTGCGGATGTGGAGGCGGGGGCTAATCCGCGAGACATCAAGATCAAACTGGCCGAGGAGATCGTTGCTCGTTTCCATGGTGAGGAGGCTGCGGCCAGTGCTCATCGTGCGGCGGGTAATCGTATGAAGGATGGCGAGCTGCCGGATGATTTGCCGGAGATTGAGCTGGCTGCTGCCGAGGATATGCCGATTGCGGCAGTGCTTAATAAGGCGGGCCTGGTCAAGAATGCAGCGGTGGCGCGAGACCTTCTGGGTTCGGGCGGTGTGCGTATAGATGGTGAGGTTGTGGATCGCACCTATATGTATGAGCTGGGCGCTACTCATGTATGCCAAGCCGGCAAGAAGGCTTTCGCACGTATTACGCTGAAATCAGAACAGAGCTGAAAATAGGTGTTGACGGCAGATTCTGGACGTCTATAATTCGCCCCACTTCCGGCGCAGTCGAAACGGAAAACTCCTTGAGATTCAATGAGTTAAGTAGGTTTCGAAAGTGTTGGGCTTCAGGTCA
>NZ_CAXAPG010000030.1:0-74875 GCF_963970585.1 Pseudomonas sp. RL_105y_Pfl2_101
GGCTGGAGCACTATCTACATCACAGGCAAAAAGCCTAAGGAGCTGTACGGCTTCCAAGTCCCTCCCTCGATGATCAGTCGAGAACTATCGCTTCTGTCGGAGCGATAGTCGAGATACAAGGAGCTGTGTAGGAGCTGTCGAGTGCAACGAGGCTGCGATCCTCCCCCAGACACTTGAGTCTCAAGCGAACAATCAAAAGATCAAAAGATCGCAGCCTTCGGCAGCTCCTACACAAGCCCCCCGTCACAGAATTTCCATACAACCGAAGTATCAGTCGCGGAAATTATTGAATTGCAGCGGCATGCCGAATTCCTTGCCGCGCAGGGCCGCAATGGCTTCCTGCAAGTCGTCACGCTTTTTGCCGGTGACCCTCACCTGCTCGCCTTGGATGGCGGCTTGCACCTTGAGCTTGGCGTCCTTGATATGAGCCACGATCTTCTTCGCCAGTTCCTTGTCGATACCTTCCTTGAGCACGGCTTCCTGTTTCATCAGCTTGCCGGAGGCATAGGCGTCCTTGACCTCAAGGCACTGCACGTCGATCTTGCGCTTGACCAGCGCCAGCTTGAGGATCTCGATCATCGCCTCGAGCTGGAAATCGGCCTCGGCGGTCAGGTTCACGGTCAGGTCTTTTTCCTTGAACTCGAAACTGCCCTTGCCCTTGAGGTCATAACGACGGTCGAGTTCCTTGACGGCGTTTTCAACCGCGTTGGTGACTTCGTGTTTGTCCAGTTCGGATACCACGTCGAATGACGGCATGTAGTGTTCTCCAAATAAAAGGCGCGCCAGTATCAACGGCGCGCGCTTGGCTTGTGGTTAAAATCGGGCTCATTATAACGGCTCTTTTCCTGTCGACACTGCGAGCCCTCAGATGCCTGCGCCAATCCGAGTAAAAAACTGATGCCCACCACCTGGCATGTCCTGGGGGCCGGCAGTCTCGGCACGTTGTGGGCCACGCGCCTGGCCCGGGCCGGGTTGCCGGTGCGGCTGGTGCTGCGCAACGAAGCCCGCTTGCAGGCCTACCGCAGCGCCGGCGGCCTGACGCTGGTGGAACAGGGCCAGGCGCAGTGTTACCCCATACCCGGCGAAACGGCGGACAGCCAGGCGCCGATCAGGCGCCTGTTGTTGGCCTGCAAAGCCTACGACGCGGAAGCCGCCGTGGCCTCGGTGGCCCACCGCCTGGACGCCGAATCGGAACTGATCCTGCTGCAGAACGGCCTCGGCAGCCAGGACGCGGTGGCCAATTGCGTGCCCCAAGCCCGATGCGTCAGCGCCTCCAGCACCGAAGGCGCGTTCCGCGACGGTGACTGGCGCGTGGTGTTCGCCGGCCACGGCTACACCTGGCTGGGCGACGCAGCTCACCCAGTGGCGCCGTTCTGGCTCGACGACCTGACCGCTGCCGGCATTCCCCACGAATGGAGCGCCGACATCCTCACCCGGCTCTGGCGCAAGCTGGCGCTCAACTGCGCAATCAACCCGCTGACCGTGCTGCATCACTGCAAGAACGGCGGTTTGCAGGAACACCGCTGCGAAGTGGCGACCCTGTGCGCGGAGCTCACCGACCTGCTCAAACGTTGCGGCCAGCCCGCGGCGGCCGAAGATTTGCAGCCGGAAGTCGAACGGGTGATCCAGGCCACGGCCGCCAATTACTCCTCGATGTACCAGGATGTCGCCAATCGGCGCCGCACTGAAATCAGCTACTTGCTCGGTTATGCCTGCAAGATCGCCCAACGCCATGAGCTGACCGTGCCGCACCTGGAACAACTGCGTCAGCGACTGATTGTCCACTTGCACAACCTCGGATTGCCCAGCGACTGAGCAGCGGCTACGCTGGCCCTCGTGTTCCTTTTTAGCGACGAGTCTGATGCCATTGCGCCAGCACCTTGAAAACCTCCCGGTCGGCCAGAAACTGCTGGCCGCCCTGTTGGTGTTGCTGACCACCGTCCTGCTGGTGGCCAACCTGACCTTTATCAGCGCCGCCTACTATATCTCCCAGGAAAGCATGGCGCCCCAGGCCCTGCAGACCATTGGCCGGCTGGTGGCCAATCCGAGCCTGATCTCCGACGCCCTGCGTTCGCCACAAAGTGCCCAACGCCTGCTCGATGAGCTCAACAGCTACGCACCGCTACGGGCGGCGGCACTGTACGACGGCCAGGGCGAACGCCTGGCACAACTGCAACAGGGCGAAAAGCTCAAGCTGCCGGACCAATACCGCAACATACAAGCCTGGCAGGCGGGCGAATTTCGCAGCAACCAAGTCATTACCCTGCCCCGTCCCGGCACGGCGCCCGGCCATCTGCTACTGGTGGCCAGCAGCGAGTTGCCGACCGCGTTCTACACCGGCACCCTGACCGCCAGCCTCGGCATCCTGATTTTCAGCGTGTTGCTGTGGCTGATCATTGCCCGCCAGATCAAGCGCCTGATCACCCAGCCGATCCATCAACTTGAAGAACTGTCACGCCAAGTCACCCGTGAAGAGAACTATGCCCTGCGTGCCGCACGCGGCAACCACGACGAGATCGGCAGCCTGGCCGAGGCGTTCAATACCATGTTGTCGCGGATCGAAGCCCGGGAGCAGCAACTCAAACGTGCACGGGACGACTCCCAGGCCGCCTACGACCAGGCCCAGGGCCTGGCGGAAGAAACCCGTCATACCAATCGCAAGCTGGAGCTGGAAGTCCAGGTGCGCAGCAAGATCGAGAAAAAGCTCACCGGCTTTCAGAACTACCTCAACAGCATCATCGACTCCATGCCGTCGGCGCTGATCGCCCTCGACGAGCAACTCTACGTCACCCAATGGAACCAGGAAGCCAGCGCTCTCTCCGGCACCCGGCTGGACGAGGCGCTGAACCAGCCGATTTTCCTCGCCTTCGAACCGCTCAAACCCTATCTGCCCCAGCTCAAGCAGACCGTCGAGCAACACACGGTGGCCAAGATCGAACGCGTCACCTGGACCAAGGACGACGAAGCCCGGCATTACGCCCTCACCTTCTACCCACTGATGGGCGGCGCCGGGCGTGGCGTGGTCATCCGGATCGATGACATCACCCAGCGCCTGTCGCTGGAAGAAATGATGGTGCAATCGGAGAAAATGCTCTCGGTCGGCGGTCTCGCGGCGGGCATGGCCCATGAAATCAACAACCCGCTGGGGGCGATCCTGCACAACGTGCAGAACATCCGCCGACGCCTGTCGCCGGAGTTGCCCAAGAACCTCGAACAGGCCGAGCAACTGGGCATCGACCTGCCGGTGGTCAATCGTTACCTGCAGAGCCGGGAGATTCCGCAGTTGCTCGACGGCATCCAGCAGGCCGGCGCCCGGGCGGCGAAAATCGTCACCCACATGCTCAGCTTCAGTCGTCGCAGCACCCGGCAGATGGCGCCTTGCGACCTGCCGGCGCTGATCGACCAAGCGGTGGAAATCGCCGGCAACGACTTCGACCTGGCAATCGGTTTCGACTTCAAGGGCCAGGCGATCATTCGTCAATTCGACCCGAACCTGGGCCCGGTACCTGGCACGGCCAACGAATTGGAACAGGTGCTGCTCAACCTGCTGAAAAACGCCGCCCAAGCGATCCACCAACGCCAGGACGACAGCGAACCGGGGCGCATTATCCTGCGCACGCGGTTGAATCCTCCGTGGGCGGAAATCCAGGTCGAGGACAACGGCATCGGCATGAGCGAGAACGTGCGCAAACGCACCTTCGAGCCTTTCTTCACCACAAAGGAGATCGGCCAGGGCACGGGCCTTGGGCTTTCGGTCTCGTATTTCATCATCACCAACAACCACAAGGGCCAGATGGAAGTGCAGTCGGCGCCGGGTCAAGGCACCTGCTTCACCTTGCGCCTGCCCCTGGCGAGCACTTCGATGGTGCCGCAGGAAAACAAACAACTGGAGCGCTGAGCATGGGTTTTCGCCTGTCGAAGATTTACACCCGCACCGGCGACAAAGGTGAAACCGGGTTGGGCGATGGTCGCCGCGTGGCGAAGGACCACCCACGGGTCGAAGCCATCGGCGAAGTGGATACGCTGAATAGCCAGCTGGGTTTATTGCTGGCCGGGCTCGCCACTGAGACGGCCCGACATCCGGGGCTAAAGGAGGTCAGTGACGTGCTGGGGCCTTGTCAGCACCGTCTGTTCGACCTCGGCGGGGAACTGGCGATGCCGGCTTATCAGGCCTTGAACGTCGCGGAAATCGAGCGGCTGGAAGCGGCGATCGATGGGTGGAACGAGGAATTGGGCCCCCTGGAAAACTTCATCCTGCCCGGTGGCTCGGCGCTGATCGCCCAGGCCCATGTCTGCCGCAGCCTGGCCCGCAGCGCCGAGCGGCGTTGCCAGCAATTGAACGCCATGGAACCGCTGGCCGGGCCGGGGCTGGCCTATATCAATCGATTGTCGGATCTGCTGTTCGTGGCCGCGCGGGTCATTGCCCGGCGGCAGGGGGTGGCGGAAGTGCTATGGGTGGCGGCGGCCAAGCCCGCGGATTGATCAGATAACTGTATTGCCTGTCAGGTCGCCATCGCGAGCAGGCTCGCTCCCACAGTAGGCTGCGGTGTGATCACTATTGATGCCACACACTCCCCCTGTGGGAGCGAGTCTGCTCGCGATGGCGTCAGCTGGTGCACCCCATTTTCAAGCTTCAGGCCAAAACGCCCGAATCCCCGCCACACCCTGCGCCCCGGCCTCCCAGGCTTTTTGCCGCTCGCCAGGCCCGACCCCACCCAATAGGTAAACCGGCCTATCGAAGCCCTCGATCAACCGCGCTGCCTCTACCCACCCCAACGGCTGTGCGTCGGGATGGGTCTGGGTCGGTTGCACCGGCGAGAGTGTCACGAAATCCACGTCCATCTGCTGCGCCAGGGTCAGTTCTTCGGCGTTATGGCAGGAGGCCGCCAACCAGCGGTCTTTGCCGAACGGTCGACCGGCCGCTGCATGCTTGCGCAATTGCGCGGCGGTGATGTGCCAGCCAGCGGAAGGGAAATCCCCCAGCCATTCGAACGGCCCCTTGAGCATCAGCTGGGCCTTGCCGGCACACAGCCCCGCCGCATCCACCGCCAGATCGCGGTATTGCGGGTCGTAACCGTTGGGGGCACGTAGCTGGACCAACTTGATCCCGCCGGCAATCGCCTTCTGCATGCCGCGCAGCAAGGCCGGCGTCTCAAGGCCTTCAGGGGTGATCAGGTATTCACCCGGCAAACGAGCCGCCGCAACGATCGGCTGATTGGCCGCCGGAAATTCATGGTTCGTCAGATCACGTGCCGTCACCCAGGCCAACGGCTGACCTTCGGCGCCGTGGGGCTCGCCGGTGAACGCCGAGACTTCCCAGACATCCAGCAGTACCTGTTTGTCCGGGTAATCGTGACGCACCTTGATCAACGGCCGAGCGGCGTCGACGACAATGCCCAGCTCTTCGTGAAGTTCGCGGGCCAGGGCGGTTTCGACGGATTCGTCGGCCTCGACCTTACCGCCAGGAAACTCCCACAAGCCGCCCTGGTGCTGGGTGTCGGCCCGTCGGGCGATCAGGATTCTACCGGCGGCATCGCGGATGACCGCTGCCGCCACATGGACTCGTTTCACCGCGCAGTGTCCTCCAGGCCAGCTTGTTGCCACGCCTTGAACGCCGGCCATTGATAAAGGGTTTCGACGTAGGCCTCATCGACCTCCGACAGTTTCACCTGGAAAGTGCGCAAGCGCACGGCAACAGGGGCAAAAAATGCGTCGGCCAGGCTCGCGCGGCCAAACAGGTAGGGACCGGTTTCGGTCGCCGCGGCACGGCATTCGGCCCACAGCGCCAACATCCGCTCGATTTCCACCTGGACGTCAGCCGGCATGGGCGACAACGGTGCATCGCGTAGCAGGTCAAAGGGCATGTTGCTGCGGATGGCGAAAAAGCCGCTGTGCATTTGTGCACAGGCCGACCGTGCCTGGGCCCGGGCGGCTACATCCTTGGGCCAGAGACTGGCATCCGGAAACTGTTCAGCCAGGTATTCGGCAATCGCCAGGGAATCGGCGATCACGCCAAACTCGGTCTTGAGCAACGGGACCTTGGCCGTGGCCGAATACTTGAGCAGCTTCTCGCGGGTGTCGGGTTGGTCAAGCCTGACCAGCTCTTCGGTGTACTTCGCGCCGGTCAGCGCCAGGGCCAGCGCGCCGCGCAGGGACCAGGAAGAGAGATCTTTGTCGCCGATGATCAGGTGCAGGCTCATGTGGACTCCTTTCTTATGGTTCTGAGGTTGTCTGTTCTGGCGCCTTCGCGAGCGCAAGTCCGTTCCCACAGGAGATTTGCTGGGTGACTGAGAAAGTGCTCACACCACCAATCCCCTGTGGGAGCGGGCTTGCTCGGTTTAAGTCCGGTACTCAGCGTTGATCTTGACGTACTCGTGGGACAAATCGGTCGTCCAGATGGTTTCGCTGCAATCCCCACGCCCCAGTTCGATACGGATGCTGATTTCTTCCTGTTGCATCACTGCCGCGCCCTGGGCTTCGGTGTAGGTCGCAGCGCGGGCACCTTGGCTGGCGATGCAGACGTCACCGAGGAACACATCGATCTTGCTCACGTCCAACTCAGGCACGCCGGCACGGCCAACGGCGGCAAGGATCCGGCCCCAGTTCGGGTCGGAGGCAAACAGTGCGGTCTTGATCAGCGGCGAGTGGGCCACGGTGTAGCCAACATCCAGGCATTCCTGGTGATTGCCACCGCCGTTGACCTGCACGGTCACGAACTTGGTCGCACCTTCGCCGTCACGCACGATGGCCTGAGCCACGTCCATGCACACTTCGTAAACAGCCTGCTTCAAAGCGGCGAACATCGGGCCGCTGGCCTCGGTGATCTGCGGCAGGTTGGCCTTGCCGGTGGCGATCAACATGCAGCAGTCGTTGGTGGACGTGTCGCCGTCGATGGTGATGCGGTTGAACGATTTGTTGGCACCGTCGAGCATCAGGTCTTGCAGCACTTGGCGCGAGACTTTGGCGTCGGTGGCGATGTAGCCGAGCATGGTCGCCATGTTCGGGCGGATCATGCCGGCGCCTTTGCTGATACCGGTCACGGTGACGGTCACGCCATCATGCTCGAACTGGCGGCTCGCGCCCTTGGGCAACGTGTCAGTGGTCATGATGCCGGTGGCGGCGGCAGCCCAGTTGTTTTCCGACAGATCGTCGAGGGCGGCCTGCAACGCGCCTTCGATCTTCTCGACCGGCAGTGGCTCGCCGATCACGCCGGTGGAATACGGCAGTACTTGGTTGGCCTCTACACCTGTCAGTTCCGCCAGCTTGGCGCAGGTGCGCTCGGCGGCGGCCAGGCCTGGCGCGCCAGTGCCGGCATTGGCGTTACCGGTGTTGGTCAGCAGGTAACGTACCGCCCCCTGCACACGTTGCTTGGCCAGGATGACCGGCGCTGCGCAAAAGGCGTTGAGCGTAAAGACGCCTGCCACCGTCGAGCCTTCGGCGCAACGCATGACCACGACGTCCTTGCGCCCGGGGCGCTTGATGCCCGCCGAAGCAATACCGAGTTCAAAACCGGCAACCGGGTGCAACGTTGGCAACGGACCAAGACCAACAGCCATGAATGCGCTCCTTAGTAGATAAATCGACGCCGCCCTCATCGGAACGGCGAATCAAAATGGCAAAACGCCGCGACGGAAGGTGGCCTGTGTGGCCAGTGCGGTTAGTCAACTCCGGATGCAGAAGTTGACTAACAGCACTGGCCACACAGGCCACTAACCGGTCGCGGCGCGGGTCGTTCAGCGATGAAACGGGTTTATTGGATCTGCCCGTGGCAATGCTTGTATTTCTTGCCCGAACCGCAATAGCACAGTTCGTTGCGGCCCAGCTTCGGCTCGTTGCGCACGGGTGCGGCCGCCAGGGCGACATCTACATCGACGCCCTCTTCGGCATCCGCTTCCAGGCCAGAGACTTGGGCGTGTTCGAACTGCATGCGCGCGGCCAGGGCTTCGGCTTCCTGACGCAGGCGGGCTTCCTCCTCGGCCGGGTCTTCGCGGCGGACCTGAACGTGGGACAGCACACGGATCGAGTCGCGCTTGATCGAGTCGAGCAATTCGGAGAACAGCGTGTAGGACTCGCGCTTGTACTCCTGCTTCGGGTTCTTCTGGGCGTAGCCGCGCAAATGGATACCGTGACGCAAGTGATCCATGGTCGACAGGTGGTCTTTCCACAAGTCGTCCAGCACTCGCAGCACAATCTGCTTCTCGAAGGAGCGCAGCGCCTCGGCGCCGGCCTGGTCTTCCTTCTCGTTATAGGCGGCGATCAGTTCGGCCAGCAGTTTCTCGCGCAAGGTTTCTTCATACAGGTGATCGTCTTCGTCGAGCCATTGCTGGATCGGCAATGCCACGCCGAAGTCGCTCTGCAGAGCGGCCTCCAGGCCGGCGACATCCCACTGCTCCGGCAACGATTGCGGCGGGATGTGGGCGCTGATGGTGGCGTTGAGCACGTCCTGGCGGAAATCGGCGATGGTTTCACCGATGTTGTCGGCGGCCAACAAACTGTTACGCATGTGATAGATCACTTTACGCTGTTCGTTGTTGACGTCGTCGAACTCGAGCAATTGCTTACGGATATCGAAGTTGCGGCCTTCGACCTTGCGTTGGGCTTTCTCGATGGCGTTGGTCACCATCCGGTGCTCGATCGCCTCGCCCGGTTGCATGCCCAGGGCCTTCATGAAGTTCTTCACCCGGTCAGAGGCGAAGATACGCATCAGGCTGTCTTCCAGGGACAGGTAGAAACGGCTGGAACCGGCGTCGCCCTGGCGACCGGCACGGCCACGCAACTGGTTGTCGATACGGCGCGACTCGTGACGCTCGGAAGCGATCACCTGCAAACCGCCAGACTCGAGTACCTGCTGGTGACGTTTCTGCCAGTCGGCCTTGATCTGCGCGATCTGCTCTGGGGTCGGGCTCTCCAGGCTGGCGACTTCCACTTCCCAGTTGCCGCCCAGCAGGATGTCGGTACCACGGCCAGCCATGTTGGTGGCGATGGTCAGCGCACCCGGGCGACCGGCCTGGGCGATGATCTCGGCTTCCTTCTCGTGGAACTTGGCGTTGAGGACCTTGTGCTCGATGCCTTCCTTGTTGAGCAGGGCGGACATGTGCTCGGAGGTCTCAATGGTGGCGGTACCCACCAGGATCGGACGGCCCTGGGTCATGCATTCCTTGATGTCGTTGATGATCGCCGCGTATTTCTCATCGGCAGTCAGGAACACCAGGTCGTTGTAGTCTTTACGGGCCAGCGGCTTGTTCGGTGGAATCACCATCACTTGCAGGCCGTAGATCTGGTGGAACTCGAACGCTTCGGTGTCCGCGGTACCGGTCATGCCGGACAGCTTGTTGTACAGGCGGAAATAGTTCTGGAAGGTGGTCGAGGCCAGAGTCTGGCTCTCGGCCTGGATATTCAGGCCTTCCTTGGCTTCGATGGCCTGGTGCAGGCCTTCGGACAGGCGACGGCCCGGCATGGTACGGCCGGTGTGTTCGTCCACCAATACGACCTGGCCGTCCTGCACGATGTACTCGACGTTGCGTTGGAACAGCTTGTGCGCACGCAGGCCAGCATAAACGTGGGTCAGCAGGCCCAGGTTGTGGGCCGAGTACAAGCTCTCGCCTTCGGCCAGCAAGCCGACGCGGGTGAGCATTTCCTCGACGAACTGGTGACCCGCTTCGTTGAGCTCGACCTGACGGGTCTTCTCGTCAACGGTGTAGTGCCCAGCCTGGGTCACTTCGCCTTCGACTTCCTCGACGTGCAACTTGAGCTGCGGGATCAGCTTGTTGATCTCGATGTACAGCTTGGAGCTGTCCTCGGCTTGACCGGAAATGATCAGCGGGGTACGGGCTTCATCGATGAGGATGGAGTCGACTTCGTCGATCACGGCAAAGTTGAGTTCACGCTGGAATTTTTCTTCCATGCTGAACGCCATGTTGTCGCGCAGGTAATCGAAACCGAATTCGTTGTTGGTGCCGTAGGTGATGTCGGCGGCGTAGGCGGCGCGCTTCTCTTCCGGCGGCTGGAACGGCGTGACGACGCCGACGCTCAGGCCGAGGAATTCGTAGAGCGGGCGCATCCAGTTGGCGTCGCGGCGGGCCAGGTAATCGTTGACCGTCACCACGTGTACGCCCTTGCCGGACAGCGCGTTGAGGTACACGCCCAAGGTAGCCACGAGAGTCTTGCCCTCACCGGTACGCATTTCGGCGATCTTGCCTTCGTGCAAGGTCATGCCGCCGATCAACTGAACGTCAAAGTGGCGCATGCCCATGATCCGCTTGCCGGCTTCACGGGCGACCGCGAAGGCTTCGGGCAGGAGCTGATCGAGGGTTTCCCCCTTGGCAATGCGGTCCTTGAATTCGGCAGTCTTGGCGCGTAACTGATCGTCCGAAAGGGCCACCATTTGCTCTTCGAAGGCATTGACAGTCTGTACCGTCTTGAGCATGCGTTTGACTTCACGCTCGTTCTTGCTTCCAAAAAGTTTCTTTAACAAAGGCGCAAACATATCGGCAGGATCTTCCACACTAAAGGGATGGAGGGCGGCCCCGTGAGTCGCCCGTGCAGCCCTCATGGCCGCATGCGAACGAGCATTCTACCCGGAAACGATGGAGAGGAAAGTGGCGTTATTCCACGATGCTGGCACAGCGCTGTGACGGGGCTCGCTTAAAATAAGGGCTTTTGCGCGAACTTCAACCCACCCGGCGCAGAAGTTACTCATTGATTGTGCAACCAAAAAGCCGCTGGGCGAGAGGGTCGAGGCGCATCCGGCGCTTTCTGCTACCATGGCGCCTCTGTCACTTGCGGTATTCATTCATGGCCTTTCGCCCTCTTCCAGCCAAGGCACCCGCCGTTCTGCTGCGCGAAGCCAAGCCGCTGAAAGCCATCTTCGGCCACGCCAGACGCCTGGGCCACCTGCAACGCCTGCTGGACAGCCAGTTGCAACCGGCCGCGCGCGAGCATTGCCACGTGGCGTCCTGGCGCGAAGGCAACTTGTTACTGATCGTCACCGACGGCCACTGGGCGACGCGTCTGCGCTACCAGCAAAAACGCCTGCTGCGCCAGCTCCAGGCGTTCGAAGAATTCGCCAACCTGACGCGGATCCTGTTCAAGGTACAACCACCCACCGTCCAGGTCGGCGCCAAGGGGCACACGCTGGACTTGTCTACCGACGCCGCCGAGACCATTCAAGCCACCGCCGACGGCATCAGCGATCCCAACCTGCGGGCGGCGCTGGAGCGGTTGGCGGCACATGCCAGGCCCAAGGGCTGAGATTTTCGGCGCCTGTTCAATCGCTATCGCGAGCAAGCTCGCCCCCACACTGGATCTGCAGCGAACACCTCTTTCGTGTACGACGCCAAGCCCTTGTGGGAGCGAGCCCGCTCGCGAAGGCGGCGAGCCGGCTCTAACTACCGACGCTTGCTGCCACCGAGCAACGACCCCATCAACCCACGCACCAGTTGCCGCCCCAACTGATTGGCCGCCTGGCGCATGGCCGATTTAAGCGCCTGACCGGCCGCGGTGCCGAGCAATTCCCCGGCCTTTTCGGTGAAGCTTGGCGCTTCAGCCGCCGACTTGCTCGGTGCCACTTCAGCCTGCGGCTCCAGCCCTTTGCGGTCCATCAGCACTTCATAGGCCGATTCGCGGTCAATGGGTTTGTCGTAGCGCCCTTGCAACGGTGAACTTGCGATCAACCCGGCGCGCTCGGCTTCGCTCAGTGGTCCGATGCGCGATTGCGGTGGTGCCACCAGCACGCGCTGGACCACTTGCGGCGTGCCTTTTTCCTGCAAGGTGCCCACCAGGGCTTCACCGATGCCGAGTTCGGTCAGCACCGCCAGGGCATCGAACTGTGGGTTGGGTCGGAAACCGTCGGCCACCGCCCGCAGGGATTTCTGCTCCTTGGTGGTAAAGGCCCGCAGTCCGTGCTGGATGCGCAAGCCCAACTGCGCCAGCACAGCGTCCGGCAAGTCGCCCGGCGACTGGGTCACGAAATACACCCCCACGCCCTTGGAACGAATCAGCCGTACCACTTGCTCGAGGCGTTCCTGCAAGGCCTTGGGCGTGTCGGCGAAGAGCAAATGCGCCTCATCGAAGAACAGTGCCAGCAGCGGTTTCTCTGCATCACCGCGCTCAGGCAACTGTTCGAACAGCTCGGCCAACAGCCACAGCAGGAACGTCGCGTAGACCTTCGGCGCTTCATGAACCAGACGAGTGGCGTCAAGTAAATGAATGCGACCACGGCCATCACTGGCCGGTTGCAGGATGTCTTCGAGCTGCAAGGCCGGCTCGCCGAACAACGCCTCCGCCCCCTGCTGTTCCAGGGTGGACAAACGTCGCAACAACGCCTGGCTGGAACCGGTGGTCATCAAGGCCGCATCGTCCCTCAGCAACTCAGGGTTATCCTTGAGGTGGTTGAGCAGCGCCTTCAGGTCCTTGAGGTCCAGCAGCAACAGGCCTTCGCGATCAGCCACCTTGAACGCGGCGTAGAGCGCCGACTGCTGGCTGTCCGTCAATTCCAGCAGACTGCCGATCAACAACGGGCCCATTTCACTCAGGGTGGTGCGCAGTGGATGACCGGACTGGCCGTGGATATCCCACAAGGTCACCGGATAAGCCTGGGGCTTGTGATTGAGCCAAGGCATGCCGGCGATGCGCTCGGCGATCTTGCCCTGGGGGTGGCCGGCGGCGCCGAGGCCGCACAGGTCACCCTTGATGTCCGCCGCGAACACCGCCACGCCTGCATCGCTGAACATTTCGGCCAGGCGTTGCAAAGTGACGGTCTTGCCGGTACCGGTGGCACCCGCCACCAGACCATGACGGTTCGCCAGGCGCATGGCCTGGGCAATGGGTTGGCCGCTAAGGTCAGCCCCGATAACGAGTTGCGATGAGTCAGGCATGTGGTCACCTGTGGTGTTTGCGATATGACGCCATTTTGCACGCTTATATAAAAGCATGCCTGGCGCATTAAGGCCCCGGCGCCAGGAATAATAGCTTGCTCGCGATGAGGCCCTGTCAAACCCGGCAATACTCCACTGACACTCCACCCCCACAACCCCAACCGAACATCTATTCTTACTAAAGGTCAACACAGGAGAACACTGACCGGAGGGACGTTCATCGTGCATATAGCGGACATAACCATGTTCTACGCCCCTGCCAGCGGTGGCGTGCGCACTTATCTGGATGCCAAGCACCGGCGCCTGGGTAATCGACCCGGTATTCGCCACAGCCTGCTGATTCCCGGCGCGCATTTGAGCGAGCACGATGGGATCTACCAGGTTCCGGCCCCTGCGCTGCCGTTCGGCAAGGGCTATCGCTTTCCCCTTCGCCTGGCGCCCTGGCGCAATGTCCTGCGCGACCTGCAACCGGACCTGATCGAGGTCGGCGACCCTTACCTCACGGCCTGGGCCGCGCTGGACGCCCGTCGCCAACTCGACGTCCCCGTCATCGGTTTCTATCACTCCGACCTGCCGCTGTTGGTGAGCAATCGCATGGGCAACTGGTTCACCCCCAACATCGAAGCCTATGTCAGCAAGTTGTACGGCAATTTCGACCGGGTCCTGGCACCGAGCCAGGTCATGGCCGACAAACTCACCGGACTGGGGGTCAAGAACGTCTACGTGCAACCGTTGGGCGTCGACCTGCAAACCTTCAACCCGGCCGCCCGTGACCCGGAGTTGCGCGCCGAGCTGGGCATCGCCGAAGACACGCGCCTGCTGATTTTTGCCGGTCGCGGCTCCAAGGAAAAAAACCTGCCGGTGCTGCTCAAATGCATGAAACGCCTGGGCGAACGCTACCACCTGCTGTTGGTGGGCTCGTCCATGCCCGCCGTGGTGCCGAGCAACGTCACGGTGGTCGATGAATTCTGTCCGGCATCGCAAGTCGCCCGACTCATGGCCAGCGCCGATGCCCTGCTGCACGCTGGCGACCAAGAGACCTTCGGCCTGGTGATCCTCGAGGCCATGGCCAGCGGCATTCCCGTGGTGGCGGTGGCAGCGGGGGCCTTCACCGAAATCGTCGACGAAGACTGCGGCCTGCTGTGCACACCCAACAACCCACAGGCCATGGCCAATGCCGTGCGCCAACTGTTTTACGAAGGCTGTCAACGCCGGGGGGGATTGGCACGCCGGCACGTGGAGCGTCATTACGCCTGGAATACCGTGGTCAACAGCTTGCTGGGGCACTACTACGCCGTACTCGGCGAGCAGATGCCACTGCTGGCCAATGGTTGAAGCGAGGTCGGTGTCGATGAATCACTCACCCAACGTGCTCCTGGTGCTGCACGACGTGGCACCGCAAACCTGGCCCGACTACCAACCGTTCGTCGACGCCGTCGACGCCCTCGGCCCAGTGCCAATGACCTGGTTGGTAGTGCCAGACTTTCATCGCAACAATGCCTTGGAGGCTCACCCCGGCTTTCGGCGCCAGCTTGACAACCGGGTCGAGCGCGGCGACGAACTGGTGCTGCATGGCTACTACCATTGCGACGATGGCCCTGTCGCCCGCCACCCCAAGGACTGGTTCATGCGCCGGGTCTATACCCACGAGGGCGAGTTCTACAACCTGTCCAAGGCCGCCGCCCTCGCCCGCCTGCGTGCCGGTATCGAAACCTTTGAACGCTACCACTGGCCGCTGGAGGGTTTCGTCGCCCCCGCCTGGCTGATGAGCGAAGGCACGCGCCAGGCCTTGCGCCAGTTGCCCCTGAGCTACACCAGTGATACCCAACACCTTTATCGCTTGCCCGACTTCACCGCCATCGACGCGCCAGGGCTGGTCTGGAGCGCCCGCAGCGCCTGGCGCCGCGGCCTGTCGAAAGTCATCAGCGACCAACGCGAACAGCGCTGGCGCCAGGCCCCGGTGATTCGCCTGGGCCTGCACCCGGTGGACATGCGCCATACCTTTTCCCGGGACTATTGGCTGCGCACCCTCGAACGCCTGCTCAACGACGGTCGCGTGCCAATGACCAAAGTCGGCTGGCTGGCGACCCAGGGGCTGCAACTCAGCAGCGCCGCATGAAACGGCTGATCTGGCTGGGCGTCGCCCTGCTCACGGCACTACTGGTGCCGCTACTGGTCGGTGGCGGGGAAATGTGGTCACGGGTGCAGCGCTTTCCCGTGTCGCTACTGCTGGCCATGCTCGGCATGATCGTGCTGTGCTGGGGTTTGAACGCCGTGCGCTTGCGCCTACTGCTGGGGGAACACAGTGGGCGCATCGGCAGGCTCAAAAGCATCGGCGTGGTGATGTCCAGCGAGTTCGCCATGTGCGCGACGCCCGGTGGTAGTGGCGGCCCGCTGACGCTGATGGCCCTGCTGGCACGCAACGGCGTGCGCCCGGCCCATGGCAGCGCGGTATTCGCCATGGATCAGTTGAGCGACTTGCTGTTCTTCCTCTGCGCTTTGGTGGGCATCGTGTTTTACGCGCTGTTCCAGAATCTCAGCCAGCGCATGGAATGGATGCTGGCGTTAAGCGCGATTTCATTGTTTGGCGGGCTGTTCGGCTGCGTGCTGGTGGCCCGGTATCACCGCCGATTGATTCTACTGGGCGCTCGCCTGCTGCACCACCTGCGCGTAAAAGCCGTCACCCGTCGACGCTGGGCCCGCAAGATATTGAGCTTTCTGGCAGCATTCACCGACACCTTGAAGTTGCCACGACAGACACTGTTCCAGGTCTTCGGCCTGACCTGCCTGCATTGGGTGCTGCGCTACAGCGTGTTGTACCTGGTATTGAAGGGGCTGGGGGCAGACTTGCAGTGGGCCTGGAGTTTCCTGGTCCAGATGCTGTCCCTGAGTGCGGGGCAGTTCAGCCTGCTGCCGGGCGGCGCCGGGGCGGCCGAATTGACCTCTACGGCGCTGCTGGCCCCCATGGTGGGCAAATCCACCGCAGCGGCGGCAATTCTGATCTGGCGGGCGGTGACCTATTACTTTTATCTGGTGGCCGGTGGGCCGGTGTTCTTCCTGATGGTCGGGCGGCCGTTGCTCAAGAAACTGATCAGGCTCAGGCAGGCCTGACACATCACGGTTTCTGTTCGGGCTCGTCCTGGGAATGCAGTTGCTCCCACAATTGCGCGGCATCAGGAAACTCAGTGCCGTCCTCCGGGCCCAACGCATCTGGGTCATAGCGGCTGAGGCAACCCTCGCCCAGGGTCGCTGGCGCCTTGGAGGTGGCTTTGTCCAACGGATCGGTCATGGCGCAATGCTGCTCCCGCAAGAAGGTGGCCTGAATCATTGTGGCCAGAGATTGTTCCCGCTCGGCTGCGCCTGTAGCCGCTGACGAGCGAAGCGAGGCTGCGATCTTTCCCCTACCGCTTGAGTCTCGAGCGAAAGATTAAAATCGAAAGATCACAGCCTTCGGCAGCGCCTGCAAGAGCCCAAATCCAGTCAGAACACCACCGTCTTGTTGCCATGCACCAGCACCCGATCTTCCAGGTGATAACGCAGCCCCCGGGCCAACACCATCTTCTCTACGTCACGGCCCAAACGCACCATGTCTTCGATGCTGTCGCTGTGGCTGACGCGCACCACGTCCTGCTCGATGATCGGGCCGGCATCCAGTTCTTCGGTCACGTAGTGACAGGTAGCGCCAATCAGCTTCACACCGCGCATCGACGCCTGATGGTACGGCTTGGCACCCACGAACGACGGCAGGAAACTGTGGTGAATGTTGATGACCTTATGGGCGTATTCGCGGCACAAGGCCGGCGGCAGGATCTGCATGTAGCGGGCCAGTACCACCACCTCAGCATCGTGCTGCTTGACCAGTCGCGAGACTTCGGCGAACGCCGGCTGTTTGTCCTGGGGGTCGACCGGTACGTGGTAATACGGGATGCCGTGCCATTCCACCATGCTGCGCAAGTCGTCATGGTTGGAAATCACACAGGCAATATCGCAATCAAGCTCATCGCTGTGCCAGCGGTGCAACAGGTCGGCCAGGCAGTGAGACTCACGACTGGCCATCAGCACCACGCGTTTTTTCTGCGCGGTGTCGGTGATACGCCAGTCCATCGAGAACGCTTCGGCAATGGGGGCGAACGCTTCACGAAAGGCTTCGATACCGAAGGGCAGCGAGTCGGCACGAATTTCGTGACGCATGAAAAACCAACCACTTTGATTGTCCGAGTGATGGCTTGCTTCGGTGATCCAACCATTATGGGCCGCCAGAAAGTTACTGACTTTAGCAACGATGCCGACGCGGTCCGGGCAAGCAATCACCAGACGAAAAGTGCGCATTAGGGAAACTCCAGAACTTCGCAAAGGCGGCCATTCTAGCCATTGCGCGGCAAAACTGCAGTATCGATGACAGGCCAAATCTCGACGACAGCCCCAAGCCACGACCGGCGTGCCCCGCAAAAGCAGGCTATACGTGCGAACAGCGGTGAAGACTCTGTCACGGTATTTAACTGCATCAGGCGTTTTTGTGGCACAGCACTAATTAATTAAATAAAACACCGGTTAAATGTTTACTTGATGAAACTGTCTGATTACTATTGCCGCACTGTGTCCTTGTCACCCGCATCCTACATAAGGTAGTCCACATGTCCTTGATCAATGAATACCGCGCCACAGAAGAAGCCATCAAAGAACTGCAAGCTCGCCTGAAAAACCTGTCCCAAGACGACAAACTGCAAACCGAGCTTGAATTCGAAGGCAAACTGCGCACGCTGATGGGCGAATACTCCAAATCGCTGCGCGACATCATTGCCCTGCTGGATCCAGAAGCCAAGTCGAGCAAAGCACCACGTGGCGCCGTGAAAACTACCGGCACCAAACGCGCTCGCAAAGTTAAGCAATACAAGAACCCGCACAACGGCGAAGTCATCGAAACCAAAGGTGGCAACCACAAAACTCTGAAAGAGTGGAAAGCCAAGTGGGGCGGTGACGTGGTGGAAGGCTGGGCAACCCTGCTGGGCTAAGCCTCACCACTGCGCAAGCTTCTTTGCGAACAAAAAAACGCCAGCGATTGCTGGCGTTTTTTTATGCCTGTCATCTTTTCAGTTCATTGCGGCTCCAGACTTAAACGGTTGCGCAATTGCTGGCTGTAACCCTGCCACTCCATGAGTACTTCTTGCTGCACTGGCGTTGACAGGACCATCCACTCCCCCATCGCCGCATCAAAACTTTCCAAGGTATTAGGCGCGCCCCACTCTGGGGATGACAGCCGTTGCTGACAGAAAAGTCTCCAACGCCCCTGCTCTTCAGGATTCAACGTATCTGGAAAGTTGCGCGCGCGATATCGGAACAATAGTTCTGGCAAACGCTCATCATCGAAAGGCCAGCGTTCTTGAGCCAATTGCGCAGGGTCAGCCATGCGGACTTGTTCACATAAACGTCGATCGCGATCCCCCAGGAAACCCGCGTATAACTGTTGCTCGGGATCCTCGCTGGCGGTGAAATCCTCCCGACCATAAATAACCTGAAGTTTATCCTGCCAAACTTTCTGTGCGTCAGTTAGCCGCAATGCCCGTTGCTGATAGCCCTCCATGTCCAGTTCCAGTCGCTGCAGGTCCTCGGCACGCAGCACCGACAATGGCGCGATCACCGGGCATTTGTTGATATGGATAAGTTTGAGCGGCACCGGCAGCTCACCTTCGGGCAATTCTTCACGGCGGGTATACAAACGCTGGCGCAGGCTTTGCGCATCGTCGTCCAGCAGCCCCTGGGGGTCCAGGTGCAGGTCGCAGACGATCAGGGCGTTGCGGTTTTTCGGGTGCCAGGCCAGCGGCAAGACCACGCCGACGTAGTTGCGCGCCGCCGAGAAGCGACCGGAAATATGCACCATGGGCTGCAACAGGCGGATCTGGTCCATCACCTTCTGTTTACTGCGCAACTGGAACAGCCAGTCGTAGAGCCGGGGCTGCTGCTGACGGATCAGGCGGGCCAAGGCGATGGTCGCGCGCACGTCCGACAACGCATCGTGGGCCTGGCCATGGTCGATGCCGTTGGCGGCAGTCAGGCGCTCGAGCTTGAGGGTCACGCGACCGTCCTCTTGCGGCCAGACAATGCCTTGCGGGCGCAGCGCATAGGCCGCACGCACCAGGTCGATCAAATCCCAACGACTATTGCCGCCCTGCCATTCGCGTGCGTACGGGTCGAAGAAATTCCGATAGAGGCTGTAACGGGTCATTTCATCGTCGAAGCGCAGGGTGTTATAGCCGGCGCCACAGGTACCGGGCGCGCCCAGGTGGCCGTGGACACGGGTCATGAAATCGGCTTCGCTCAAGCCTTTTTCGGCCAGGCATGTCGGAGTAATGCCAGTAATTGCACAGGCCGCCGGATGAGGCAGGATGTCATCGCTCGGCCGGCAATACAGGTTCACCGGTTCGTCGATTTCATTAAGTTCGAAATCGGTACGGATACCCGCCACCTGCAAGGGCCGGTCGCAACGCGGGTTGATGCCGGTGGTTTCGTAGTCGTACCAGAAAATGGAAGTCACGGGCTGTTCCTGAACTGAAGACAGGCGAAGTCTAGGCGCTCGAACCCACCTGCGACCAGCCGTCCTGTAACTTTTGAATGCCAATGCGGGGGTGGATATTGGATCTGTAAACACCCGAGAGCCCATGTGGGAGCGGGCTTGCTCGCGAAGACCGCGCTACATTCGACCTCGATGCAAACTGTCCCACCGCTTTCGCGAGCAAGTCCGCCCCCATAGTCGAACTCCGGTGTCCGCGAAGGCAATGCCCGGCCCACGCTCTCAATCCTGTTGCATCAATCCTGTTGCAATCCATGAATGCGCCACACAGTTGTATCGTTTGCCCGCGCGAAGACTGCTAGCATCGGGACCGAGATTGAACATTCGGTCTGGCCCATCACAGGTTGCCCATGCTCGAGACACCAGCACTGCAAAGGAACGCGACGCTGCCCACGCCCCTGGACACGCGCTATCAGGTTGAAACGCCCGAAGGCATCGACCTGCCGCTGCGCCCGGCGGGACTGATGCCGCGTGCAATCGCATTCGCCATCGATCTGGGCATACGCGGGTTGATCCTGGGGCTTTTCTTCCTGGCCCTGGCGTTTTTCGGCGCACTGGGGATGGGCCTGGGGTCCATCCTGCTGTTTGTCGTCAGTTGGTGGTACATGGTGCTGTTCGAGGTACTCAATCAGGGGCGCTCTCCCGGCAAGCAGATCATGGGGCTGCGCGTGGTGCAGGACGATGGCCGGCCTATCGACTGGTCGGCGTCGTTGATCCGAAACCTGCTGCGTTTCGTCGACATGCTGCCCTTCGGCTACACCTTCGGAGCCATCAGTTGCCTGCAGCATCCGGCGTTCAAGCGCCTGGGCGACCTCGCGGCCGGCACGCTGGTGGTGTATCGCGAACAGCCAGTCAAACGCCCCGCCTTGCCAATGGCACCGCCCATACGAACACCTTTCACCCTGAGCCTGCATGAACAACGTGCCGTGCTGGGCTTCGCCGAACGCCAGGCAGAACTTTCCCCGGCGCGGGTCAACGAACTGGCTGCCATCCTGGCCGCGCCGCTGAACGTCCAGGTGCCAAACGCCGCGGCCGAACTCAATGGCCTCGCCCGCGGTCTGCTGGGGCCAACATGAAGCAAAGCCTGTTCGAAAACCGTCACCAAGGGGAATGGGCGCACCTGTCCCTGCAACTCGACCAACTGGAGCGCAGCCGCAACGTCCCCCAGAGCAGCGACTTCCCTGCGACCTACCGACGGCTTTGCCATCACCTGGCACTGGCCCAGGCCCGGGGCTACAGCAGCTTGCTGGTCGACACCCTGCAACAACTGGCGCTGCGCGGTCACCAGCAACTCTACCGGGACCGCAGCCGCCCCTCGGCCAGCCTCTCGGCCTTTATCCTGGTCGGTTTTCCCCGACTGGTCCGTGAACAATGGCGATTCGTACTGGCCGCCAGCCTGATGTTCCTGGGCAGCCTGGTGGGCATCGGGCTGCTGGTCTATCTGTTCCCGGAACTGGTCTACAGCGTGCTCGGCGCCGACGAAATCAGCCAGATCCGCAGCATGTATGACCCGACGTCCGGACACCTGGGGCGCTCGATCGAGCGGGCCGCCAGCGAAGACTGGGTCATGTTCGGTTACTACATCATGCACAACATCGGCATTGCCTTTCAGACCTTTGCCAGTGGCTTGATGTTTGGCCTGGGGAGCGCGTTTTTCCTGTTTTTCAATGGCCTGACCATTGGCGCCGTGGCCGGGCACCTGACCCAGATCGGCTCTGGGGGAACGTTCTGGTCGTTCGTGATTGGCCACGGCGCCTTCGAACTCACCGCCATCGCCCTGGCTGGGGCCGCGGGCCTGCAACTGGGCTGGGCCTTGATTGCGCCGGGACGCCTGACCCGAGGCGAGGCCTTGCGGCTCGCGGCGGGCAAAAGCGTGCTGATGATCGGCGGTGTGATGCTGCTCCTGCTCATTGCCGCGTTCATCGAGGCCTACTGGTCTTCCAGCGCCGTGACACCCGCCACCAAATACACCGTGGGTGCCTTGTTGTGGCTGTTGGTGATCAGCTATCTGTCGCTTGCCGGACGGGGCCGCCATGCGCCTGAGTGACGCCACCGTCGTCATCCGCCCACGCACCACCTGGGAAGCCATGGACCTTGGGGTGTTGATGAGCCAGCGGCATCGACGCCTGCTGATGACCAGTTGGGCGATCAGCACATTGCCGGTGTACCTGTTGCTGACCCTGCTGCTGTGGGACTCACCGTCACTGGTGGTGATGCTGTTCTGGTGGTTGAAGCCGGCCTTCGACCGGCTGCCGCTGTACATTCTGTCCAAGGCACTGTTTGGCGAAACCCCCACCTTGCGGCAGGCGTTACGCCAGTGGCCGGCGCTGCTCAAGCCGCAGTTGCTGGCCAGCCTGACCTGGCGCAGGCTGAGCCTGAGCCGCAGCTTCCTGATGCCCGTGGTGCAACTCGAGGGGCTTAGCGGTGAGGCGCGGGCGCAGCGCTTGCGGGTATTGCAGCAACGCAACCGCGGCGCGGCGCAATGGTTGACCATCATCGGCGTGCACCTGGAAACCGCCTTGTGGTTCGGCCTGTTGGCCCTTTTCTATCTGTTCGTGCCGCAACAAGTCGAACTGCAATGGGATTGGGAAACGCTGGTGTCAGCGGCCGAGCACGACTGGTTGTGGTTCGAACACCTGGTCAACTTCCTGTACCCACTGCTGCTGATCTTATGGGAGCCGGTGTATGTCGCCTGCGGCTTCAGCCTCTACCTGAACCGGCGCACGATCCTCGAGGCGTGGGACATCGAACTGGTATTCCGACGCCTGCGCCAACGCCTGAGCGGCGTGGCCCCGGCGTTGATGCTGCTGGCCCTGATGCTGCTGCCGCTGGCGCCCCCGGCGTTTGCCGCCGAGGACAGCGGCGGCCCCGACAGCCCGCGGCTGCTCAAGCAGCCCCTCACCAGCCAAGCCTCCCGGGACGGTATCAAGGCAATCCTCGACACCCCGCCGTTCAAGAACCCCGAGACCGTCACCCGTTATCGTTTCAGCAAAGAAACGGCCAAATCCCCCGAGAGCGAAGCCGAGACCAAACCGAGCTGGCTCAAGCCATTGCTCAAATGGCTCGGCAGCCAACGCTTCGACATCGCCGCCACGTTGATCCAGGTGGTGCTGTGGGCCTGCCTGGTGGCGGCGATCGTCTGGCTGGCCTGGCGCTACCGTGAAAGACTCAAGACCCTGGTCAATCGCCGACCGAGGCAGCGCCTGCCGGTGGAACGCGCCGTACCTGCGCGCAGTTTTGGCCTGGATATTCGCGAAGAGAGCCTGCCCGCCGACGTCGCCGCCAGCGTTGAACAACTATGGGCCACTCAGCCCCGTGAAGCCCTGGGTCTGCTGTACCGGGCGCTGCTCAGCCGGTTGCATCATGACTTCAAGATCCCCTTGAAACCGGCCGACACCGAAGGCCAGGTGCTGCAACGCGTCGAACAGCTCAAGCAGGACAACCTGCTGGGCTTCAGCAAAAGCCTGACCTTGCATTGGCAAAACATTGCCTATGGACATCGCCCCCCGCCGACACACCTGCAACAGGAACTGTGTGACGGCTGGCGCCAGCTGTTCGGTCCAGGAGCGTCTCGATGAGCCGGCACGCGGGGTGGCTGATCGGCGCCGTGCTGGCCGCGCTGGTGTGCGCATTCGGCCTCTACCTCTACACCAAGGCCGAGCCCTATGAAGAGGTCATCGAGCACGGTCCCTCCCCTGAAGCCCAGGCCAATCCTTACCTGGCCGCCGAGCATTTCCTGCGCCAGCAGGGCATCGCCGTCGAGCACGCCAACAGCCTGAATGTGCTGCCCACCCTGGAGCCTCGCCAGCACAGCCTGCTGTTACTGGGCGAACGAACCCACATGACGCCACGGGAAGTCGAGCAATTGATGAACTGGACCCGGGCCGGCGGGCGCTTGCTCTTCGTGGCCGAAGCCTTGTGGGACGACAGCACCGGCAGCAGCGGCGACCTGCTGCTCGACCGCGTGCGCCTGCGCCAATTTCTGAGCAAGGACCTCAAGGAGCCCGCGCCCGAACTGATCAAGGACCGTTACCCGGAACTGACCAAGCTTTACCTGGAGGATGAGCAAGCGCCCGCCTATGTCGGCTTCGACACCGACTTTCACCTCGAAGACCCGCATAACCTGGCGCAGGCCTGGGCCAACAGCGCGCTCGCGACCCACATGATGCAATTGAACCTCGGCCTGGGTTCGATCACCGTGATCACCGACGCCGAGCTGTGGAAGAACGACGCCATCGACCAGTACGACAACGCCTGGCTGCTCTGGTATCTGAGCGCCGACACGGACGTCACACTGTTGTTCAACACCGACCACGACGACCTGCTGACCCTGTTGCTGCGCTATTTTCCCCAGGCATTGGTGGCATTGCTGGCCTTGATCGCCCTGTGGTTCTGGCGTTCGGCGGTGCGTCATGGCCCGCTGCAACTACCCGCCTCCCAGGCGCGGCGCCAGTTGGAAGAGCACGTGCAGGCCAGCGCCGGTTTCCACCTGCGCCACAACGGCCAGCAGCACCTGTTGCATGCCTTGCAGCAAGACGTGGTGCGCCGGGCACGCCAGCTTCACCCAGGTTTCGAACAACTGGCCGTCGCCGAACAATGGCAGGTACTCGCCCGCCTGACCCGGCAACCCACGCGGGCCATCAGCCAGGCATTGAGCCCACGGCCGAAACAGCGCCTCTCCAGCGCCGAGTTCTGCCGCCAGGTCGCCCATTTGCAAACTCTTAGGAATGCCTTATAGATTTTTTTCGCAGAAAAATCCGCAAAAAGACTCGAGATACCCTATCGTACGGTATCGCTACAGCTAGTAATAACAAGCGTTATAGGCCGCTTTATTTTCCGCAGAAATTTCCGCAGGCATAACCAAGAAATAGCCGTTTGTGTTCGCTGGAAGCAAAACGATGATCACTTCGAAAACGTACCTTGACCCCGTACTGCCAGAAAATCTGCCCGACTCGATCATTCAGGCCGCAGATCAGTTGCCACGCAAGGCAGCCTTTCTGGCCGGACGGCTGGCCGACGAGACATCCAGGCAACTGGCGGGCCTGTTACGCATCACCAATACCTACTATTCGAACCTGATCGAAGGGCATCGGACCGAAATCGCCGACCTCCAGGCTGCTCGCACGACACCAAAGCGGGAAAGAAAAGAGCTCAAAGAGCTGGCCGTGCAACACATGACGCAGCAGGAGGTGACGGAACGGCTGCTGCGCATGCGGCCAACGGACAGTTTCTCCGCCCTGTTCGATCCCAAGTTGATCGCGGCCATCCATCGTCGACTGTTCAAGGACGCCTCCAAGCAGGAATTGACCCTGGGCGATGGTCGCATGATGGAGCCCGGCAGGCTGCGGGCCGAAGAGAACGAGCAGGTCCAGGCTGGCGCGCATATCGCTCCAGCAGCTGCCGCTGTATTGCCCATGCTTGAGCATCTGCAGTTGCACTACGGACGAATCAGGGATCCGCGGCGCCAATTGATTGCTGCCCTGGCAGGCCATCATCGAGTGGCGCTTGTTCACCCCTTCCTTGACGGCAATGGTCGAGTGATTCGGATGCTCACCCACCTGCAACTGGTTCATCTCGGGCTAAAACCTTTCCTCTGGTCACTGTCTCGTGGCCTGGCGCGCAGGCAAGATGAGTACTATCGCTTCCTGGCCTTGGCTGATCGCCCTCGCGAAGGTGACTACGACGGGCGCGGCCAACTCTCACAGCGTCACTACTTCAACTTCATTGAATTCATGCTCGATGTCTGCCACGACCAGATCGAGTACATGACCACCTCGCTAAACCCGGCCAAGCTGCGCGAGCAGGTTGTTCATGTGTTTTCAACCGATCCTGAGCTTCGCCGGGTCGGCCTCCGGCCCACCAGTGCAGCGGCTGTGTTGGCGCTTCTCACCCAAGGGGCTATGCCGCGTGCGGAGTTCAAGGTGTTCACAGGCCTGAAGGACCGACTTGCGACAGAAGAACTGGGCCGCTTGATCGAAGCGGGAATCGTGGTCAGCAATACCCCCAGATCCCGCACGGTGGAAGCGGGTTTACCGGCACGCTTCGCCGGGTTGATCTTTCCAAACCTGCATTTCCCGATGGGCTAAGGTGTGCCGGCGACTCAGTTGTCACCGCCCAGCACTGCAAGGCATGAAAGCGCCAGATCATGTAACGACATCATGTCGCTAGTCACAGGATTTAACCGTTAGGAGAACGCCAGAATTGACGACTGAACAAAACGAACCTGTCGACGGCCAGGCCCACGCCGCCCAACAGCGCCAGCGCGCCAGTCAGTTGGCCCAGGCCATCCGCACCGAGCTGCGCAAGGCGGTGGTCGGCCAGGCCAGCGTGATCGACGATGTGCTCACGGCACTGATCGCCGGCGGGCACGTGCTGCTAGAAGGCGTTCCCGGGCTGGGCAAGACCTTGCTAGTGCGGGCCTTGGCCCGGTGTTTCAACGGCGAGTTCGCGCGCATCCAGTTCACCCCGGACCTGATGCCCAGCGATGTTACTGGGCACGCGGTGTACGACTTGCAGACCGAGCAGTTCAAGCTGCGCAAGGGCCCGGTGTTCACCAACCTGCTGCTGGCCGACGAGATCAACCGCGCGCCGGCCAAGACCCAGGCCGCGCTGCTCGAAGCCATGCAGGAACGCCAGGTCACCCTCGAAGGCCGCGCATTGCCCATTAGCCAGCCGTTCATGGTGCTCGCCACCCAGAACCCCATCGAACAGGAAGGCACCTACCCGCTGCCGGAGGCCGAGCTCGACCGCTTCATGCTCAAGGTACGCATGGACTACCCGGACGCCGACCAGGAACTGGACATGGTGCGCCAGGTCAGCCGCTCGACCCGCGCCGACATGCTCGACGTACAGCCGCTGCGCGTGGTGTTGCAGGCCAAGGACGTGCAAGCGCTGCAACGCATCGCAAGCGACCTGCCGATGGACGACCAGGTACTCGATTACGCCGTGCGCCTGGCCCGCACCACCCGTAGCTGGCCGGGCTTGACCCTCGGCGCCGGGCCTCGCGCCTCGATCGCACTGGTACGTTGCGCCCGGGCGCGGGCGTTGTTGCGCGCAGGCGAGTTCGTGGTACCGGATGACATCAAGGGCTGCGCCCTGGCCGTGCTGCGCCATCGCGTACGTCTGGCGCCGGAACTGGACATCGAAGGGCTGTCGGTGGACCAGGTGCTGGAGCAACTGCTCGATCAAGTGCCGGCGCCGCGGCTGTGAGTAACACCATGCCGCAGATACCTGTGATGGCAAGGGAATCTATGGGGGAGCAAAGCTTGCCCGCGATGAAAGCGAGGCGCTCTCGCAGAAATCGAGGTGCCTGTTTCGCGAGCAAGCTTTGCTCCCACATAAATCCCCTCGCCACAATGGGTTGCTGCCCTGTCATGGAAATGCACCCATGAAACCCTCACGCCTGCTGCTGACCTGGCTCGCCGTGCTGCTGGCCGTGAGCATCGTGCTCGGCGCGCTACGGGCCTTGGGCATGGCGGTGCCATCGACGCTGCTGTCGATCAACTGGGGGTTGCTGCTGGCTGTGCTGGCCCTGGCGCTGCTCGACGCGGTGCGCGTCCGGCGCCTGCCCTCGCCCCGGGTGCAACGGCAAATGCCCGGCAGCCTGGCCCTGGGCCGCTGGGGTGAAATCCGCTTGGACATCAGCCATGACTTTGCCCAACCGCTGCACGTGCAGCTTTTCGACCATGTACCCGACGGCCTGGACTTCGAAAACCTGCCGCTGTCGGTCGAACTGCAACCCGGCCAGCGCAGCCAGGTCGGCTACCGCCTGCGCCCGCTCAAGCGCGGTCATTTCACCTTCGCCCACTGCGAAACCAACCTGCCAAGCCCGCTGGGCCTGTGGGCCGACAAACGCCTGCTGGACGCCGTCGACCACACCCGCGTCTACCCGGATTTCGCCAGGCTCTACGACGGTCAACTGCTGGCGGTGGACAACTGGCTCAGCCAACTCGGCATCCGCCAGCGTCAACGCCGTGGCCAGGGGCAGGAATTCCATCAACTGCGCGAATTTCGCGAGGGCGACAGCCTGCGCCAGATCGACTGGAAAGCCACGGCCCGCCATCGCACGCCGATTGCCCGGGAATACGAAGACGAGCGCGACCAGCAGATCATCTTTATGCTCGACTGCGGCCGGCGCATGCGCAGCCAGGACGGCGAGCTGGCGCATTTCGACCACGCCCTCAATGCGTGCCTGCTGCTCAGCTACACCGCCCTGCGCCAGGGCGATGCCGTGGGCTTGAGTACCTTCGCCAGCGAGCAAAACCGCTACCTTGCCCCAGTCAAAGGCACCGGCCAGCTCAACGTCCTGCTCAACACCGTGTACGACCTCGACAGCAGCCAACGCCCCGCCGATTACCAGGCCGCCGTCACTCAATTGTTGGCCCGGCAAAAACGCCGGGCCCTGGTGGTGCTGGTGACCAACTTGCGGGATGAGGACGACGCGGATCTGCTCGCGGCCGTCAAACGGTTGGGCCAGCAGCATCGGGTGCTGGTGGCCAGCCTGCGGGAAGAGGCCCTAGACCGGTTGCGCCAGACGCCGGTGCAAACCCTGCCGCAAGCCTTGGCTTACTGCGGGACGGTGGACTATTTGAACGCACGGGCCGAGCTGCACAAGCAACTGGCCGCCCATGGTGTGCCAACCCTGGATTCGCGCCCCAGTGAGTTGGGCGCGGACCTGGTGAGCCAATACCTGGCCTGGAAAAAGGCCGGGACCGCCTGAAGCTGATCCCTTAAGAAAAACGATGAACGCGTGGCGAGGGAGCTTGCTCCCGCCGGGCTGCGCAGCCCCCCCTTTTGGGGAGCGCTTCGCACTGGAGCGCCCGTCCGGTCATGCGGGACCGCATTGGTCCTACAGCGAGCCAGCAAAAGTCCGATTAACTACAGCGCCTTGCGCAACGGACTACAGATCCGCCAGAATCCGCCGGCTTGTGCACCTTGGCCTTGCCCCGTAACTTGATTCGCGTCGCTGATACCCAGCGATCGGGTTTAGTCGCCCGGGCAGTAGTAGCGTGTGCACAAGCGTCATCCAGTCAGGCCTCCCTATCCCTGCACTTGATGGTGACTGTACGCAGGGCGCTCTCGGGCGCGCCGGTTTTGCTACTCCTCCCGGTCGACTAACCTGCGTACAGCCGCCACCCCCTTCGTTTAGTCGCGAAAAAGTGACGGCTCCATTTCTAAAGGAGCAGTAAATGATCAAGCCGACCCCAAATCCACCCCACGAAACCCCCGACCCCGAAAAGCTCGACGAAGCGGCTCAAAGAGCCCTCGACTACTACCTCAAGCCCAACCACGGCCAACCCGACAAAAAACCTTACACACAACCGGATTACTTCATCGTCGCCCCCGACGCCGACCCCGAAGGCATGCTCGCGCACACCTACGAAACCTTCTGTTCGGTGAGCACGCTGATCCTGGATCTATCGGAAGACCTGGAAGGCGCCCCGCGCAACCTGGCGCTGGCGATTCACCAGATGGGCGAGATGGGCGAGATGGGGGTGTTGTTGCTGGAGAGGATGCTGGATAACGAAGCGAGGGTTCAGCGCTGAAGGCTGCGCAAGTGCAGGCGACTGAATAATATCTAGTAGTTAATGCGCAACCTGTGGGAGCGAGCCTGCTCGCGATGGCGTACTTGAAATCGCCATCGCGAGCAGGCTCGCTCCCACAAGTGGTGCCCCAACAACAATCAAATGGGCGCTCAGGCCGAGGCCGACAACGGATAAAAACTGAAATACTGCCGCAACGCGCTCACCAGCTCCCCGTAGTCCGGTGGTGCCCACAGCAGGCTGAAACCGGCGTCGAAATGCTGCGGGGTCACATCTTCATGACACCACAGGCACCTGGCTTTCAACTTGATGTTTTGCTGTGGCCCTTCGTCGGCGGGGATTTTCAGGTGCAGGTCAAAATCCGCACCGATCATCAACGGCAACGGGCTGATCAGCATCAGCCCATTGTCAGAAACATTGCCCAAAAAGCCGATGGGCCTGTCGTTGATACCGTTGAACACTCTGAGAAAATACGGCAACTGATGCCGTTCGATTCGGCGTTCCTTGTACATGTCTTGTATCGCTTTCTTAGCGGCCACATACCGGGCCTACCGATCACTTCGGAACGAACCCAAACGAGCCCGCTCTCCCCAATACCGGTGCCAGACGCTGTCAATCGTCTTGAGCCTGTTTCTGCCGGTCTCAGGTGCTTCTAGAAAGTAGAGATCTAGCTCTAACTACGACTTGTACAAATATAGCCCAAGGTGGAATGACGACCAGCCTCATGAATTAAATTTCATAAACAAGACAGATAGAAGCGGTGGCCAGGGATGACGCCTGGCCGGGGGGAGGGGTCAAGACGCAGTAGGACGGATCGCCGAGGCGCTACGGGTAGGGTAATGGCCCAGGCTCTGCAGGGTCTCGAGCCGGGCACGGGCGCGGAAAGCGTATTCGCTGTTGGGGTATTGGGTGATGATGAACTGGTAGGTTTGCGCCGCATCGATAAACAGCTTCTGCCGTTCCAGGCACTGGCCGCGCAGCATCGAGACTTCCGGCTGTATATAGCGGCGGGCACGGCTGGCGCGGTCGACCTGGGACAGTTCGAGCATGACCTGCTCGCAATTGCCGCGGTCATAGGCCTTGTAGGCCAGGTTCATGTGATGGTTCATCGACCAACGGGTACAGCCCGTGACGCTCAGGGCCAGGGCAACAAAAAGCACGAATCGCATGGGAGGTTCTCCTGTCTTGAGCTCTGTATCGACCTGGGTGGGAAAATCTGTAGGAGATGCCGAAGGCTCGGGCCGCGTTCGGACGATCTTTTGATCTTTCGCTTGAAACTCAATTGTCTGGGGAAAGATCGCAGCCTCGTTGCACTCGGCAGCTCCTACAGGATGAGTTCACATTGCAAAGGGGGGCACCCTTTCACAAGGCGCAAAAATTTTCAGGAATGTTCATTTCGAAAAACAAACGAAAAAGTAGTGCATATGAACAATGACTACACCCAAAGAGCATAGTAGCCTTCGCTGGCGCTTGAACTTGAGGAGTCTTGCATGTCCGTCCGTCGCACCAAAATCGTCGCTACCCTTGGCCCGGCCAGTAATTCGCCGGAAGTTCTCGAACAGCTGATTCTGGCTGGCCTGGACGTTGCCCGCCTGAATTTCTCCCACGGCACCCCCGACGAGCACAAGGCTCGTGCCAAGCTGGTGCGCGACCTCGCCGCCAAGCACGGCCGCTTCGTGGCCCTGCTGGGTGACCTGCAAGGCCCGAAGATCCGTATCGCCAAATTCGCCAACAAGCGCATCGAGCTGAAGATCGGTGACGCCTTCACCTTCTCCACCAGCCATCCGCTGACCGAAGGCAACCAGCAAGTGGTCGGCATCGACTACCCGGACCTGGTCAAGGACTGCGGCGTCGGCGACGAACTGCTGCTCGACGACGGTCGCGTGGTGATGCGCGTCGAGACCGCCACCGCCACTGAACTGAACTGCGTCGTGACCATCGGTGGCCCGTTGTCGGACCACAAAGGCATCAACCGACGCGGTGGTGGCCTGACCGCACCGGCCCTGACCGAAAAAGACAAAGCCGACATCAAGCTGGCCGCGGAAATGGAAGTCGACTACCTCGCCGTGTCCTTCCCCCGTGACGCCGCCGACATGGAATACGCCCGTCAACTGCGCGACGAAGCCGGCGGTACGGCCTGGCTGGTGGCCAAGATCGAACGCGCCGAAGCCGTGGCCAACGACGAAACCCTTGATGGCCTGATCAAGGCGTCCGACGCCGTGATGGTGGCCCGTGGTGACCTGGGCGTGGAAATTGGCGACGCCGAGCTGGTGGGTATCCAGAAGAAGATCATTCTGCACGCACGCCGCCACAATAAAGCCGTGATTGTCGCGACCCAGATGATGGAGTCGATGATCCAGAACCCGATGCCGACCCGCGCCGAAGTGTCCGACGTAGCCAACGCCGTACTCGACTACACCGACGCCGTGATGCTTTCGGCCGAAAGCGCCGCCGGCCTCTACCCGCTCGAAGCGGTACAGGCCATGGCACGCATCTGCATCGGCGCTGAAAAGCACCCGACCAGCAAGACCTCCAGCCACCGCATCGGCAAGACCTTCGAGCGCTGCGACGAAAGCATCGCCCTGGCGACGATGTACACCGCCAACCACTTCCCGGGCGTGAAGGCGATCATCGCCCTGACCGAAAGTGGCTACACGCCGCTGATCATGTCGCGCATCCGCTCCTCGGTGCCGATCTACGCGTTCTCCCCGCACCGTGAAACCCAGGCCCGCGCATCGATGTTCCGTGGCGTCTACACCGTGCCGTTCGACCCAGCCGCCCTGCAACCGGGCGAAGTCAGCCAGGCGGCGGTGGATGAACTGGTCAAGCGTGGCGTGGTGCAGACCGGCGACTGGGTCATCTTGACCAAAGGCGACAGCTACCACACCATCGGCGGTACCAACGGGATGAAGATCCTGCATGTGGGCGACCCGATGGTCTGAGTGACCGAGCTGAAAAACAAAAGCCCTGCCATGTGAATGGCGGGGCTTTTTGGTTTTTGCCTGCCAGAAATGTGGCGCCTCGGGCGAGCGCAAGCGCTGGGTGAACTGCCAGCCCACTTCTTCAATCACCTTGCGCAACTGTTCCCGGCCTGGAAACGCTCAACCACGGGGCAGGAAAACGTCGGCCAGCAGTTGATTGCGCGGCAAGCCGGCCAGGTACAAGCGCTTGGCAAAGGCCTCGACCCGGTCGGGATGGCCGCAGAGTAAGGCTTGGGTCTGCCGCGAAACAAGCCGCAGTTGCGCCAAGGCGGACGGTGCCTCGACGGCGGTCAGCAGCTCCACGCTGAGGTTTTTATGCTTGGCTGCCAGCGCCGCCAGGGGTTTGGCCAGGTAATGCCCGGTCGCATCATGGGCCACGTGAATAAGGCGAATCGCACCTTGGTGATGCTGACGCAAAGCTTCGCGCAGCAAGCCAAACAACGGCGCCAGGCCAGTGCCGGCCGCGAACAGCCACAGCGGCCTGTCGTGCCAGTCGGGGTCGTAATGCAGGGCACCGCCGCGCAACTCGCCCAGGCGGATCGGATCACTGGCCTTCATCTGCCGGGCGGCATCAATGAATTGGCCGGGCTCGCGGCAATCGAGGTGGAACTCCAGGAAACGGTCCTCCTCCGGCAGGCTCGCCAGGGAATAGGGCCGGGCCACGTCGCCGGCCCACAGCACCAGGTGCTGCCCGGCCTGATACCGCAGCGACCGCTCGGGGGTGATGCGCAGGCGCAGCACCTCGCCACCGAGCCAATCCACCGCCGCCACATGAGCGGCCTGGCCGTCGCGTTGCGGGTCGAAGGTGTGGATCTGCACATCCTCGACCACCTGGCATTGGCAGGCCAGCCGCCAACCCTGGTCGCGTTGCACTGGGTTCAAGGCATCGGGACGACTGTCGCGCACATCGCCGCCCACACACTGCACCAGGCAGGCGTGGCAGCTACCGGCGCGACAACTGTAGGGCACCGCCACACCGGCACCGTTCAACGCGTCCAGCAGGTTACTGCCCGCCGCCACCGTCCATTGCCGACCGGCGACTGTCAGTTCAGGCATCGACGCTCTCCCAGGCGGCGGCGCAACGGTTGCGGCCGTCTCGCTTGGCACGGTACAGGGCCTGGTCGGCACGCTGCAACGCGTTGTCCAGGTCGTCGCCCATTTCCAGCATCGTCAAGCCCGCCGACAAGCTGAGGGTGCCGACCTGCAGGCCGATCAGCTCGACTTCGGTGAACGCCAGCCGCAGCCGCTCGCAGCAGGCCGTCAGGCGCTGGGGATCGCAGGCGGGCAGCAGCATGACGAATTCCTCGCCGCCATAACGGGCCAATACATCGCCCTCGCGCAGGCACGCCGTGGCGACCGCGGCAAATGCCTGCAGCACCTGATCACCAGCAGCGTGGCCGTGCAGGTCGTTGATGCGTTTGAAATGGTCGAGGTCGATCAGGGCCAGGCCATGGGCGATGCCGGGCCTGAGGGTGTTGAGTTCACGCGAAGCGAGGCGCAGGAAGTGCCGGCGATTGAACAACCCGGTCAGCTCATCGGTGGCCACCAGGTCTTCGAGCTGGCGCATCATCCCGCGCAAGGTTTCCTGGTGCGCCTGCAAGGCAAACCGCCGCTGGCGCATGCGCTGACGTGATATCTGGACGTAGCGGGCGTAAAACACCAGCCACACCAGCACGAGAAACAGCACGGCCACCTGCAATCCAGCCAGGGTGGGATCGGGAAGCCTGAAGAAGTAGCCGTCCCACAGGGTAATAGCGGTGAAGCTGATGAACACCAGCGCCGCGCAGCGCACGAAGGCCCGGCGTGACAGGTGAAACAGCCCGAACAGCAGGATCAATACGTAAAACACCAGGAACACGCCCCGAGCCTGGTCCAGGTGCGCCATCATCCAGGTCTGCCAACCCAGGCCGATCAACACCTGCGCTTCGGTGAGGCTCGGGTCGGCGAAGCGCAGGTTACGGTCGGTGATAAACAGCGCGAACAGGCCGGCCTGGCACAGCACCACCAACACGCTGCCGATGATGACATCGCGCAACGAATCGAGGTAATGACCACTGAAAAATGCCAGCCACAACAAAACCAGTGCCAGCGCGTACGTCGCGGCCGCCAAAGCGAAGCGTTTCAGCAAAAGACGTTGAATGGCGTTATGGGTCAATCGTTGACTCACCATGGGAAAGGAAACTGACAGGAGGCGTCCTACGCTACAGGCCAGACGCCACTTTAGTGGCGTGTAGGACAAATGACCATTCAATTCTGGAGCAGAAAAATGGCGTCAAAGCAATGGCCCAGATTGACGCAGTTGTTTGATGCCTTACACATGGCCTGTACACCGCCCTGCTGGGCTGTGAAAGCAAAGCTTGCTCGCGATGCAGACGCCTCGATTTCCTGGGAGAGCGCGTTATTTTCATCGCGGGCAAACCGTGCGCCCACAAGCTCACATCGCTATCGCGAGCAAGCTCGCTCCCACAGGGGGTCGGCCTGCGATATACTGCCGCGCCTTTTTAGCGTCGCGCCAGCATGCCCGGCGTGCCTTATAGAGGTGCCGCCCGTCGACCGATGCACCCAAGCGGCCGGCACCTTATTGAATGTTCCCGTCTTTAGAGAGGAGCGCGACTCATGACCGTGATCAAGCAAAATGACCTGATACAGAGCGTTGCCGACGCTTTGCAGTTCATTTCCTACTACCACCCCGTGGATTTCATCCAGGCGATGCACGAAGCCTACCTGCGCGAAGAATCGCCGGCGGCCCGTGACTCCATGGCGCAGATCCTGATCAACTCGCGCATGTGCGCCACCGGCCATCGGCCGATCTGCCAGGACACCGGCATCGTGACCGTGTTCGTGCGCGTGGGCATGGACGTGCGTTGGGATGGCGCGACCATGGGCCTGGACGACATGATCAACGAGGGCGTGCGTCGCGCCTACAACCTGCCGGAAAACGTCCTGCGTGCCTCCATCCTCGCCGACCCGGCAGGCGCACGTAAAAACACCAAGGACAACACCCCGGCGGTCATCCACTACTCCATCGTCCCGGGCAACACCGTGGAAGTGGACGTGGCGGCCAAGGGCGGCGGCTCCGAGAACAAGTCGAAGATGGCCATGCTCAACCCGTCCGACTCCATCGTTGACTGGGTGCTGAAAACCGTTCCGACCATGGGTGCCGGCTGGTGCCCACCGGGCATGCTCGGTATCGGCATCGGTGGCACCGCCGAGAAAGCCGCGGTCATGGCCAAGGAAGTGTTGATGGAATCCATCGACATCCACGAGCTCAAGGCCCGCGGCCCGCAGAACCGTATCGAAGAGATGCGCCTGGAGCTGTTCGAGAAGGTCAACCAACTGGGCATCGGCGCCCAGGGCCTGGGTGGCCTGACCACCGTGCTCGACGTGAAGATCATGGACTACCCGACCCACGCCGCCTCCCTGCCGGTCTGCATGATCCCCAACTGCGCCGCCACCCGTCACGCCCACTTCGTGCTCGACGGCAGCGGTCCGGCGTCGCTGGAAGCGCCGCCGTTGGACGCCTACCCGGAAATCGTCTGGGAAGCCGGCCCATCGGCCCGTCGCGTCAACCTCGACACCCTGACCCCGGAAGACGTGCAGAGCTGGAAACCGGGTGAAACCGTGCTGCTCAACGGCAAGATGCTCACCGGTCGTGATGCGGCGCACAAGCGCATGGTGGAAATGCTGAACAAGGGTGAAACCTTGCCAGTGGACCTCAAGGGCCGCTTCATCTACTACGTCGGCCCAGTCGACCCGGTAGGCGACGAAGTCGTCGGCCCAGCCGGCCCGACCACCGCCACGCGGATGGACAAGTTCACCCGCCAGATCCTCGAGCAAACCGGCCTGTTGGGCATGATCGGCAAATCCGAGCGCGGCCCGACCGCTATCGAAGCGATCAAGGACAACAAGGCGGTCTACCTGATGGCCGTCGGCGGCGCCGCTTACCTGGTGGCCCAGGCGATCAAGAAATCCAAGGTCCTGGCGTTCGCCGAACTGGGGATGGAAGCGATCTACGAGTTCGAGGTCAAGGACATGCCGGTGACCGTTGCGGTCGATAGCCAAGGCGAGTCGGTGCACATCACAGGTCCCGCCATCTGGCAGAAGAAGATCAGTGACAGCCTGGCGGTCGAAGTGCAGTAACAGGCATTTTGGCGCGGTGAAAAAGGCCGGTGGGCGACAAGCTCACTGGCCTTTTTTTATGCAGTGATGCCACAGCCAAACCTGTGGGAGCAGGCTCGCTCCCACAGGATCTGCGGCAGGCTCGAAGTACATGATGGCTTGACGCAACCGCCATGCTATCGTGCCCGCCCGACTTTCCACTGGTTTACGCCAGCATGCTGCCGACTTCCCGTACCTTGCGTCTGTCGTTGTACACCTTGCTGATCCTCACCGGCGCCGCGGTTGCCGCCACCCTCGCCGTGCGCCATGCCGAACGTGCGGCGCTGGAAGAAGAGGCCAGCCGTGCCAACCAGCAATTGGCGCTGTATGCCACTTCGCTGCACACCCTGATCGAACGCTACCGCGCCCTGCCTGCCGTGCTGGCGCTGGACCCGCAATTGCGCTCGGCCCTCAAGGGGCCGGTCAGCGCGGCGCAGCAGGATGCGTTGAACCGCAAGCTGGAACAGATCAATGGCGCCGCCCAGTCATCCACCTTGGAATTGCTCGACCACACAGGCTTGGCCGTCGCGGCCAGCAACTGGCGCCTGCCCAGCAGCTATGTCGGGCACAACTATGGCTTTCGGCCCTATTTCCTCCAGACCCGCACCCAGGGCACCGGACGTTTTTATGCGGTGGGCGTGACCAGCGGCATCCCGGGGTACTTTCTCTCCAGCGCCGTAACCGATGACAACGGCGAGTTCCTCGGCGCGATGGTGGTAAAGCTGGAGTTTCCGGAGCTGGAGCGCGAATGGCGCCAGGGCAACGACACCCTGCTGGTCAGCGATGCCCGGGGCATCATCTTCATCGCCAACCGCCCGGGTTGGCGTTATCGCCACTTGCAGCCGCTGAGCGACAGCGACCGTGCCGAACTCAAGGCCACCCGTCAATACGACAAACAACCGTTGCAACCGCTGACCTATGAGCCCCGGCGACGCTTTGACGACAATAGCCATCTGGCCCGGGTCGAGACGCCTGATGGCTCGGCGGACTACTTGTGGGAGTCCTTGCCACTGACCGCCGAAGGCTGGACGCTGCACTTGCTGCGTCGGCCGCAGATCGCCTTCGAAGACCGTCGCAACGCTGGGTTCGCGGCCGCCGGGTCGTGGCTGGCGCTGGTGTTCCTGTTGCTGTTTCTCAACCAGCGCTGGCGCCTGGCAAAGTTGCGCCAGCGCAGTCGCGAAGAGCTTGAACGGTTGGTCGAAGAACGTACCCGGGACCTGCACACAGCCCAGGACGGGCTGGTGCAATCGGCCAAGCTGGCGGCTCTGGGGCAGATGTCGGCGGCCCTGGCCCATGAAATCAACCAGCCCTTGACCGCCCAGCGTATGCAATTGGCGACTCTACGCTTGCTGCTCGATCACGGTCGGGTCGATGACGCCTACAAGGCCCTCAAGCCGCTGGACGACATGCTGACCCGCATGGCCGCCCTCACCGGTCACCTGAAGACGTTTGCCCGCAAAAGCCCCAGCGGCCTGCGCGAACGTCTGGACTTGGCGGCGGTGGTGGACCAGGCGCTGCAACTGCTGGACACGCGCCTGCGCGACGAGCAGATCAGTACCGTGCTGCACCTGACGCGACCGGCATGGGTGCGCGGCGATGCGATTCGACTCGAACAGGTGTTGATCAACCTGCTGCGCAACGCTCTCGACGCCATGGCCGACACCCCCATCAAGCGCCTGGAAGTGCGCCTGGAGGCCGATGATCAATTGTGGCGCCTGACCATCAGCGACAGCGGCACCGGGATCGCCGAGGAGCATCTGGCCCAGGTGTTCGATCCGTTTTTCACCACCAAGGCGGTAGGCGACGGCCTGGGCCTGGGGCTGGCGGTTTCGTTCGCCATCATCCATGAATCCGGTGGACGGCTGACGGCGGACAACCATGAGCACGGCGCGGTATTCTGCGTGACCTTGCCCATCGATCAGGAGGCGCAACTGCATGCTTGATTCAGTCATGGTCGTGGATGACGAAGGCAGCATTCGCAGTGCCGTCGAGCAGTGGCTGAGCCTGTCGGGGTTCCAGGTGCAGTTGTTCAGCCGCGCCGACGAATGTCTGGCCCGATTGCCGGAGCATTTCCCCGGGGTGATCCTCAGCGATGTGCGCATGCCCGGCCTCAGCGGCCTGGATCTGCTGGCCGAAGTGCGCCGCCGCGATCCCGACCTGCCGGTGATTCTATTGACCGGCCACGGCGACGTACCGATGGCCGTGGAAGCCATGCGCGACGGCGCCTACGATTTCCTGGAGAAACCCTTCAGCCCCGAGGCCCTGCTCGGCAGCCTGCGCCGGGCTTTGGACAAGCGCACCCTGGTCCTGGAAAACCGTCGTCTGCATGAACAGGCCGACGCCCGCGCCCGCCTCGATGGCACGCTGCTGGGGGTTTCCCGCGCGCTGCAAAACCTGCGGCGCCAGGTGCTGGACTTGGCGGCACTGCCGGTCAACGTGTTGATCCGCGGCGAAACCGGCAGCGGCAAGGAACTGGTCGCCCGTTGCCTGCATGACTTCGGCCCGAGGGCGAGCAAGCCCTTCGTCGCGTTGAACTGCGCGGCTATTCCCGAACCGCTGTTCGAGGCGGAACTGTTCGGCCATGAAAGCGGCGCCTTCACCGGCGCCCAGGGCAAGCGCATCGGCAAGCTCGAATACGCCGACGGCGGCACGCTGTTTCTCGACGAAATCGAGAGCATGCCCCTGGCCCAACAGGCCAAGTTGCTGCGGGTGTTGCAGGAACAGAAGCTCGAACGCCTGGGGTCCAACCAGAGCATCCATGTGGACTTGCGCATCATCGCCGCCACCAAGCCCGACCTGCTGGACGAAGCCCGGGCCGGGCGTTTTCGCGAAGACCTGGCCTATCGCCTGAACATCGCCGAGCTGCGCCTGCCGCCGCTGCGTGAACGGCGCGAGGACATTCCCTTGCTGTTCGAACACTTCACCCACAGCGCCGCCGAACGCCTGGGCCGCCCCGCCGCGCCCCTGAGCAGCCCGCAGTTGAGCCACCTACTTAGCCACGACTGGCCGGGCAACGTGCGAGAACTGGCCAACGTCGCCGAACGCCAGGTGTTGGGGCTCGATCAACTGCCCGTCCTGGAGACGGAGCCTGGCCAGTCCCTCGCGGCCCAGCAGGAAGCCTTCGAAGCCCAATGCCTGCGCGCCGCCCTGACCCGGCACAAAGGCGATGTGAAAGCCGTGCTCGAAGAACTGCAACTGCCGCGCCGCACCTTCAATGAAAAGATGCAACGCCATGGGTTGAGTCGGGAAATGTTCTTGCGGGGCAACTGATGAGGCTGTCGCGACACGACTCGCGATCGTCCCGAGGCCTGAGGTTAACCCGACAGCAAACTGGCAATCAGCCGCTTCCTGCCCGCCCCATCCAGCGCACGGTAGCCATCCAATAGCAATTCTTCGTCCGGCGCCAAGGCTGGCGCGGTTTGCACACGCTGGCCCGTCAGGATGTATTGGACGTCCACCCCGATCGCCACCAGTTTCGCCACCAGATCGGCCGGGCACTTCTGCCGCCCCGAGACCACTTCTTTCAAGCGTTGCGGGCTCGATTCCCCCGCCGCGCGAGACGCGGCCGCCAGCGAAACACCACAGCGGTCAATTTCTTCGCGCAAACGAACGTGTATATATTCCACCAACACTATTGACACGGTGTATATACTCCACCAAAATCCCCGGCATAAAAAACGGCCATCATCGCCTCATCAGAATCGGCACCACGGCCGCGCCAAGACTGCGCGCACTCGGAATCCCATCCATTTCGCAGTAGTCAGCAAGCAGGGGGCATTGAAACATTAATTTACTCCGGAAATTTCCCACAGGAAATAGCGAAGGATTTGAAGCAACAAAGAAGTACTACGTGGGTCTCGCGTGGCGTTATCGAAGCGCCGGTGTTTTCGTGGCATGACCGTAGGTTTTGGTCGAAACAGGCCCCCTGTACTCAGGGTATTGAAACGTTGATCGTCCATCTTCCTTTGTTTGAGGTTTGAAATGCATTTGTATCAAGCGCTTACCCATCGCTGGGCTGTCCTGGGCAAACTGGCCTTCATGACACTCGCCATCAGCCTGGCGCTTCCAGCGACCGCCAACATGGTCGTGTACCCGATGAGCAGCACCATCGGCGCCGAGCAGGATGGCATTGGCCAGATCCAACTGCATTCCAAGTCCGACAAGGTGCAGTACATCAAGGTCAACGTGACCCAGATCCAGCGCCCCGGCACGCCGGACGAACATGAAAGCCCGCTGTCGCCCGCCGATGCCCTGGGCATTGTCGTATCGCCACAACGCACGGTGCTGGCGCCTGGCGCGAGCCGCACCATACGGATCATCGCCCAGGCAATACCCAGCGAAGAGACCGTCTATCGGGTCTATTTCGAGCCGGTCGCGGCACCGGGTCTGGCGGAGGAAGACGATTCAGGGCCAGACGGGGTAAAACCCAGGATCGGCGTCAACCTGATTTGGGGTGCCTTGGTACGTCTGTTGCCCGACGAGCGTCGCACCAGCCTCAAGCTGCAACCCAAGGGCAACGAACTGCGCAACGACGGCACACTGCGCGTCGGTGTGCTGCAGGTCGGTCGATGTGCCGACGTCCAGGGCGAGAAAGACTGCATCTGGAACGACGTCAACCGCAGCCTTTACCCCGGCAGCACGCTGCCTGTCTCGACACCCGGCGCCAATGGCAATGTGCTCGTGCGTTTCGTGACCAGCGACGATAAGCGTCCACGCACCCTCACTGTAACGCCGGAAAGCTAATCCCCCACTGTTGACCCAGGCCACGTGCTCGCGCACGGGGTCAGGCCCCCGTTCACCCATAGCAAAAGAGGAAAACCCCATGAAACTGATGAAGTTCGCACCCTTGGCCCTGCTCGCCCTGACCTCGCTGCCCGCCATGGCAGTAGACAAGAGCATCATGGTCTTTGCCGATGTCGACCCGACGCTGGAAATCCTCCAGTCCGATGGCAGCCCGCTGCCACCGTCCATGGAAATGGCGTATCTGCCGGGTGCTGGCCTGCGGCCAACCAGCCTGAGTACGCGGATCTACAGCAATGACACAAACAAAGACATGACCTTGCGACTGATCACCAGTCCAGTCCTGGCCAACATGACCAACCCCGCCGCCGCGGCCGTTCCCCTGAGCGTGAACTACGGCGGTCGGGCGCTCAATACCACCGGTGTCACGTTACCCGCCGCCGACCTGTTCCCAGGTGGCGACCCTACCAGCGGCTCGATCGAGCAAATGCTGGAAATCCGCCAGAGCACTGCTGGCGTAATCGCCAACGCCGGTCGCTACGAAGGCATGGTCAGCCTGGTATTGACCCAGCAGCCTTAAGTATCGCCGGTTCGTCCCCAGAAGGGAGGTGCGGCGCCGCCGTACTTCCCTTTTCCTCCGTCAAGGCTCTGTATGAAACGCCACTTCACCGTACTCTCCATCACCCTGTCCTGGGCGCTGGCCGATGCCGTATCGGTCGCATCCACCGATCTGCCCCAGGTGCCGGCCGGTTTCGAAGCCCTGGTTGAAGGTCAGGTGGAACAACTTGAACTCCACCTGCTCAATCGCATCCTGGGCCTGCATCCTGTGATGGTGCGCCCCGGCCGTATCGAATTCCAACAACCCGAGCGAATCGCGGCGCTGCTGATCGAGGCCGGTGCCTCGGCCTCCGCCCAGGACCTGCAATCGTTGCTGTCTGAACCGTTGCCAAGCAACAGCCAGTTGGCCTGCTCCTATGGCCTGGCCAGCGAAGCGAGTTGCGGTTACCTGGAAACCGACGCGGTGGCGGTAATTCTCGACGCGGCCGGCGCGCGCCTGCAGATCCTCATGCGCAAGGACTGGCTGCCGGCCAACGATGCGGCGGCGCTGCGCTTGCATACACCCACCGAGGCCCAGAACGCCCTGGTCCATCGGCAAAACATCAACATCGCCCAGGCCGACAGCTACCGCGCCTTGGGTACCAGCGGCCTCGGTGCACTGGGCCTGGGCGAAACCAGCCACCTGGGCTTCACCTGGAACTACCAGGCCTACCAGAACAAGCGCAGCAGCGAAAGCAACCTGGAGTTCAACAACATCTACTACCGGCAGGACTTCGATCGTGAACACTACGCCCAGGCCGGGCGCATGGACATGAGCAACCTGTCCAGCGCCGAAGGCGGCAATTTCAGCTTCAGCCTGTTGCCCCTGGGCCGGATCGATGGCGCCCGTGTCGGTACCACCCTGGCTTACCTCAACCGCGACGTCGTTGGGCAAGGCACGCCGATTTCCCTGATCCTGACCCAGCGCTCGCGCGTCGATGCGTTCCGTGGCGAAGAACTGCTGTCCACCTCCTACCTGGACGCCGGCGTGCAGAACGTCGACACCCGGACCTTCCCCAACGGCAGCTATCCGGTGACCCTGCGGGTCATCGAAAACGGCCAGGTGACCCGCACCGAAACCGTGCCCTTCAGCCGCACCGACGGCAACGGCCTTGGGGACGACACTGTGCAATGGTTCTTGCAAGGCGGGCGCACGGCGGAACATTCGTTGTATGAGCAGGCCCCCTCCGCCGTAGCCCAGACCGGCCTGCGCATTCCGTTGCGTGATGACCTGGCGTTCACCAGCGCCATCACTTCGCTGGACTCGGCGTTCTACAACGAGAGCCGCCTGGATTGGGCCGGCACGCTGGGCGCCAGCAACTGGTCGTTATCGGGCGCCGTCCTGGCCGGCAACGATGGCGCGAGCGGTAATAGCCAGCAAATGACCTTCACCCACGGGATCTCCTGGAACCTGTATCGCTACTCGCTGCGCAGCCCGTCCTGCGAACACAACACCCGCGCCTACCAGCAGAGCGGCTGCAACGAAACCTTGATGGCCAGCGCTTCCCTGCCGCTGGCTGGCGGCACCCTCAGTGCCGGCTACACCTACAATCGCTATGCTCAGGTGAATCCGTTCTCCTACTGGAACGACTCTCCCGACGAAGACGACCCGACCCGCGACCTGACGACTTCCACCTGGGCCCGGACCCTGCAATTGGGCTTCTCCCGCAGCCATGTCCTGGGGCCGTTTCACCTCATTCATCGGGTGGGCGCCTTCCGCAATGCTAGCGGCAACCGCGACACCGACCATGGCGTGTACCTGAGCCTGAACCTGTCCCACAACGAGCGCTCGAATACCGGCGGCTATCGCCAAAGCAACATCGGCGTGGACATGCGTCGCGAACAGAATGCCCGTGACAGCCTGCGCACCGGCCTGGGCCACACCCGCGCCTGGGACAACGAACAGGGCAGGAATGAAGTGAACACCGGGGTCGGCTACGATGACCTGGGACGCTGGGACGCGGAAGTCGGCGGGCGGATCGAACGTAACTGGGGCGAAACCAGCCTGACGGTGGCCCAGCGCGGCGGGGACCAGCAAGACTCGCGGCCAAGCCTGAGCGGCAATCACTCCTCCTCTCTGGCGCTGGGGCGCGAAGGTTTCTTCTGGGGCCAAGGCCAAGGCGGTACAGGGCCAGGGGCCGCGGTGGGCATCGTCGCGGCACCAGTGGAAAACGCCACCGGGGCGGCCGCCAAGATCAGTGGCGGCTACGGCGCCCAGACCAGCATCGGCTTTGGTGAAAAGCGCCTGATTCCGGTCAACGGCTTCGAAGCCACCCAAACCCGCATCAGCGACGCCGATGCCTCGCGCCAGAACCTCAGTTCAGTGAACGTCGGCAACGGCAGCCGCGAGTGGTTCCTGCAACCGGGCAAGCTGGCCGTGCAACGGATCGAGTCCAGCGTCAGCTACACCTACGTCGGGCGCCTGGTGAATGCCCAGGGTGAACCGCTGGCACAGGCGGCGATCCTTAATGCGGCGATGCTCGAGACCGGCGAGGACGGCAGCTTCGTTGTCGACCTCAATCATCATCCCGAACCTTTGTTCGCCCTGGACCTCAACGGCGTGCACGCCTGCGCGATACAAACCCGGGCCGCCCACAGCAGCCTGCGGCGGGTTGGCACGCTCACCTGCCAGAGCACCACTATGGATGCCCTGCCCAAGGATCTCAACGACCAGAATCGCCTGGGGCGCTGGACTGCCCGTCGCAATGCCGCGTTATCGCCAGACAAGAGAAACCAACCATGAACCTGTCTTCATACCTCCATCGCCGGATACGCCAGGTATGCACCTTGCTCTGCAGTGCGGTTGCACTCGTGACGCTGCCTGCCCCAGCCCAGAATAACGTTGACCCGAGCGATTATTATCAGCGTGAAGAGTTGAGCTTTGACCGTGCCGCGCCCGCCAGCGACCATTACTTATGGACACGCAAGATGCACGGCTATAGCGACACCAACTTCAACTACCGTCAGATGCTCTTTGTCTGCCTCTCGTCCAGCGATCCGAAAAACGGGGCCTGCCCGACCTCAAACTCGGGGAATGCAGGCATCAGTTCCATATCACTTCGGTTCACCGAACGACGCAGTCGCCTTTCTCAGGTGCTGGTTGTTCGAGGATACATGGAGCGGTACTTCACAAACTCGGGATGCTTCACCACCGGATGGGGAACCCGCCAGCACCACCTGACCAGCAACAACCATCAGGTGTGCGGAGACCAGATCAGCCCTCGGGGCAGTGCCTCCACCATCTGGATACCGCAATCGGAACTGGCCAGACTGCCATCGGGAGGAGTCTGGACCGCACAGCTGAGACTCAAACTGAAAACATACGCCAGCCAACCTATCGGGGCAGCCAACACCTACACCGTGGACTTCAAGCTGGACGTCACCGACCACAACAACATGCAGATCTACCTGCCCGCCTACGGTGTCAGTACTCCACTGGTGGACCTGAACCTGCGCACACGCCCCTTGAGCAACGGCCCGGGTGGCATCGTCTCCGGCCAAACCGTCGTCGACGCCTGTCTCTACGATGGCTACAACGCCAACAGCCAGCGCTACGAAATCCGCGTCACCGGCACCAACCCCGTACCGGGCATGGATGGGCGCTTCTTCGTCCACCATGCCTCCGGCGGCATCGGCGAGCGCAACCGCATCGAGTACAAGGTCCGCACCCGCACCGCCAACCTGGGGGAGACCCAGCACGTGTCCGGGCAACCGGTGAGTTTTACCGGCATCAACAACGCCGACATCCGCGCCGTGCGCCTGCCCAACGTGCCCTTCCCGGTGGTGTGCACACCCTGGCCGATCACCTTGCAGACCCCGGCCTTCAACCAGATCGACAAAAACACCGGGCAGTACCGGGGCGAGTTGAAGCTGGAGTTCACGCCCTCGACGTCTTCGCCCTGAGGCTTTGTAGCGCCTGAACCGGCGCCATCGCGAGCAGCTCCCACAATGGTTCGTACATACAGGTCCAAATGTGGGAGCGAGCCTGCTCGCGATGAGGCCCGCACAGACATCGAACTTCCCACTGCATAAGCGGATTCCCGCCCACTTCACCAGCCACAATGAGCGGATTTTTGCCTACGCGACACCACCAACCCCTCTAAACCGGCCTTCTAGCACCTGGCACAGCTCCTGCTATAGCCCTGTCAGGCTGCGTTCCCACGCGCTCCACAAAAACAATTAAACGAAGGATCCTTCAATGGACAACTCCAACGCCCTGCCCATTGGGTCGGCTGCCGTGCCCGCCCGTGAAAGAACCACCGCCAGCCGGATCAAATCGATCTTCAGCGGCTCGGTCGGCAACATGGTCGAGTGGTATGACTGGTACGTCTACGCCGCGTTCTCGTTGTACTTCGCCAAAGTATTTTTCCCGGCCGGGTCATCCACGGCACAACTGATGAAAACCGCCGCGATCTTCGCCGTGGGCTTTTTGATGCGCCCGATCGGTGGCTGGCTGATGGGCCTGTACGCTGACCGTGCTGGCCGCAAGGCGGCACTGATGGCCTCGGTGTACCTGATGTGCTTCGGTTCACTGATCATCGCCCTGAGCCCCAGCTACGAAACCATCGGCGTCGGCGCGCCGATCCTGCTGGTGGTGGCCCGCTTGCTCCAGGGCCTGTCGGTGGGCGGCGAATACGGCACCTCGGCAACCTACTTGAGCGAAATGGCTACAAAGGAACGTCGCGGTTTCTTCTCCAGCTTTCAATACGTGACCCTGATCTCCGGCCAACTCATCGCTTTGGGCGTGTTGATCGTGCTGCAACGGTTTCTCACCACCGAAGAGCTGTACGCCTGGGGCTGGCGCATCCCGTTTGCCATCGGCGCGCTGTGTGCGATCGTGGCGCTGTACCTGCGTCGCGGCATGGAAGAAACCGAGTCGTTCACCAAGAAGGAAAAAGCCAAGGAAAGCGCGATGCGCACCTTGATGCGCCACCCCAAGGAACTGTTGACCGTGGTCGGCCTGACCATGGGCGGCACCCTGGCGTTCTACACCTACACCACCTACATGCAGAAATACCTGGTGAACACCGTCGGCATGAGCATCTCCGACTCCACCACTATTTCCGCCGCCACACTGTTCCTGTTCATGTGCCTGCAACCGGTGATCGGCGGGCTTTCGGACAAGATCGGGCGCCGGCCGATCCTGATCGCCTTCGGCATCCTGGGCACGCTGTGCACCGTGCCGATCCTCACTGCCCTGCACTCCATCCAGACCTGGTGGGGCGCGTTCTTCCTGATCATGGCCGCGCTGATCATCGTCAGCGGCTACACCTCGATCAACGCCGTGGTGAAAGCCGAGTTGTTCCCCACCGAAATCCGCGCCCTGGGCGTCGGCCTGCCCTATGCGCTGACCGTATCGATCTTCGGCGGCACCGCTGAATACATCGCCCTGTGGTTCAAGAGCATCGGTATGGAAACCGGCTACTACTGGTACGTGACGGCCTGCATCGCCGTGTCGCTGCTGGTGTACATCACCATGAAAGACACCCGCAAGCACTCGCGGATTGTCACCGACTGATATCCCAGTCGGACAAATAAAAGGGGCGGACCTGAACAGGTTCGCCCCTTTTTCGTTTCCTTGTCCCTAAAGAATTATCCGACATTAATCGCTGGTTAATGCCTGCCCTCCACTCTCACTCTCAACCAAACGCAATCCGGTGCCTGGGTGATGAGACTTTTCGCCTGCCCTGTGACGATCGCAAACACATCTATTTAGTCGATTCATTTAAGCGTTTTTTTGCACTTTTTAATCAAATTAACAAGCGTAATATGAATTCCACACCCAAGGCACTTAACGCCAACCACTCTGGAGCACGACCATGAAAACCAAACTGATCCTTGCCCTGACCTTGTCCGTACTGGCTGCCAACACCTTCGCCGCCGATGGCTTCGACCGCACCAGTTCGGCCATTGCCGCTGACGGTTACGACCGCACAACCACTGCCACTGTTGCTGCTGATGGTTTCGACCGCACTAACGGCGCCACCGTCGCCGAAGATGGTTTCGATCGCACTGGCGGCGCCACCGTTGCTGAAGATGGCTTCGATCGCACTAACACTGCTGCCATCAGCTAATCCGAGAACGACACCCTCACAGCCCGGCTTCGGCCGGGCTTAGTTATTGATGGGAGATGGAAAAAGGAAGACCACCGCTGGTTTTGTTATCGCCACTCACCACATTGCGGGCTTGCTCGCGAAGACAGTGTGTCAGTCGACATCTATGTGTCTGAACTTGCCCATTCGCGAGCAAGCCCACTCCCAGAGGGTCCCTGGGTACTGACAAAAACAGTGGGGCCCTGCACTATCTTCACTCCCTTGAAACTCCACCGCAGGACCTTCTTCAGCCATGCCCGATGACATCCATTTCTACGAACCCGCCAACGGCCACGGCCTGCCCCACGACCCGTTCAACGCCATTGTTGGCCCGCGCCCCATTGGCTGGATTTCGTCCCAGGATGCCGAAGGCCACCTGAACCTGGCACCCTACAGTTTCTTCAACGCCTTCAACTACATTCCGCCGATCATCGGATTCTCCAGCGTCGGGCGCAAAGACAGCCTGAACAACATCGAACAGACCGGCGAATTCGCCTGGAACCTGGCCACGCGCCCCCTGGCCGAGCAGATGAACCAGAGCTGCGCGATGGCCGCGCCAGAGGTCAATGAGTTCGAACTGGCGGGTTTGACGACGGCGTCGTCACGGGTAATCCAAGTTCCGCGCGTCGCCGAAAGCCCGGTGTCCTTCGAATGCAAGGTCACGCAGATCATTCAACTGCAGCGCGCGGATAAAGGGCTGGTACCGAGCTGGCTGATTCTCGGCGAAGTGGTCGCCGTGCATATCGCCAAGTGGCTGCTCAAGGATGGGGTATACGACACCGCCGCCGCCGAGCCGATCTTGCGCGGTGGCGGGCCGGCGGATTATTTCCAGTTGGGGCCCGAGGCGTTGTTCAAGATGCATCGCCCTCGATAGAGGCTTGCACGGTGGGAGCAAGCCTTGCTCCCACAGCGTTAATCTCGTGAGCTCCAGAGCAACCCGCCCTCGTCGTCGACACCCTTGAGGTGGGTCAGTTGCAGGGCTGCCGCTTCATCGGCTTTGACAGCGGTCTCGAAGGCCTGGTCTTCAAGGATCTTGTTGAAGCGCGGCGCACCTGAGCCGCCGATGGCCTTGGTGGCAATGGCGGCATGGTAACCGCCGCCTTCCTTGGGAACGACAGCGGAAACAGCTTCAAAGGTTTCAAAGGCTTTACGTGCCATGTCTTGTGCATCCTGGCGGTGGAAAATGACGCTCATTAAACCTTCATCCAGCCAGTTTGTGTACCTGCGCCCGACACCCTTCGGTCGCGTCGGCAGCAGAAACTTCCCTGAAGGTGTGGAAATCCAGGCTGCTGACCACCAGGTCCTGCACCAGCTCGGCGAAAATCGCCATGGCCGGTGAATTGAAGTAGGCGTCCATCGATGGCTGATTGACCCAGAGCCCGGACACCAGCCACAAATCAGCGTCGCATTGCGATTGCTGCAAAGCAAAGTGCAAGCAACCGGGGGCCTGGCGCGAGGGCGCGATCAGCGTACTCAGTCGCGCCCCCAGTTGCCTGGAGCAACCGCCGCGGGCACGGACGAAAGCCATGTGGCTGACGGGGATCTGTGTCGTCATGTTCAACCCTCCCAGGTCATCCGTTGTGCAGCCGGGGACAGGCTGCGACAGGATCAAAGGTTAAGCGCCACGACGCCAGCTTCGTTAGTCAATTCCTGCCGACCCATTGCACAATCCTGCACATCGGCGCCATAGAATTCGCCATCGCACCGATTGAAACCCGGGAAGTTGAAACAAAAGGTTTCAAGCAAGTTTCGGCAACGTTGCACCGTCATAGCCCCTTGCGCCGTGCAGGATCAGGCAAGCTTTCAACAGGATGTTGCTATCGCTGCGCCTTGCACAAACATAAGCTTTGGTTCATCGCTCCCTATCGCCTGAGGATCCCGGCATGTCGCCACTTGACCACGCCCATGTCCCGCTGGACACGCACTTGGAACAACAGCGCGCCGAATTGGCGTCGATCATCGACCGCAACACCAGCGAAGACGGCAGCTACGCCACGGCCATCGGCTCGCTGAACCTGTCGCGCCACAGCAAGTCTCAAAAGTTCGCCCCGGTGCTGGCCCAACCGGCGCTGTGCATCATGGCCCAGGGCAGCAAACAGGTGCGCCTGGCGGATGAGTACTTCAACTACGACCCGCTCCATTACCTGGTGGTCTCGGTGTCGATGCCGTTGAGTGGCTGCATCGCTGACGTTTCGCCGCAAGAGCCGATCCTCGCCCTGCGCCTGGACATCGACCCGGCGGAAATCACCGCACTGATCGCCGACGCCGGCCCCCTGAGTGTTCCGACCCAACCCGCCGGACGGGGGCTGTATGTCGAACGCCTGGACACGCCGACGCTCGACGCCGTGCTGCGCCTGGCGCGCTTGCTGGACAGCCCGAAAGACATCGCCATGCTTGCGCCCCTGGTGCGCCGGGAGATTCTGTACCGCCTGCTGCGCAGTCCCCAGGGTTATCGGCTGTACGAAATCGCCATCGCCAACAGTCAGAGCCATCGCATCAGCCAGGCGATCAAATGGCTCAACGGCCATTTCGAACAGCCGCTGCGCATCGATGACCTGGCCCGGGAGGTGAACCTCAGTGTCTCGACCCTGCATCACCGCTTCAAGGCCATGACCGCCATGAGCCCGCTGCAATACCAGAAGCAACTGCGCCTGCAAGAGGCCCGACGGCTGATGCTCGCCGAAGGGCTGGAGGCCTCGGCGGCGGGGTATCGCGTGGGTTATGAAAGCCCTTCGCAATTCAGCCGCGAGTACAGCCGGTTGTTCGGCGCGCCGCCGCTGCGGGATCTGGCGCGGTTGCGGATGACCGTTTGACCCAGAGTTTGTGTTGATTGGAACGACCCCTGTGGGAACAAGGCTCGCCCGCGATGAAGGCGACGCGGTCTTCCAGAGATCGAGGTGGCTGTTTCGCGAGCAAGCTTTGCTCCCCCTCGCCACAGGAAACGCTAGAGCAGGTTAGGCGCCTGCACCGGTTCGATCTGCGCCCAGTGCGACGGGTCTTCGCGGTGCTGCTGCAGATACGGCAGCACGGCCGCCAGCAACGGGGCCTTGAATGCCTCCTGGAAACGATGGGCCAGGCCCGGGATCAACTTCAATTGGCTACCTTGGATGTGCGCCGCCAGATGCACGCCATGCATCACCGGTAGCAAAGGGTCGGCGGTGCCGTGGACCACCAGGGTCGGCACCCGCAGTTGATTGAGCAGCGCCACGCGACTCGGTTCGGCCATGATCGCCATGATCTGGCGCTTCACGCCTTCGGGGTTGAAGGCCCGGTCATAGGCCACGGCGGCCTGATGCAGCAATGCCTGGCGATCATCCGCCACCATCGGGCTGCCCAACGCGGCCAGCAGATCGGCCTGCTGCTGCAGGGCCGCTTCGCGATTCGGCGCACCGCGCCGCGACAGCAACTGCACCAGCGCGGCGCTGGGTGCGGGCAAGCCTTCGGCACTGGAACTGCTCATGATCAGCGTCAGACTTTCGACTCGCTGCGGCGCCATGGCGGCCATGTGCTGGGCGATCATCCCGCCCATGCTCACGCCCAACACGTGGAAGCTCTGCACCTGCAAGGCATCCATCAACCCCAGCCCATCATCGGCCATGTCGGTCAAGGTATAAGGCGCGGCCACGGGCAAGCCGAGTTTGTAGCGCAACGCTTCAAAGGTCAGGTTGGCGCTGCCGGGGGCCTGGCGCCAGGTGGACAGACCAACGTCGCGGTTGTCGTAGCGAATCACCCGGAACCCCTGCTCGCACAGGGCGACCACCACTTCGTCCGGCCAATGGATCAATTGCCCACCCAGGCCCATCACCAGCAACAGCGCCGGATCCGAAGCACGGCCAACGCTCTGGTAGGCCAGACTCACCTGATCCAGATCGACCCGTTGGGTCGCAACATTGATGTCACACCGCAAAGCCGCCATCGACGGCAGGCCGAAAAACAACGCGGCCAGGAAAATGAATACACGCATGAAGAAACACCGAAACGCAGAACCCCAGTAGAGCGCGAGTCTGATGAAGTTTGTTCAAGCGCGCTGCCACAGTTGCGTGACAGTTTGATGAAGATTGCGTAGGAGCTGCCCAAGGCTGCGATCTTTTGACCTTGATCTGCTGTTTTTTCACTCTTGACTCAATTGCCAGGGAAAAGATCGCAGCCTCGTTTCGCTCGACAGCTTCTATGCCAGTTGGCTACGCAACTGCCGCGCCGCCGCCACCATGTTCACCAGTGCCGCTTCCGTTTCCGGCCAGCCCCGGGTTTTCAACCCGCAGTCGGGGTTGATCCACAGCCGCTCGGCGGCGATCCGTTTTACCGCCTTGCTCATCAGCGCAACCATCTCAGCCGTATCCGGCACCCGTGGCGAGTGAATGTCGTAGACACCGGGGCCGATGTCGTTCGGGTAGTCGAACGCCTCGAACGCTTCCAGCAACTCCATGTCCGAACGCGAGGTCTCGATGGTGATGACATCGGCGTCCATGTCAGCGATGGCCTTGATCACATCATTGAATTCGCTGTAGCACATGTGGGTATGGATCTGGGTTTCATCAGCCACCCCCGACGCGCACAAACGGAACGCGTCAACCGCCCAATCCAAGTACTCCTGCCACTGCCCGCGACGCAGCGGCAACCCTTCGCGGAACGCCGCCTCGTCAATCTGCACAATCTTGATCCCGGCCTTTTCCAGGTCCAGCACTTCGTCCCGCAGGGCCAGGGCCAGTTGTTGGGCCTGGACCTGGCGCGACACGTCTTCGCGGGGGAACGACCACATCAGCATGGTCACGGGACCGGTGAGCATGCCTTTCATGACTTTGTCGGTCAGGCTCTGCGCATAGCGGATCCAGTCGACGGTCATGGCACTCGGCCGACTGATGTCGCCATAAATGATCGCCGGCTTCACACAACGCGAACCGTAGCTCTGCACCCAGCCGAAACGGGTGAAGACGTAGCCGTCCAGTTGCTCGGCGAAGTATTCCACCATGTCGTTGCGCTCGGCTTCACCGTGCACCAGCACGTCCAGGCCCAGGCGTTCCTGGATCTGCACGGCATGGCGGATCTCGGTGTGCATGGCGTCCTGATAGTCGTTGGCTGACAATTTTCCTTGCTTGTAGGCCTGGCGTGCCAGGCGAATGGCCGCCGTCTGCGGGAAAGATCCGATGGTGGTGGTGGGAAAGGTCGGTAACGCCAGACGTGCACGCTGCAGCTCGATGCGCTTGGCAAACGGCGAACGCCGCTGGCTGTCCTGTGGCCCGATTGCCGCCAAACGTGCCTGGACCGCGGTTTTGTGAATGCGCGTCGAGCTGGCACGACGGGCCTGCACCTCGCGGCTGTCGGCCAAGGCCTGTTGCACAGCGGGCGCCAGGGGATCGTTCAAGGCATCGCGCAGCACCGCGACCTCGCCGCACTTCTGCACCGCAAAGGCGAGCCAGCTCTTGAGTTCGGGATCGAGCCGGTCTTCGCGCTCCAGGTCCACCGGGCTGTGCAGCAGCGAGCACGAGGTGCTGACCCAGAGGTTGTCGCCAAAGCGCTCCTGGGCCGGTTGCAGCTGCGCCAGCGCCTGTTCCAGTTCGCAGCGCCAGACGTTGCGGCCATTGACCAGGCCCACCGAAAGAATCTTGTAGGTCGGCAGGCGGTCCAGCACCTGGCCCAGTTGTTCCGGGTCGCGCACCGCGTCAATGTGCAAGCCGTCCACCGGCAGGCTCACCGCCAGGCCGAGGTTGTCTTGCAGACCACTGAAATAGGTGGCCACGAGTTTTTTCAATGGCGAGTACTGGAGGATGTGATAAGCCCGCTCGAAAGCGCTCTTCCAGGCCTGAGGCAGGTCGAGGGTGAGGATCGGTTCGTCGATCTGCACCCACTCCACCCCCTGAGCCTTGAGGCGGTTGAGGATTTCGCCGTAGACCGGCAGCAAGCGCTCCAGCAGGCCGAGCTTGTCAAACGCCTCGCCCTTGGCCTTGCCCAGCCACAAGTAGGTCAACGGACCGATGATCACCGGTTTGACCTGATGACCCAAGGCATGGGCCTCGTCCACTTCGTCGAACAACTGCTCCCAGCTCAGGGCGAAGGTCTGGTCGGCGGAAAACTCCGGGACCAGGTAGTGGTAGTTGGTGTCGAACCACTTGGTCAGCTCCTGGGCATATTGCGCCTGGCCGTGGTCGGTGCCGCAGCAACTGGCCGTGGCGCCACGGGCCATGGCGAACAGGGTGTCGAGGGTCGGCCGGCCCTGGGCATTCAAGGTGCTGTGGAAACGCTGTGGGACGGCGCCCAGGGTCAAGGAGTGGCTGAGCACTTGGTCGTACCAGGCAAAATCGCCGACCGGCAGCAGGTCAATGCCGGCGTCTTTCTGCAATTGCCAGTGCCGGGCCCGCAGTTCGCGCCCCACTGCCTGCAACGCAGCCGGGGCCAGGTCACCCTTCCAGTGAGCTTCGAGGGCTTTTTTCAGTTCGCGGTCGGCGCCGATGCGGGGAAAACCGAGGGTGTGGGCCAGAGCCATGGTGTGCGTCCTCCTGTAAAAGATGGTGCCATTGTCGACAGCCGGCCCCACATGAGACAAACTCAACTTTTTCGTGTTGATCACAAGTTTTACTCATGGAGCAACTCCGGTGCTTGAACTCCGCCACCTCAAGACGATGCACGCCCTGCGCGAAGCCGACAGCCTGGTCGAAGCCGCCGAACGCCTGCACCTGACCCAGTCCGCCCTCTCCCACCAGTTCAAGGAACTGGAAGAACGCCTGGGCATGCAGTTGTTCGTGCGCAAGACCAAGCCGGTACGGTTCACCAGCGCCGGCCTGCGCTTGTTGCAACTGGCCGATGCCGCCCTGCCCCTGCTGCGCGGCGCCGAACGGGACATCGCCCGCTTGGCGGGCGGCACCGCCGGACGGCTGCACATGGCCATCGAGTGCCATAGCTGCTTCCAGTGGTTGATGCCGACCATTGACCAGTTCCGCGATGCCTGGCCGGAAGTCGAGCTGGACCTGGCCTCGGGCTTCGCTTTCGCGCCGTTGCCGGCCCTGGCCCGGGGCGACCTCGACCTGGTGGTGACCTCCGACCCGATGGAACTGGCCGGCATCACCTACGTGCCGCTGTTCACCTACGAGGCGATGCTCGCCGTGGCCAACCAGCATCGACTGGCCGGCAAGGCGTACATCGTGCCCGAGGACCTGATCAGCGAAACCCTGATCACCTACCCGGTGGAGCGCGACCGCCTGGACATCTTCACCCGTTTTCTGGAGCCGGCCGACATCGAACCGGCCCAGGTGCGCACCTCTGAACTGACGGTGATGATGATGCAATTGGTGGCCAGCGGCCGCGGCGTCTGCGGCATGCCGCACTGGGCCCTGCATGAATACAGCTCGCGCGGTTACGTGAAGGCCAAGCGACTGGGGGAGAAAGGCTTGTTTGCCACCCTGTATGCGGCGGTGCGCACCGACATGCTCGACGCGCCGTACATGCGCGACTTTTTGCTGACGGCCAAGGACACGTCGTTCTCCACACTCGACGGTGTCAGTGCCGTGCGCTGACTGTAGGAGCTGTCGAGCGAAGCGAGGCTGTGATCTTTCCCCTGACAATTGAGTCACGAGCGAACGCCCCACAGATCAAGATCAAAAGATCGCAGGCTTCGCCAGCTCCAGGGGAGCTGCGTGGGATCAAAGCTCAAGCCACATATGGATTTTGTCGAGGTATTCGTCGTCCACGCGGATCGCCATCGGCTCAAGGCCGTACAGGACGAAGCCGCAGCGCTGGTAGAGCTTGACCGCCGGGTCGTTGCCGGCGGTGACGGTCAGTTGCACCAGACGCAAGAAGGGATAGCGCCGGGCTTCGTCGAGGGCGGCTTGTACCAACTGGTAGCCAAGCCCGCGATGGCGCTGTTCATCGGCGACGTACATGCCGAACAGCAGCGCCTTGTGCCGGGCTTTTTCCCGGGGCTCCAAGGCCAGGCCGACGATGCCGACCAGCGCCTGCTCGACAAACGCCCCCAACAGTACATCGAGCCGGCTGCCCAGGCGTGACTCCCACCAGTTGATAGGCAGCTTCGACCGTTCGCTGACGCTGGAGGTGAAGGCCTGCGGATGCAGTGCGTACGCCTGGAGCATCAGCTGGCGATACGCCAGGGCATCGCCGGCCCTCAACCGTCGGATGCTCACGCCGAACGCCGTTGCTCAAACATCAAGCGCAGTGCCAGCGCACCGAGTACAAACCCCATGAAGTAGCGCTGCGCCGCCAGCCAGGTCGGGTTGTGGACGAACCACGAGGCAATGCCGGCGGCAAACAGGGCGATCAACAGGTTGACGCTGAAACTGACGCCGATCTGGGTCAGGCCCAAGATAACGCTCTGGGTGAACAATGAACCGTGTTCCGGGCTGATGAACTGCGGAAACACCGACAGATAGAACACCGCGATCTTGGGGTTCAGCGCGCTGGTGAGAAAGCCCATGGTGATCAATTTGCGCGTCGAGTCCGCTGGCAACTGCTGGGCCTCGAAGGGCGAACGCGCACCTGGTTTCACGGCCTGCCAGGCCAGCCACAACAGGTACAGCGCACCGGCCCATTTCAATACTTCATAGGCCACCGGCACCGCCAGGAACACCGCCGTCAACCCGGCGGCCGCGGCGAACATGTGCACGAAGAACCCGGCCACCACCCCCAGCAGGGAGGTGACGCCGGCCTTGCGGCCCTGGCAGATCGAACGGGAAATCAGGTAGATCATGTTCGGGCCGGGCGTCAGTACCATCAGCAACGCGGCGGCGGCGAAAATCAACAGGTCCGGCAATGGAATCATGAGCATCAGTCCTTGAGGCGTGAATCAGCAGGTAGCGAGAAGTGTCGCTCGATAAAACGGCAGGATCACCTCGCCTGTCAACGGTGCCAGCAAAAGATCGCTGTCGCCGGCCGGGTCGATCCAGCACACCTCTTCAATTTCGGCTGCCGGCGAAACCGGGGCGTCGATGCTCAGCAAAAACACCTCGGCCTGCACGATAAACCCCGGCTCGTTGGCCGCCGGCGCGCTGAACACGCCCAGGTAATGGGCCTGTGCCGGGTCGATCTGCAACCCCAGTTCCTCTTCCAGCTCACGGGCCAGCGCCTGCACCGGTTGTTCATGGGCCTCGATCTTGCCGCCCGGCTGCATGAAGGCCCGGGTGCCGCGCTTGCGCACCAGCAGGGTTCGCCCGTCCGGCCCGAGCAACAGGGCGGCGGCGATGCGGATGAGGGAAGTGGTCATGGGTGATCGAAGCCTTGGCCGGGGAAATGGCGGGGAGATTACAACGCGTAGGGGTGGGAGCAAAGTCTGGTGCGGGACTAAAAATCAGCGCAGTTCCCCTGTGGAAGGCTAATGCTGTTCGCTTAAGGTGTGTATATCCGTTGCTGCGGTAACGGCGACTTAGGGTTCCGCCCTGACGGCGGGTCACTTTCGAAAAGCGCGAAAGTAACCAAAGCGCTCATGCCCCACCACTCGGCACCTCGCTTAGGCTCGGTGTGCCCTCACTCCGGCATTGCTCCGTGGGCCCGCCGCGAAGGGCCATCCATGGCCCAGCGCGGCTACCTCGGCATCCATGCCGAGGTGCCCACTGCGCAATGCCTGCGTTCGGCCATCGTGGTTAACGGGGCGTCCGAGATCAACGTCCACCGCGAGGCGGCCTTACAGCCGTCGTGGCTCTCCCGGTCGTACTCCGGTCCAATTGTGGAAGCGAGCCTTCTCGCTTCTGCGCGCGGTGTGGTCAGGGTTGTGTATTGACGTTATCCAGCATCCGATTCGCCAATAAAGCACCCAGCTCGATCAGTTGCTGAATGCCAAGGGCAACATGGCGTCGCGAGCCTTTAAGGTCGAAGGCAAGGTCGCTGACCATGGCATCGGCTGAGGCCAAAGTTTCGCTGAGGTTGGCCAGCAGGCTTTCGGTGTCGACACCGTCCACGACGGTGAAGAGTTGACCTGAGGGCTTTTTCTTTTTGGCTTGAGGCTTGGGGTCGAGATAATGGTCGATGGCGCGCTTGGCGGCTTCATCGAGTTCTTGGGGATCGGTTTCGGGGGGATTGGGTGTGGCTTTGAACATAGGGTGACACTCCGTCTACAGGTTGGAGCTGCCACGTTCGTTTCCAAGCGAGGGGTGGCAGCCGTACGCAGGTTGGAAAACCGGGGTAAACGAGCCCGACAGACCCGAAGGTCTCCCGCGCACAGCCGCCATAACGAAAGCATGGTCAAAAAACGACCGCAAGCATACGTCATGAAGGGCGCTTTCGCGCCGTCTACTTATCGGATTTCCAAGCCCGGCCGCTGAATTTGCAGCGACGGGAAAAGACTAGCGACAGCCCTTCCCACCCTGCAACCGCCAGAGTTCGTCGGAAAAATCTGCTGCAACCCGGAGGATTGTCCGACCATTCCCACAATCTTGGTCGGCTGTTAGGCCGCCATCGCGAGCAAGCTCGCTCCCACACAGGTTTTGGGTCGTTTATAAGATCCGTGTCCACCGCCGATCCCTGTGGGAACCGAGCTTGCTCGCGATAGCGATGGGTCTGCTTGCATCCATGTTGAATGTGCCGCCGTCTTCGCGAGCAGGCTCGCTCCCACAGTTGGATCGAAGTACAGCCGCCAGAGACAGGTCGGCTGTTAGGCCGCCTTCGCGAGCAAGCTCGCTCCCACAATGGGATCGGGGTACGACCGGAAGAATCAGGTCGGCTGTCAGGCCGCCTCGCGAGCAAGCTTTGCTCCCACAGATCTGACAGGTGTACGAGCGGAAGAGCCAGGTCGGCTGTTAGGCCGCCTCGCTTTTGATCTTGATCTTGATCTGGGGCGCCCCGTTAACCACGATGGCCGAACGCAGGCATTGTGGAGTGGGTATCCCGGCATGGATGCCGGGATAGCCGCGCTGGGCCATGGATGGCCCTTCGCGGCGGCCCACGGAGCAATGCCGGAGTGAGGGCACACCGAGCCTGAGCGAGGTGCCGAGTGGTGGGGCAAAGCGCTTTTGGTTACTTTTGGCGCTCTTCCAAAAGTGACCCGCCGTCAGGGCGGAACCCTAAGCCGCCGTTACCGCAGCAACGGATATGTACCCAATCCAATCCAACCCCCAGTCACCCCAAAATCGGCTTCGGCGTCGTAGGATCGGCCTCCTCCTCGGGAATCTTGACGAACACGCTGTAACGGGCCCCCTCCATCGATTCGAAGGCAATGAGTTTTTCGATCAACGGCCCACTCAGGATTTTGCCAGCGTTGAGCAGCAACATGCCGTTGTCGGCATTGAGGTTGCGCGCCAGGATCATCCCCGCGGTCAATTCGCGCGTGGTGGAGACTTGTACCGTCGGGTCCGACAGGGTCACGTCTTCCAGGTATTCGGCACACGCCTTGATGAAATCCTCGATCATATCCGGGTCGTACAGCTTGCCGGCGTACTTGCGGATGTAGACCAGCGCTTCGTCGCTGTTCATCTGCCGCTCCAGGATCAACCCGCGCTGCAGCTCGATGAAGTCCACCGCCAGTTTCAACAGCCGCGAACCAAACGGAATGGCCTCGCCCCTGAGGTGCTCGGGGAAGCCGCTGCCGTCCCAACGCTCCTGGTGATGGCGAATGATCCGCGCCGCGTCCTTCATCGGGTCCAGGGTCATCAGCAGCGATTCGCTCTGCTTCGGATAGGCCCGATAGAGCTCAAGTTCAGTGTGGTGCAGCATGTCGGCGGGCGTGACCATCATGTTGTCGGTCCAGCTCAGCTTGCCAATGTTGTAGAGCGCCGCGGCCATGGTCAGATCACGGTCGGTGGACTCATCGAGAAAATGCAGCCGGCTGTAGACCCTGATCAACTCGATGATCTGCCGGTTGGTTTGCTTGGACTTGGGCAGGCGCAGGTTGGCGATCAGCGAAAACACTTCGGTGCTGGTCACATAGCTGCGCTTGAGCTCGTCATAGGCCAAATCGAGCATGTCGGCGGTCTGCTGCAGCTCGGAAGTGCGCGACGCCACCCGTTTTTCCAGGGTGGCGTTCAGGGTCTTGAGTTGCTGGTTCTGCTCGCGGTTCAGCGCTTCGAGGCGCTGGCGCTCGCTTTCGGAATGCTGGTGGGCCAGGGCCTGGCGCAAGGCCTGGACCAACTCCTCATCGTTCCAGGGCTTGCTGAGGTAGCGATAGAGCTGCCCCTCGTTGATGGCCTTGGTCATCATGTCCACATCGGCATAACCGGTGAGCAGGATGCGCAAGGTCGTTGGGTACAGCTTGCGGATCTCGGCCAGCAGCGCGGCGCCATCCATGTTCGGCATGCGCGCGTCGGTCATCACCAGGTCGACCGACCGCTCCTTGAGAATTTCCAGGGCCTTGGCGCCACTGTCGGCCAGCAGGATCTCGTACGGCTGGCTGCGCAATAGCCGACGCAGGCTATTGAGGATCGACTCTTCGTCATCGACCAACAGCACCGCTGGCTTTCTTACTGAAACATCCGGCGATTGATCTTCCATTTGAACCCCCCCTCCTATTCACGACAACCGTTCTACCTTACCCCCGAAATACAGGCTAGTAGATTGCGAACATTTAGACACATTTGCCATCACGGGCCGAGCGCATCCCGATCGGACGACTATGCTCTACCCCATGAAGGGCCAAGTACCGGCCGAATACTCATGCCAGCGAAAGGGATATCAGATGTTTCCAGGGTTCTATAGTCAGCATCAAAACGGTGCACGGCCATGAGCTTGCCCTTGGATAAAACCAATCGGCGGATCCTGATCGTCGACGACACGCCGGCCATCCACGAGGATTTTCGCAAGATCCTCAGCCCCCAGGCGAACACCGAAGACAGTTTGAGCAACGCCGAAGAAGCCTTGTTCGGCTCGCCGGTGGCGGTTTCCTGCATGAGTTTCGAGCTCGACTCGGCGTTCCAGGGCATGGAAGCCTTGAACAAGGTCGAAACGGCGCAGGCCCAAGGGCACCCCTACGCCATGGCGTTCATCGACATGCGCATGCCACCGGGCTGGGACGGCCTGGAAACCATCGAACGGCTGTGGCGCGCCGACCCCAAGCTGCAAGTGGCCCTGTGCACCGCTTACTCGGATTATTCCTGGGAGGACATTGCCGATCGCCTTGAACTGGGCGACCGCCTGCTCATCCTGAAAAAACCCTTCGATGCCATCGAAATCCGCCAGATGGCCAGCGCCTTGACCGTCAAATGGCAGATGACCGAGGACGCGGCGCTGAAAATGGACATGCTTGAGCGCGCGGTCGAGGAGCGCACCCGGGAACTGGCCGACGCCAACATCATCGTGCAGAACAGCCCGACCATCCTCTATCGCCTGCGGGGCGAGCCGCCGTTCGCCTTGATGTACATTTCCCATAACATCACCAAGTTCGGCCATGTCGCAGCGCAACTGATCAGCTCGCCGGACTGGGCGCAAACCCTGATCCACCCCGACGACCAGGACAAGGTCCATGAGGCCATGGTCCGCGTCCTGGACCGCGATTCCGCAGGGGCCTCCATCGAGTTCCGCATGCGCACCGGCGACAACGCGTTCCGCTGGGTGGAGAACCGTTACATCCCGGTGCGCAACGAGCAAGGTCTGTTGCTGGAAATAGAGGGCATCATCCTCGACATCACCGAGCGCAAGCTGGCCGAAGAAAAAATCGCCCTGCTGGCCCGCACCGACAGCCTGACCGGGCTGGCCAACCGCGCCACCATGATCGAGCGCCTGCACCAGGCCTTCGCCGCCGCTCGTCGGGGTGCGGCGCCGTTTGCGATGTTCTACCTGGACCTGGACCACTTCAAACGGATCAACGATACCCTGGGTCACCCCATCGGCGACCTGCTGTTGCAGGAAGTCGCCACGCGGATCAAGGCCTGTACCCGGGAAAACGATGTGGTGGCGCGCCTGGGCGGCGACGAGTTCGCCCTCCTGCAACTGGACGTCTATGAAGCGACCCATTGCGCCGCACTGGCGGGCAAGATCCTCGATGCCCTCGTGGCGCCGTATACCCTGGACGGCAACGACGTGCGGATCTCGGTGAGCATCGGCATCGCCCTTTACACCCCGCAGAGTTTGAGTGCCGACAACCTGATGGCGCAGTCCGACATGGCCCTGTACCGCTCCAAGGAAAAGGGCCGCAACCAGTACCATTTCCATAACGAGGAAATTAACCAGGAAGTCACCGACCGGGTCGCCCTCGCCAACGACCTGCGCCAAGCCGTTGAAAACAACGAACTGCACCTGCACTACCTGCCGGAAGTCGACCTCGGCACCGGCAAGATCCTCGGCATGGGCGTGCAAGTGCGCTGGAACCACCCCCAACGTGGCTGGCTGGAACCGGCGGCCTTTATGCCCGCCGCCGAAAAAAGCGGGATCATCATTGGCCTGGGGCATTGGGTACTGGACCAGGCTTGCCAACAAATGCGCCAATGGCGCGACCAGGGCATGGCCCCCCCGGTGATCGCCATCGACCTGTCCCTGACCCAGCTCAAGACCGGCCCGGAACTGATCTACGACGTGCTGCGCACCACCGCGCGCTGGGAACTGGCGCCCTGGGACCTGCGTTTCGACGTCACCGAAGCCACCCTGGCCCAGACCAAGTGGACCCACAACGATGTACTGCCGCGCCTCTGCGAATTGGGCGTACAGATCGCCATCGATGATTTCGGCACTGAGTACTCCTCGTTCGATTACCTCAAGACCTACCGGGTCAATCACCTCAAGCTCGCCCAGCGTTTTCTCGACAGCGCCAACGCCGACCCCGAGAACGCCACGACCTTGCGGGCGATCATCAACTTCGCCCGGGACGTGGGCATCGGGATCATTGCCGAGGGTGTCGAGACCCAGGAGCAACGCACCACGCTGATGTCCAGCGGCGGGGAGATACAGGCCCAGGGGCATTACTTCAGCACCGCGGTCGACAGCGGCCAGGCCGCCGAACTACTCAAGGCCGGCACCATCGTTCCGGCAACAGACCACTGGACCCGACCAGCGAGCCGGCTATCGGAGAGCAATCGATGAACCCCATGTCGTTACCTGCCAACCGGCGAATCCTGGTGGTGGACGACACGCCAGCGATCCACCAGGACTTTCGCAAGATCCTCAGCCCCAGCGCCGGCGGCGATGATTCACTGGACGACACCGAGAGCCTGCTGTTTGACACCCCGCAGGTCAGCCGGCTGCAATTCCAGATCGACTCGGCCTACCAGGGCGAGGAGGCGCTGGAGCTGGTCAAGCGTGCCCAGGCTGAAGGCCAGCCCTATGCGCTGGTGTTCGCTGACATGCGCATGCCACCGGGTTGGGACGGCCTGCAAACCATCGAGCGGCTGTGGGAGGCCGACCCGCGCCTGCAAATCGCCCTGTGCACGGCATTCTCGGACTACTCCTGGGAAACCATGTCCGAACGGATCGAGTTCGACGATCAGTTGCTGATCCTCAAGAAACCCTTCGACACCCTGGAAATCCGCCAGATGGCCAGCGCCATGACCTGGAAATGGCAACTGGCCCAGGATGCGGCGAGAAAAATGCGCAGCCTGGAACACACGATCGAAGAGCGCGTCCAGGAATTGCTCAAGGTGTCCCACCTGCTGCAATACGACGTACTCACCGAGTTGCCCAACAGCATGTTGCTTGGTGATCGCCTGACCCAGGCCATGGCCCAGTGCCGCCGGCACGACCGGCAACTGGCGGTGATGTTCATCGGCCTGGACCGCTTCAAGCGCATCAATAATGCGCTGGGGCATCCCGTGGGCGATGAATTGCTCAAGCGGGTGGCGCGGACGCTGGCCACCGTGGTGCGTGAATCCGATTCGGTGTTTCGCTACGGTTCCGATGAGTTCGTAGTCATACTGGGAGACATCGTCGACCCGCAGCAAACCAAAGGCGTGGCCGACAAACTGCTGGCGGCCATCAGTTCCCCGCAACCGATCGACGGTCATGACCTGAGCGTCACCGCGAGCCTGGGTATCAGCGTGTACCCCACCGACGGTTTCGACGCCGTGGGGCTGATCAAGAAAGCCGAGACAGCGATGCGCAACGTCAAGGAAACCGGCCCCAATGACTACCGCTTCTTTACCGAAGACATGAACCGTCGGGCGCGGCAGCAGCAGACCATCGAGTCCGGCCTGCGCCTGGGCCTGCAACGCAAGGAATTCGTGCTGCATTACCAACCCAAGCTCGACCTCAAGAGCGGCAAGGTCGTCGGTGTCGAGGCGTTGGTGCGCTGGGACAGGCCGGATCATGGCCTGGTCTACCCGTCGGATTTCATTCCGGTCGCCGAGGACAGCGGCCTGATCGTTCCGCTGAGCCAATGGGTGCTCCAGGAAGCCTGCCAACAGGCCTGTCGTTGGCAAGCCCAGGGCATGCGCCCGCTGTACCTGTCGGTGAACGTCTCGGCCATCGATTTTCGCCAGCGCGGCTTCGTCGAAGGCATCGCCCGCACCCTCAAGGAAACCGGCCTGGACCCGACACAGTTAGAACTGGAGATCACCGAAAGCGTACTGATGCAGAACGTCGATACCACGGTCGCCATCCTCAAGGCCATCAAGCAACTGGGGATTCGCCTGGCCATCGACGACTTCGGCACCGGCTATTCGAGCCTGAGCTACCTGCAGAAATTTCCGGTGGATGTGTTGAAGATCGACCAGTCGTTCGTCGGTGACCTGAGCATCGACAGCAACGACGCCAAGCTGGTGAGCACCATCATCAGCCTGGGCAAGAGCCTGAACCTGCACATCATTGCCGAAGGTGTGGAAACCCTCGAGCAGTTGGAATTTCTCAAGAAGCACCACTGCGAGGAGGTTCAGGGTTATTACTTCAGCAAGGCCGTCGAACCGCAGGCCTTTGCCGACTGGATGACCGAGTGGGAAAAACGCCAGAACCCGTTTTCGTGAACACCTGAGTGTCATCAACCAAAGTTTCAAGGAAAGCACCCCATGGCGTCACATGGATTGATTCTGGCTCTCGGCCTGCTCGTGGGATCAAGCGTGACCGCTCACGCCGAACCACTGGACGAACCCCTCAAACCCCTGCCCCCGATTCCGACCCTGGACCCCAAGCGCGTCCAACTGGGGCTGCGGCTGTTCAATGACCCGCGGCTGTCGGTCAACAACACCCTGTCCTGCGCCAGTTGCCATCGCCTGGACAAGGGCGGCGCCGACGACAAGCCGTTTTCCTTGGGCTTCGATGGCAAGCCCGTGGAGGTCAACACGCCCACCGTGTTCAATGCCAGCCTGAACTTCCACCAATTCTGGGATGGCCGCGTCGACACCTTGGAAGAACAGGTCCACGTGGTCGTGACCAGCCCGGTGGAAATGGGCAGCACCTGGGAATCGGTCGTCAAGCGCATCGCCGATGACCCCGGCTATGCCAAGGACTTCAAGGACGCTTACCCCGATGGCGTGACCAAGTCCAATGTCCAGGGTGCACTGGCGGATTACGAGCGCACCTTGCAGACCCCCAATTCGCGCTTCGACCAATACCTGCTGGGCGATACCGACATCCTCACGCCCCGGGAAAAGTTCGGTTACCAGCGCTTCAAGGAGTACGGCTGCATCGCTTGCCATCAAGGCGTGAACGTTGGCGGCAACATGTTCCAGAAGTTCGGGGTCATGGGCGACTACTTCAAGGACCGGGGCAACCCTACCCGAGCCGACGAAGGACGCTTCAACATTACCGGCGACGACGACGACCGCCAGGTCTTCAAGGTGCCGAGCCTGCGCAACGTGGCCGTCACCGCCCCGTATTTCCATGACGCCTCGGCACCGACCCTGGAACACGCGGTGGAGGTCATGTTCAAGTACCAACTGGGTCGTGAGCCCCTCAAGAACGATACGGCCCTGATTGTCGAGTTCCTCAAGACCCTGACCGGTGAATCGGAGGGCAAGCCCCTATGACCCTTCTTCGTCGCCTGGGGCTTGCGTTCATCGGCCTGTTGCTGACTTCAGTCCTGTTGTTCATGTACATCAATTCGGGGGCCCAGCAGGCCGCCTCGTACATTGAGTCCCGGGACCTGATCCGCCTGCTCAAGCAGCAAGACGCCATCTGGGACAACGAAGTGCTCAAGTCGCGGATCGCCCTGACCCACAACTACGACCCCCTGGTCACCCCCCTGTATGAAATGAGGCGCCTGTGGCAACGTCTCGACACCCTTGAATCGGAGTCCGGGCGCCACAAGCCGTCACTCTGGGAAGCCCAGCGAGACGAGTACCTCAAGGCGCTCAAGGAAAAAACCCGTCTGGTGGAACAGTTCAAATCCCACAACGCGGTGCTGCGCAACTCCATGGCCTTCCTGCCCTCCGCCGAAGATGACATCCAGGCCCAGTTCGCCCGGCTACCCGACGCGGACCGGCTGCAACTGCAAAACGTCGCCATCGACACCTACGACCTGTTGCTCAGCAGCATGGAGTTCGCCCAGCTCAGCAGCAGCGATGCAGCCGCCGACGTGCTGCTGGGCCTGAACCGGCTGGACGTCAACAAGGAGCGCATGCCCCTGGGGCTTCAAGGCCCCGTTGACATTCTGAGCAGGCACATCGCGTTGATCCTGCGCGAACAGCCACGGGTCAATGAGCTGTTGCGGGGCATCGAAGCGGTCCCCCTCTCCAGCCGCCTGGACACCATCACCGACCTGCTGGAGAAAGACCAGGGCAAAGCCGCGGCCAAATACCAACGCAACCACATCTACCTGCTGGTATTCGCCACGATCCTGGTATTGATCCTGATCTGGCTGGCGATCCGGCTGGTACGCAGCTTCGCCGAGATCAAAAGGGTCAACAACGCCCTGCAAACCGCCAACGATGAACTGGAACAGCGGGTCGAAGAACGGACCCGCCAGTTGAAGGACACCCAGAGCGAGCTGATGGACACCGCCCGCCAGGCCGGCATGGCGGAAATCGCCACCAACGTGCTGCACAACGTTGGCAACGTGCTCAACAGCGTGAACATTTCCGCCGACCTGATCAGCCGCAAACTGCGCAGCAGCAAGGCCCAGGGGCTGGGCAAGGCGATGCAACTGATCAACGAACACGCCGATGACCTCGGGCACTTTCTCACCGAAGACGCCAAAGGCAAGCTGCTGCCCGGCTACCTCAACCAACTGGTCGAAGCCATCGCACTCGAGCAGCAGGGCCTGAGCGACGAACTGGCCCAGTTGAGCAAGAGCGTGGACCACATCAAGGACATCGTGTCCACCCAGCAATCCTATGCCGGGGCCAACAGCCTGCTGGAACCTTTGGTCGTTAGCGAACTGCTTGAAGATGCCCTGCGCATGAACTCCGGCGCACTGACCCGCCACCATGTTACGGTGATCAAAGAATACGGCGAAGTGCCGCGGATCATGGGCGACAAACACCGCTTGCTGTTGATCCTGATCAACCTGATCAGTAATGCCAAATACGCCATGGCGGGGGTTTCCAATCATGCGCGGAACATGACCTTGAAGGCCGCCGTCATCGATGGCGAGACCCTGCAAATCAGCGTCAAGGACGAAGGCGAAGGCATTGCGCAGGACAACATGACGCGCATTTTCGCCCACGGTTTCACCACGCGTAAGGAAGGCCACGGCTTTGGCCTGCACAGCTGCGCATTGGCGGCCATTGAAATGGACGGCCACCTCACCGCCCACAGTGAGGGGCCAGGCACGGGGGCAACGTTCGAACTGCAATTGCCCCTAAAACTTGCAGAAGGTGAGCCATGAATCGCATGAGTAACCGCCGCATCCTGTTGATCGACGACACACCCGCCATTCATGAAGATTTTCGCAAGATCCTCACCCCGGAGGATGACAGCAACGCTGACTTGCTGGACATGGAAAACGCGCTGTTCGGCGATGCGCCAAAACCTGTTGCCACCGTGTTCGAACTCGACTCGGCCTATGGCGGGCAGGAAGGCTTGAACAAAATGTTGGAGGCATCGGCAAAAGGGCGTCCTTATGCCCTGGCCTTTGTCGACATGCGCATGCCCGAAGGCTGGGATGGCGCCAAGACCATCGAAGAACTCTGGAAGCGCGACCCATTGCTGCAAGTGGTGGTCTGCACCGCGTACTCGGATTATTCCTGGGATGAACTGCTGGACCGCCTGAACGGCCACGATCGCTTGCTGATCCTGAAAAAGCCGTTCGACAACATCGAAGTCCAGCAGATGGCCAATACCCTGACCACCAAATGGGAAATGACCTCCCGTGCGCAACTGAAAATGAACAAGCTCGAAGACCTGGTGGAACAACGCACCCAGGCGTTCAAACAGGCCAGCGCGCTGCTGCAAATGGAAATCGACGAACGCAAGATGCTGGAAAGCCAGCTGGTGCAATCGGAAAAGCTCGCCTCGCTGGGCCAGTTGGCGGCCGGGGTGGCCCACGAAATCAACAACCCGATCGGCTTCATTTCTTCCAACCTGGGGGCATTGGACGGCTACTTCAGCAAACTCCAGGAGATGCTCAGCGCCTATGGCAGCGCCGAGGGGGCCATCGCCTCGCCGGAGCTGGTGGTGCACTTGAGGAAGCTGCGCGAACAGGTGGAATTAGACTTTCTCGTCGAGGATATTCCCCTACTGATCAAGGAATCCAAGGATGGCATCGGCCGGGTCGGGCAGATCGTCAAGGACCTGAAGGACTTCTCTCGCGTCGATTCCAGCCAGGAATGGCAGATGGCCAATTTGCAGCAGGGTATGGATTCGACGTTGAACATCGTCGCCAATGAAATCAAGTACAAGGCCGACGTGGTCAAGGAGTACACGCCGTTGCCGGAAGTGGAATGCCTGCCGTCGCAGATCAACCAGGTGATCATGAACCTGATTGTCAACGCCGCCCAGGCCATCGGTCCCGAGCGCGGCACCATCACCTTGCGCAACGGGGTCGGTGATGAAACCGTATGGATCGAAGTCGCCGACAACGGCTCGGGCATCCCCCCCGATACCCTGCAGAAAATCTTCGACCCGTTCTTCACCACCAAACCCATTGGCCAGGGCACAGGGCTCGGGCTGTCGTTGTCCTACGGCATCGTGAAAAAACACAACGGCGAGATCACGGTTAGCAGTGAAGTCGGCGTCGGCACGACCTTCCGCGTGGAATTGCCCGTGCGGCAGATGAAGCAGGCGAGCTGAGCAACACTTCTGTGAACCTGTGAATCTGTGGGAACAATCCCCTCGCCACAGGCTTGCCCGCCGTTTCGCCGACAGCGCAGAATGCCTGCACCGCCTCACCCATCGCTCCCCCCAAGGAAACCGTATGAGCCTGTCTCTGCTGAGTCGTTACGCCTTCTTTGCCGGCTGTGTCATCTTCACCCTCGCCAGCCTGCCGTTCCTGCAACACGACTGGCTTTGGCCGATCACGCTGGTGACCGGGCTGTTGAGCCTACAAGGGGTGTTCGACCTGCAACAAAGCCGTCACGCGGTGCGTCGCAACTATCCGATCCTGGGCAATATCCGCTACCTGGTCGAAGGCATCCGCCCGGAGATCCGCCAGTATCTGCTCGAATCCGACAGCGACGCCCTGCCCTTCTCCCGGGCCCAGCGCTCGCTGGTGTATTCCCGGGCCAAGAACGAAAGCGCCGACAAACCGTTTGGCACCTTGATCGACGTGTACCAGGCCGGCTTCGAATTCATCGGCCACTCCATGCGCCCGGCCCCACTGAGCGATCCCAGCGGTTTTCGCGTGACCGTCGGCGGCCCGCAGTGCACCCAGCCGTATTGCGCGTCGGTGTTCAACATCTCGGCCATGAGTTTCGGCTCCCTGAGCGCCAACGCCATCCGCGCATTGAACCAGGGGGCCAAGTTGGGCAACTTCGCCCACGACACCGGTGAAGGCAGCATCAGCCCCTACCACCGCGAACACGGTGGCGACCTGACTTGGGAGCTGGGCAGCGGTTATTTCGGCTGTCGCACGCCTGAAGGGCGCTTCGACCCAGAACGCTTCGCCGCCCAGGCGCAGAACCCGCAGGTGCGGATGATTGAAATCAAGATGAGCCAGGGCGCCAAACCCGGCCATGGCGGGATCTTGCCCAAGCATAAGGTCACCCGGGAAATCGCCGAAACCCGGGGCATCCCCATGGGCGAGGATTGTGTTTCACCGTCACGTCACAGTGCGTTTTCCACCCCGATCGAACTGATGCAATTCGTCCAGCAACTGCGCGAACTGTCCGGCGGCAAACCGGTGGGCTTCAAGTTCTGCCTGGGCCACCCGTGGGAATTCATGGGCATCGCCAAGGCCATGCTGGAAACCGGGATCCTGCCCGACTTCATCGTGCTCGACGGTAAGGAAGGCGGTACGGGCGCGGCGCCAGTGGAATTCACCGACCACATCGGCGTGCCGTTGCGCGAGGGCCTGCTGTTCGTGCACAACACCTTGGTGGGCCTGAACCTGCGGGACAAGATCAAGCTCGGTGCCAGCGGTAAAATCGTCAGCGCTTTCGACATCGCCAGCGTCCTGGCCATCGGTGCCGACTGGGCCAACGCCGCGCGCGGCTTCATGTTCGCCATCGGCTGCATCCAGTCGCAAAGCTGCCATACCAACAAATGCCCCACCGGCGTCGCCACCCAGGACACCCTGCGCCAGCGCGCCCTGGTGGTCCCGGATAAAGCCCAACGGGTCTACAACTTCCACCGCAACACCCTCAAGGCCCTGGCCGAAATGCTCGCCGCCGCCGGGCTTGAGCACCCGTCACAGTTGCAGCCCAAGCATCTGGTACGGCGTATGTCGGCCACTGAGATCAAACTGTTTTCACAGTTGCATGTGTTCTTGAGGCCGGGGGAATTGCTGACGGGTGAGGTCAATGGTGCGTTTTATTCGCGGATGTGGCAGATGGCGCAGGCGGACAGTTTTGAGCCGCTGGAAATAGCGGGTGCGTAGCTTGCCAGTACGCACCCGCTCTTGTGGCGAGGAAGCTTGCTCCCTCGCCAAGGTCCTTACGCCTCTCAAGCGCACTGCATTACCCGACTGTTTACGCCGAATCCACAACACACCTGTAAGTTCTGACAGTAGACGTCACCTTCCTCACGATTGACTATCCACCCCGATGGTTCACTTGTCTATTGAAGGTGCTTATGTTGACACGACGCGACCTGGTTGGTTTTGCTTCGTTTTTTGCGGCATTGGGGGCGGTTAAGGTTATCGATACGGCGGTGGGTGGGCAGGCGCAGGTGGAGAATGCTGCTCCGTTTACGTATGACACGTTGGTCCAGATGGCTGAAGAGAAGGCGTTGAAGCCTTACGTCAGACCTCACACTGCCGCTGAGCCTTATCTGTCGAAGATCGATTACGATGATCTGAACCTGATTCGATTCGATACTTCCCGAGCGCTTTTCGCCAAAGGCCCAGGAAAATATCCTGTCGCGCTGTTTCACATGGGCAAATTTTTCCGCGTTCCGGTGAAGATACATATCGTCACCCGTGGCACAGTCCAAGAAATTCCATATGACAAATCGTTATTCAACATACCCGCCGATAGCCCCGCGCAGGCATTGCCTCCCGATAGCGGCTTTGCCGGCTTTCGCGTCCAAGAGAATCGGCTACGGGACCTGAAGAAACCCGGTTGGAACAATCACGATTGGGTCGCTTTTCTTGGTGCATCATATTTTCGAGCCATTGGTAAGGAACACAACTACGGCCTTTCGGCACGGGGCATAGCGCTAGATGTAGCTCCTCAGCCTGGCAAGGCGGAGGAATTTCCTGATTTCACTCATTTCTGGATCGAAACCCCCGTCAAAGAGCACCAAGAAACGATGACCGTCTATGCCTTGCTCGACGGCCCAAGCCTGTGTGGTGCGTATCGCTTTGTGATCAATCATGTAAAAGACGTGGTAATGGACATCGAGGCCGCGTTGTTTTTGCGCCAAGACATCGATCGATTCGGCATTGCCCCCCTTACCTCCATGTTCTGGTTCAGCGAGGCGGTTAAGGGTCAGGCCAACGATTGGCGTCCCGAAGTCCATGACTCCGATGGGCTTGCAATTTGGACGGGAACGGGGGAACACATCTGGCGACCGCTCAACAACCCCGGACGCACCATGGCGTCGGCTTTTTCGGACAACAATCCACGAGGTTTTGGACTGCTACAGCGCGATCGCAACATTGAACATTATCTGGATACGGTCTACTACCATCGACGCCCCAGCGCGTGGGTGGAACCTCTGGAAAGCTGGGGGGAAGGCAGCGTTCAATTGATTGAAATCCCAACAGACGATGAGATTCACGATAACATCGTCGCAATGTGGGTCCCTAAAGCTCCTGCAGAAGCCGGTAGTCAGCACCGCTTTAGATATCGCCTGCATTGGCGAACAGACGAACCCTACCCTGCCGACTTGGCTCGCTGCGTGGCGACACGCTTGGGTAGAGGGGGGCGACCGGGGCGGCCGCGCCCTAGAGGATTAAGCAAATTCACTGTGGAGTTTCTGGGAGCTCCGTTGAAACAGCTGGACCTTGACGCAAAGCCGGACGCCGTTCTTTGGAGCTCCAGCGGCAATTTTTCGGATGTAGTTGTGGAGCCAATTCCCGACGGAGTGGCGGGCCATTGGCGAGCTATATTTGATTTGCATACGGAGGGATACGACCCGATCGAAATGCGCCTGTTTTTACGCCTGAGTGAAAAAACGCTTTCCGAAACCTGGCTTTATCAATACCACCCCGCCGCAGCTCAATCCGCAGCAGCAGTACAGCAAACTGATACGCAAACCTCGTCACACGTATCGAAGGCCTGATGCCATGGACCGGACACGCCTGGCCACGGCAACCATGCTCGGTAAATTGATTGTCGCCACATGGCTGGCCTCCATTGCCCAAGCCAATGAACTTACCCAGAAACAACAAGAGGACGCAGCGTTCATCGAGCAACTGATCGGACAAATGACGCTTGAGGAAAAGGCCGGTCAACTCACTCAGTTGGGCATGCAAAACACCCCCACCGGCCCGGTGATCGATACCAAGGGCCGCGAGACCATTGGCATTTCGCAAGCCGGTTCGCTGATCGGCGTGCATGGTGCCGAAAACACTCGCAGACTACAGCGTGAAGCGGTTCAAGGCTCTCGCCTGCATATCCCGCTGTTGTTCTCGTTCGATGTCATCCACGGTTTTCGGACAATTTTTCCGGTGCCGCTGGCCGAGGCGTCGGCCTGGGACCCGGACCTGTCACAACGAACCGCCAGGGCCGCCGCCATAGAAGCAACGGCCAGCGGCTTGCATTGGACCTTCGCCCCGATGGTGGACATCGCACGAGACCCGCGTTGGGGCCGAGTGGTTGAGGGCGCTGGCGAAGACCCCTTCCTAGGGGCCGCGCTCGCCACTGCCCGCGTACGAGGCTTTAGCGGTGAAGGCCCTCCCGCCACCTCGACAATCCTGTCCACGGCGAAGCACTTCGTCGCTTACGGCGCAGCCGAAGGCGGCCGTGACTACAACATTTCCGACCTCTCCGAGCGCACGTTGGAAGAGACATACCTCACTCCTTTTCGCGCAGCCGTCGAAGCGGGCGTCGACACGATCATGCCCGGCTTCAATGAAGTGGACAGCATGCCAATGCACGCCAACCAAAAATTGCTCAGGCATAAGCTGCGCGAAGACTGGGGTTTCCAAGGTATTGTTATTAGTGACTACACAGGCATAAAAGAACTGATGGCTCATGGTGTCGCCTCTACACCTCGTGACACCGCCCGACTTGCTCTCACTGCAACGGTCGACATCGACATGGTCGGCGGTGACTACGCAGCCGAGCTACCGGCACTGGTGCGCAGTGGTCAGCTTCCACAAAATGCCCTTGACGGAGCGGTGCGTCGAGTACTCCAGACGAAACAACGCCTTGGCCTGTTTGATGATCCGTACCGCTACAGCGACCCGGTCCGCGAAACTACACAGATGTCGTCGCCGCAGACCCGCGCACTGGCCAGAGAGGCTGCGCAAAAATCCATTGTGCTTTTGAAAAACAAGGATGCGCTTCTGCCACTTCCCAAAAATCTGCGCAAACTCGTTGTGATGGGGGCCTTGGCGAATGACGCTGTATCGACATTAGGCGCCTGGTCCGGAAATGGTCGTGCCGAAGAATCAATTACGGTTCTGGAGGGAATAAAGCGCGCTGTATCGCCCTCGTCTGAAATTGTCTACATCCCCGCAGCCTCCCCCGATAGTCCGGACACACCCGGTATCGACGTGGTCCAACGCGCCGTTGTCGATGCCGATGTGATCGTGGCCGCGCTGGGGGAAACAGCGGACATGAGCGGCGAAGCACGCAGCCGCACCTCTCTTGACCTGCCGGGAGCACAGGATGCGTTGCTCAGGTCGTTGATCAAGACAGGCAAGCCTGTGGTGGTCATTCTTATGAATGGCCGTCCATTGGCCGTACCCACCTTGGATGAACACATCCCCGCAATTATCGAAGCGTGGTTTTTGGGCTCAGAAATGGGCAATGCCGTGGCGGACGTGTTATTCGGTGATGTAAACCCCAGTGGGAGGCTGCCCATCACCTTTCCGCGCACGGTCGGGCAAGTGCCTATTTATTTCTCCCATAAGAACACCGGACGTCCAACGAGCCAAACCGATCCCTATACGTTGAAATACATCGACTCCCTAACAACGCCGCTATACCCGTTCGGTCACGGTCTGAGCTACACCACGTTTACCTACAGCGCGCCAAGGCTGAGCAAACAGCGTCTTACCTTCGATGAAACGTTAAACGTCCAAGTAGATGTCCATAACAGCGGTCAACGAGCGGGGGAAGAAACAGTGCAATTGTATTTGCGGCAAAACGTCGCGAGCATCACACGTCCAGTGCGTGTGTTACGTGGATTCGCCAAAGTCATGCTCGCACCTGGTGAAAGCAAGACCGTCAGCTTTTTGCTTGGTCAAGACGACTGGGCATTACTCAACCACGATCTGTTGCGATCCGTGGAGTCAGGCACCTTTACGGTATTCGTTGGCGGTAGTTCTGCTACTGATAATCAAGCGAAATTTGAAATCACTAACGATGCACAACTGGCCGGCCCCGGCTCAGCCATTCCGCGCACGTTGCGGGATTCATCGCTGCGCTGAGCAAGCATCATTCTTTCCTGAAATGACCAAACCACATATCTGGCGCCGAAGCGTTGTGTTTGGAAGGGACCGAGCGCCCGAGACGGATGCTCTGCTCATCCGCACGATCAAACTCCATTAAGGACTTTTCTATTAAGGATGGTCTGAAATAGCCGGATGTTTTCCGGCTATCGAGCCGTCAGTACTTTTCAAAAAACGACCCGCGTCGAAATTTGATCCATTCTCTTCATTCTTCTGCCCTTCCGGGCGCAGCAAGGCGCTTCGCAGCCCCCATTTACTGTATTACACGCGCACCTCTCCTGTGCCCGCCAATAAATGTCGACGCGCCATCCACAGGTTTGACAGGGCGAACAACGTCACCATCTGAGCCGTGTTCTTGGCCAACCCTCGAAAGCG